>NZ_SSOH01000057.1:0-103781 GCF_029873155.1 Pseudomonas sp. BN515 | reverse complement strand
GGTCACGTTGACCATGGCAAGACCACTCTGACTGCTGCTCTGACCAAGGTCTGCTCCGAGACCTGGGGCGGTTCCGCTCGCGCTTTCGACCAGATCGACAACGCGCCGGAAGAGAAGGCTCGCGGTATCACCATCAACACCTCCCACGTTGAGTACGATTCCGCTGTTCGTCACTACGCTCACGTTGACTGCCCCGGTCACGCTGACTACGTGAAGAACATGATCACCGGTGCTGCGCAGATGGACGGCGCTATCCTGGTTTGCTCGGCTGCTGACGGCCCCATGCCGCAGACCCGCGAGCACATCCTGCTGTCCCGTCAGGTGGGTGTTCCTTACATCGTCGTGTTCCTGAACAAGGCCGACATGGTTGACGACGCCGAGCTGCTGGAACTGGTCGAAATGGAAGTTCGCGACCTGCTGAACACCTACGATTTCCCGGGCGACGACACTCCGATCATCATCGGTTCCGCTCTGATGGCCCTGGAAGGCAAGGACGACAACGAAATCGGCGTTTCCGCCGTTCGTAAGCTGGTTGAGACCCTGGACTCCTACATTCCGGAGCCGGTGCGTGCCATCGATCAGCCGTTCCTGCTGCCGATCGAAGACGTGTTCTCCATCTCCGGCCGCGGTACCGTGGTTACCGGTCGTGTTGAGCGCGGCATCGTCAAGGTTCAGGAAGAAGTCGAGATCGTCGGCATTCGTGCGACCACCAAGACCACCTGCACCGGCGTTGAAATGTTCCGCAAGCTGCTCGACGAAGGTCGTGCCGGTGAGAACGTTGGCGTCCTGCTGCGCGGCACCAAGCGTGACGACGTAGAGCGTGGTCAGGTTCTGGCCAAGCCGGGCACCATCAAGCCGCACACCAAGTTCGAGTGCGAAGTGTACGTGCTGTCCAAGGAAGAAGGCGGTCGTCACACCCCGTTCTTCAAGGGCTACCGTCCGCAGTTCTACTTCCGTACCACTGACGTGACCGGTAACTGCGAACTGCCGGAAGGCGTAGAGATGGTAATGCCGGGCGACAACATCAAGATGGTTGTCACCCTGATCGCTCCGATCGCCATGGAAGATGGCCTGCGCTTCGCGATCCGCGAAGGTGGCCGTACCGTTGGTGCCGGCGTGGTTGCCAAGATCATCGAGTAATCGAAGATCTAGCTAAAGAAAAGGGCCCTTCGGGGCCCTTTTCTTTTGGTTGATCAAAAGTTGACACCCCTCTAGAGCATCCGTACAATCACGCCTCCTTTTAACGGGCGTAGTCCGTCCGTTGGGGAAGCAGAGATAGAGTCTGAGGTCAAAATGCAAAACCAACAAATCCGTATTCGGTTGAAGGCTTTTGACCATCGCCTGATCGATCAATCCACCCAGGAAATCGTGGAAACCGCGAAACGTACTGGTGCTCAGGTGCGTGGTCCTATTCCTCTGCCTACTCGCAAAGAGCGGTACACCGTTCTGATCTCCCCGCACGTCAACAAAGACGCGCGCGATCAGTACGAAATTCGTACCCATAAGCGTGTTCTGGACATCGTCCAGCCGACGGATAAAACCGTCGATGCGCTGATGAAGCTCGACCTTGCGGCAGGCGTGGAAGTGCAGATCAGCCTCGGCTAATAACCTTCGGGTTTTAGTCGTGTAACGCTCTGAAATGGGCGGCCATAGCGGGTGAAAGCCCCGTACACTCATGAGGTTTACAACATGACTATTGGTGTAGTCGGTCGTAAGTGCGGCATGACCCGCATTTTCACCGAAGAAGGTGTCTCCATTCCGGTTACGGTCATTGAGATCGAGCCGAATCGTGTGACCCAGTTCAAAAACGAAGAAAGCGATGGCTATCGCGCCGTACAGGTAACTGTCGGTGAGCGTCGTGCCTCTCGCGTGACCAAGGCGCAAGCCGGTCACTTCGCCAAGGCAAGCGTGGCTGCTGGTCGCGGTGTCTGGGAATTCCGTCTTGAAGAAGGTGAATACCAGGCTGGCGATCAACTGACTGCCGAGCTGTTCCAGGCTGGTCAGCTGGTAGATGTTACCGGTCAGTCCAAGGGTAAAGGCTATGCCGGTACCATCAAGCGCTGGAACTTCCGTGGTCAGGACAACACCCACGGTAACTCCGTTTCCCACCGCGCCCCGGGTTCTATTGGCCAGTGCCAGACTCCTGGTCGTGTCTTCAAGGGCAAGAAGATGTCCGGTCACCTCGGTGCCGAGCGTGTGACTGTTCAGTCCCTGGAAGTTGTGCGTGTCGATGCAGAACGCAATCTGCTGCTGGTCAAAGGTGCCGTTCCCGGCGCTACCGGTGGTGATGTGGTTGTGCGTCCGGCAGCCAAGGCTCGCGGTTAAGAGGGGAAGCTGAGATGCAACTGAATGTAAATGGCGCTCAGGCTATCGAAGTCTCCGAGCGTACTTTTGGCGGTGAGTTCAACGAAACCCTGGTTCACCAGGCTGTTGTTGCCTATATGGCCGGTGGCCGTCAGGGCACTCGCGCGCAGAAGACCCGTTCCGAAGTTTCCGGTGGTGGCAAAAAGCCGTGGCGTCAGAAGGGCACTGGTCGTGCTCGTGCTGGCACCATTCGCAGCCCCATCTGGCGCTCCGGTGGTACCACCTTTGCTGCCAAGCCTCAGGATCACTCCCAGAAGCTCAACAAGAAGATGTATCGCGCTGCGCTGCGTTCCATCCTCGCTGAGCTGGTTCGTCAGGACCGTCTGGTTGTGGTTGAGGACTTCGCTGTTGAGGCCCCGAAAACCAAAACTCTGCTGGGCAAGCTGAATGGCCTGGGTCTGACCGACGTGCTGATCGTTTCCGAAGGCGTTGATCAGAACCTGTATCTGGCCGCTCGCAACCTGCCGCACGTTGATGTTCGTGACGTCCAGGGTTCTGATCCGGTCAGCCTGATCGCCTACGACAAGGTGCTGATCACCGTGTCCGCCGTGAAGAAATTCGAGGAGCTGCTGGCATGAACCAGGAACGCGTATTCAAGGTGCTGGTTGGTCCGCACGTCTCCGAGAAGGCCACCATGCTGGCAGACAGCAAGGGCCAGTTCGTTTTCAAGGTTGCCACCGATGCAACCAAGCTGGAAATCAAGAAGGCCGTTGAAAGCCTGTTCAGCGTGAAGGTCGCTCGTGTCACCACCCTTAATGTAAAGGGCAAGACCAAGCGTACCGTTCGTGGTCTGGGCAAGCGTAACGACTGGAAGAAGGCGTACATCGCTCTTCAGCCGGGCCAAGATCTCGATTTCGCCAGCAGCGCTGAGTAAAGGGGTGCATCATGGCAATCGTTAAATGCAAGCCGACCTCCGCTGGCCGCCGTTTCGTGGTCAAGGTGGTCAACCAGGAGCTGCACAAAGGCGCTCCCTACGCACCGCTGGTCGAGAAAAAATCGAAATCCGGTGGTCGTAACAACAACGGCCGCATCACCACTCGCCACATCGGCGGTGGTCACAAGCAGCACTACCGTCTGGTCGACTTCCGTCGCAACAAGGATGGCATTCCTGCCATCGTTGAGCGTATCGAATATGACCCGAACCGTACTGCTCACATCGCTCTGCTGAAGTACGCCGATGGCGAGCGTCGCTACATCATCGCGCCGAAAGGCGTGAGTGCTGGCGACCAGCTGATCTCGGGCGTCAATGCACCGATCAAGGCTGGTAACGCCCTGCCGCTGCGCAACATCCCGGTTGGTAGCACCGTTCACGGTATCGAACTGAAGCCCGGCAAAGGCGCGCAAATCGCCCGTTCCGCTGGTGCCTCCGTTCAGCTGGTTGCTCGTGAAGGCGCCTACGTGACCCTGCGTCTGCGTTCCGGCGAAATGCGCAAAGTCCTGGCTGAGTGCCGTGCGACCCTGGGCGAAGTCTCGAACTCCGAGCACAGCCTGCGTTCGCTGGGTAAAGCTGGTGCCAAGCGCTGGCGTGGTGTTCGCCCGACCGTTCGCGGCGTGGCGATGAACCCGGTAGACCACCCGCATGGTGGTGGTGAAGGTCGTACCTCTGGTGGCCGTCATCCGGTGTCTCCGTGGGGCTTCCCGACCAAGGGTGCGAAGACCCGCGCGAACAAGCGCACCGACAACATGATCGTCCGTCGCCGTAAATAACTGAGGATACGACAGTGCCGCGTTCTCTGAAAAAAGGTCCTTTTATCGATCTTCACCTACTGAAGAAGATCGAAGTGGCGGTGGAAAAGAACGATCGCAAGCCGGTGAAAACCTGGTCGCGTCGCTCCATCGTACTGCCGCAGATGGTTGGTCTGACCATCGCTGTTCATAACGGTCGTCAACACGTCCCGGTTCTCGTGAACGAAGACATGGTCGGCCACAAACTCGGCGAGTTCGCTGCTACCCGCACCTATCGCGGTCATGCTGCGGACAAGAAAGCCAAGCGTTAAGGGGTAAGGAACGATGGAAGTAGCCGCTAAGCTGTCGGGCGCTCGAATCTCCGCCCAGAAAGCCCGCTTGGTCGCCGACCAGATCCGCGGGAAGAAGGTGGGCGAAGCGCTCAACCTGCTGACCTTCAGCAGCAAGAAAGCCGCTGAAATCATGAAGAAAGTGCTGGAGTCGGCCGTGGCCAACGCTGAGCACAACGAAGGCGCAGACGTGGATGACCTGAAGGTTTCCACCGTTTTCGTCAACGAAGGGCGTTCGCTGAAGCGCATCATGCCGCGTGCCAAAGGCCGTGCTGATCGCATCGTCAAGCGGTCTTGCCATATCACTGTCAAGGTTGCGGACAAGTAACGGAGTCGATCAGATGGGTCAGAAAGTACATCCCACTGGCATTCGCCTGGGTATCGTCAAGGAGCACACCTCCGTTTGGTACGCAGATAAGCGCACTTATGCCGATTATCTGTTTGCCGATCTGAAGGTGCGTGAGTACCTCCAAGACAAACTAAAAAGCGCGTCCGTAAGCCGTATCGATATTCATCGTCCGGCTCAAACCGCACGTATCACCATCCACACCGCTCGTCCCGGCATCGTGATCGGCAAGAAAGGTGAAGATGTTGAGAAGCTGCGCCAGGACCTGACCAAGCAAATGGGTGTGCCTGTGCACATCAACATCGAAGAGATCCGCAAGCCGGAGCTCGACGGTATGCTGGTTGCGCAGAGCGTAGCTCAGCAGCTGGAGCGTCGCGTAATGTTCCGTCGCGCCATGAAGCGCGCTGTACAGAACGCCATGCGTATTGGTGCCAAGGGCATCAAGATTCAGGTAAGCGGTCGTCTGGGTGGCGCTGAAATCGCCCGTACCGAGTGGTATCGCGAAGGTCGTGTGCCCCTGCATACCCTGCGCGCCGACATTGACTACGCAACCTACGAAGCGCACACCACCTACGGTGTGATCGGTGTGAAGGTTTGGATCTTCAAGGGCGAGGTCATTGGTGGCCGCCAGGAAGAGCTGAAGCCGGTAGCGCCCGCTCCTCGTAAAAAAGCTGCTAAGTAAGGGGTACGCCAAATGCTGCAACCAAAGCGTACGAAGTTCCGCAAGCAGATGACCGGCCACAACCGTGGTCTGGCTCAGCGCGGTAGCAAGGTCAGCTTCGGCGAGTTCGCGCTGAAGGCTACTGGCCGTGGTCGTCTCACTGCCCGCCAGATCGAGGCTGCACGTCGTGCCCTCACCCGTCACGTGAAGCGTGGCGGCAAGATCTGGATCCGTGTGTTCCCGGACAAGCCCGTTACCAAGAAGCCCCTGGAAGTACGTATGGGTAAAGGTAAGGGTGGCGTCGAGTACTGGGTAGCCCAGATTCAACCGGGCAAGGTCCTGTACGAGATCGAGGGTGTTTCCGAAGAGCTGGCGCGTGAGGCATTCGCCCTGGCCGCTGCAAAGCTGCCGCTCGCCACCTCCTTTGTTAAGCGGACGGTGATGTGATGAAAGCGAATGAACTTCGTGAAAAATCCGTACAGCAGCTGAACGAGCAACTGCTCGGCCTGCTGCGCGACCAGTTCAATCTGCGTATGCAGAAGGCAACTGGCCAGTTGGGGCAGTCTCACCTGCTCTCGCAAGTGAAGCGCGACATCGCTCGCGTGAAAACTGTGCTCAACCAGCAAGCAGGTAAGTAATCATGGCTGAAGCTCAGAAAACCGTCCGCACGCTGACCGGCCGCGTCGTCAGCGACAAGATGGACAAGACCATCACCGTTCTGATCGAGCGCCGCGTAAAGCACCCGATTTACGGTAAATACGTGAAGCGTTCGACCAAGCTGCACGCCCACGACGAAACCAACCAGTGCCGCATCGGCGACAAGGTCACCATTCGTGAGACCCGTCCGCTGGCCAAGACCAAATCCTGGTCCCTGGTGGAAGTCGTCGAACGTGCCGTGGAAGTCTAAGGACTAAGGGTCGGAGAAAGATATGATTCAGACTCAATCCATGCTCGACGTCGCTGACAACAGCGGTGCTCGTCGCGTTATGTGCATCAAGGTCCTTGGTGGTTCGCACCGTCGCTATGCCGGCATCGGCGATATCATCAAAGTGACCGTGAAGGAAGCGATTCCGCGTGGCAAGGTGAAGAAAGGCCAGGTAATGACCGCTGTTGTGGTCCGTACCAAGCACGGCGTTCGTCGCCCTGACGGCTCGATCATCCGCTTCGACGGCAACGCCGCCGTCCTGCTTAACAACAAGCAGGAGCCGATCGGCACCCGTATCTTCGGGCCCGTGACCCGTGAACTGCGTTCCGAGAAGTTCATGAAGATCGTCTCGCTCGCCCCCGAAGTGCTGTAAGGAGAAGCCGTCATGCAAAAGATTCGTCGTGACGACGAGATCATCGTCATCGCCGGCAAGGACAAGGGCAAGCGTGGCAAGGTGCTCAAGGTTCTCGCTGACAGCCGCGTGCTGGTCAGTGGTGTAAACCTGATCAAGCGCCACACCAAGCCTAACCCTATGGCCGGTGTCCAGGGCGGTATCGTCGAGCGAGAGGCGCCTCTGCACCTCTCCAACGTGGCCATCTTCAATGGCGAAACCAACAAGGCTGATCGCGTTGGTTTCAAAGTTGAAGACGGTAAGAAAATTCGTGTCTTCAAGTCGACCCAAAAACCGGTTGATGCTTGAGAACTGCTAGGTAGATAACCATGGCACGACTGAAAGAGATTTACCGGAAAGAAATCGCGCCGAAGCTGAAGGAACAACTTCAGCTTGCGAACGTGATGGAAGTTCCGCGCATCACCAAAATCACCCTGAACATGGGTCTGGGCGAAGCGATCGGTGACAAGAAAATCATCGAAAACGCTGTAGCTGACCTGGAAAAGATCACCGGCCAGAAAGCCGTCGTGACCTACGCCCGCAAGTCCATTGCAGGCTTCAAGGTTCGTGAAGGTTGGCCGATCGGCGTCAAGGTCACCCTGCGCCGTGATCGCATGTACGAGTTCCTGGATCGTCTGCTGGCCATCTCCCTGCCGCGCGTGCGTGACTTCCGCGGCCTGAATGCCAAGTCCTTCGACGGTCGTGGCAACTACAGCATGGGTGTGAAAGAGCAGATCATCTTCCCGGAAATCGATTACGACAAAATCGATGCGCTGCGCGGTCTGGATATCACCCTGACCACCACCGCCCGTACGGATGACGAAGGTCGTGCGCTGCTGCGCGCCTTCAACTTCCCGTTCCGCAACTGATTGGAGTAGGAATATGGCCAAACAGAGCATGAAAAACCGCGAGCTGAAGCGTCAGCAGACGGTTGCTAAGTACGCTAAGAAGCGCGCTGAGCTGAAAGCTACCATTGCCAACCCGAACTCCACTCCGGAAGCTCGTTGGGAAGCTCAGGTAGCCCTGCAGAAGCAGCCACGTGACGCCAGCGCCTCGCGCCTGCGTAACCGCTGCCGCATCACCGGTCGTCCGCACGGCGTTTACCGCAAGTTCGGCCTGGGCCGTAACAAGCTGCGTGAAGCTGCTATGCGCGGTGATGTACCCGGCCTGGTGAAAGCCAGCTGGTAATGATCGTCGGTTAGGCCGACCCTCCGGTCGGCCCAGCCCAGGTCATCTGAATCAAGCCCCTTTTGGGGCTTGATTCGTTTCTGGAGTATCTCTAGAATGTCCGGCTCGCCGAGTCTGGCCGAAATCCGTCCAGTGCTCGCGTGTGACACTAGCCGCAAGGCTATTTCTTTTTGTATCAGGAGCATCTAGCCCATGAGTATGCAGGACCCGTTAGCGGACATGCTAACTCGTATCCGTAATGCCCAGATGGCTGAAAAGTCTGTCGTAAGCATGCCGTCCTCCAAGCTGAAGGTGGCAGTAGCCAGCGTTCTGAAGAACGAGGGTTACATCACGGGATACCAAGTCAGCAGCGACATCAAGCCTCTGCTGTCCATCGAGCTGAAGTACTTCGAAGGCCGTCCGGTAATCGAAGAGCTGAAGCGCGTAAGTCGTCCTGGTCTGCGCCAGTACAAGTCCGTCGATCAGCTGCCGAAAGTACGTGGCGGTCTGGGCGTATCGATCGTTTCCACCAACAAAGGTGTGATGACTGATCGTGCTGCCCGCGCTGCTGGTGTTGGCGGCGAAGTGCTTTGCACTGTGTTCTAAGGGGGGTTGAAAGCATGTCTCGCGTTGCTAAGAACCCCGTCAAGCTGCCCGCTGGCGTAGAAGTCAAGATCGCCGGTCAGCAGCTCTCGGTGAAGGGTGCCAAAGGCGCTCTCGAACTGAAAGTGCATCCGTCTGTGGAAGTTCTGGAAGAATCCGGTGAGCTGCGTTTCGCTGCTCGCAACGGTGATCAGCAGAACCGCGCCATGGCCGGTACCACCCGTGCGCTGGTTAACAACATGGTGATCGGCGTCAGCCAGGGCTTCGAGCGCAAGCTCCAGCTGGTCGGCGTTGGTTACAAAGCTCAGGCCAAAGGTCAAACGCTGTCCCTGGCTCTCGGCTTCTCGCATCCGGTGGATTACGAACTGCCGCAAGGCATCACCGCTGAAACCCCCAGCCAGACCGATATCCTGATCAAGGGCATCGACAAGCAGCTGGTTGGTCAAGTGGCCGCTGAGATCCGCGACTTCCGTCCGCCGGAGCCTTACAAAGGCAAGGGTGTACGTTACGCGGACGAAGTCGTCCGTCGTAAAGAAGCTAAGAAGAAGTAGGGCATAGCAAATGAGCGTAAAGAAAGAAACTCGTCTGCGTCGCGCTCGCAAGGCACGCCTGAAAATGCGCGAGCTGGAAGCCGTACGCCTCTGCGTGTACCGCTCTTCCCAGCACATCTACGCCCAGGTCATTTCGGCCGACGGCGCCAAGGTCCTGGCCAGCGCCTCGACCCTGGACAAAGAACTGCGTGACGGCGCCACTGGCAACGTCGACGCGGCCAAGAAGGTTGGTCAGCTGGTTGCCGAGCGTGCTAAGGCCGCCGGCGTCACTCAGGTGGCATTCGATCGTTCTGGCTTCAAGTACCACGGCCGCGTCAAGGCGCTGGCTGATGCTGCTCGTGAAGGCGGGCTGGAGTTCTAAGTTATGGCAAATAACGAGCAAAAGCGCGACGAAGGCTACATCGAGAAGCTGGTTCAGGTTAACCGCGTTGCCAAGACCGTAAAAGGTGGTCGTATCTTCACCTTCACCGCGCTGACCGTGGTTGGTGATGGCAAAGGTCGTGTTGGCTTCGGTCGTGGCAAGTCCCGCGAAGTGCCTGCTGCGATCCAGAAGGCGATGGAAGCTGCCCGCCGCAACATGATCCAGGTTGACCTGGATGGCACCACCCTGCAGTACCCGATCAAGTCCGCCCATGGCGCCTCCAAGGTGTTCATGCAGCCGGCTTCCGAAGGTACCGGTATCATCGCCGGCGGCGCCATGCGTGCCGTTCTGGAAGTGGCCGGTGTGCAGAACGTTCTGGCCAAGTGCTACGGTTCCACCAATCCGGTGAACGTGGTTTACGCCACTTTCAAGGGTCTGAAGAACATGCAGTCCCCTGAGTCCGTTGCGGCCAAGCGTGGTAAGAGCGTCGAGGAGATTCTCTAATCATGGCAACTGTCAAAGTGACGCTGGTCAAGAGCGTTAACGGCCGTCTGGCTAACCACAAGGCTTGCGTCAAAGGTCTCGGCCTGCGTCGCATTGGTCACACCGTAGAAGTTCAGGACACTCCTGAAAACCGCGGCATGATCAACAAGGCTTACTACCTTCTGCGTGTCGAGGGTTAATCCATGAAACTGAACGATCTGCGTTCCGCGCCGGGTGCCCGTCGCGAAAAGCACCGTCCGGGCCGTGGCATCGGTAGCGGTTTGGGTAAGACTGGTGGCCGTGGTCACAAAGGTCAGACCTCCCGCTCCGGTGGCACCATTGCTCCGGGCTTTGAAGGCGGTCAACAGCCGCTGCACCGTCGTCTGCCGAAGTTCGGCTTCGTCTCCCTGAAGGCTATGGATCGCGCAGAAGTGCGTACTTCCGAGCTGGCCAAGGTCGAAGGCGACGTCATCACTCTGCAGGCGCTGAAGGATGCCAACGTGATTAACCAGAACGTACAGCGTGTGAAAATCATGCTGTCCGGCGACGTTACTCGCGCGGTCACCCTGAAAGGTATCGCCGCCACCAAAGGTGCGCGTGCGGCTATCGAAGCAGCTGGCGGTAAGTTCGAGGACTAAATGGCTAAGCAAGGTGCTCTCTCCGCGCTCAGCAATGGCGGGTTGTCCGAGCTCTGGGCTCGACTGCGTTTCCTGTTCCTGGCGATCATCGTCTACCGGATCGGCGCGCACATCCCAGTGCCCGGTATCAACCCTGACCGGCTGGCCGAGCTGTTCCGGCAGAACGAGGGGACCATTCTTAGCCTGTTCAACATGTTCTCTGGTGGCGCGCTGGAGCGGATGAGCATCTTTGCACTGGGGATCATGCCGTACATCTCGGCGTCGATCATCATGCAGCTCATGACCGCGATCAGCCCGCAGCTAGAGCAGTTGAAGAAGGAAGGTGAAGCTGGCCGTCGCAAGATCAGCCAGTACACCCGCTACGGCACTGTAGCCCTGGCATTGGTCCAGGCCATCGGCATGTCCGTTGGTCTGGCCAGTCAAGGCGTCGCTTTCTCGTCTGATTTCGGCTTCTACTTCGTGGCTGTCACCACCTTCGTGGCTGGTGCGATGTTCATGATGTGGCTGGGCGAGCAGATCACTGAGCGCGGTGTCGGCAACGGTATCTCGATGCTGATTTTTGCTGGCATCGTGGCCGGTCTGCCGAGGGCGATCGGGCAGTCTTTCGAGTCTGCACGTCAGGGCGATATCAACATCTTCGCTCTGGTCGCCATCGGGTTGTTGGCAGTAGCGATCATCGGTTTTGTGGTGTTCATTGAGCGTGGCCAGCGTCGCATTGCGGTGCACTACGCCAAGCGTCAGCAGGGCCGCAAGGTCTTCGCTGCGCAGACCAGCCACCTGCCGTTGAAGGTGAACATGGCCGGCGTTATCCCGGCTATTTTCGCCAGCAGCATCCTGCTGTTCCCGGCCTCTCTGGGCGCCTGGTTCGGTCAGTCCGAAAGCATGGGCTGGCTGCAGGACGTCGCACAGGCTATCGCTCCTGGTCAGCCGTTGAACATTTTGCTGTTTAGTGCAGGGATCGTATTCTTCTGCTTCTTCTACACAGCTCTGATGTTCAATCCGAAAGACGTGGCGGAGAACCTGAAGAAGTCCGGTGCCTTTATCCCGGGTATCCGACCGGGCGAGCAGTCGGCGCGCTATATCGATGGCGTACTGACCCGCTTGACCATGTTCGGTGCTCTGTACATGACGGCTGTTTGCCTGCTGCCCCAGTTCCTGGTGGTAGCAGCGAATGTACCGTTCTACCTTGGCGGGACCTCGTTGCTGATCGTGGTAGTGGTTGTTATGGACTTTATGGCCCAAGTACAATCCCACCTCGTTTCGCACCAGTACGAATCCCTGATGAAGAAAGCCAACCTGAAGGGCTACGGCAGCGGCATGCTCCGCTGACCCGGTTCCGTAAGGTTCTAGGAGTTACTGATGAAAGTTCGTGCATCGGTGAAAAAGCTGTGCCGCAACTGCAAGATCGTTCGTCGCGACGGTGTCGTTCGCGTGATCTGCAGCGCGGAACCGCGTCACAAGCAGCGCCAAGGCTGAGTGTGATTCACGCGTTATGAACCCGGCAGCTAGTGCGCTGCCGGGTTGATTATTCGTTTCTACAGCGCTAATATCTCGCGCCCTTTTCTTGGCTTCCGGGGCGTAGGTAGCTGTCAACTGGAGTTTCACTGAATGGCCCGTATTGCAGGCGTCAACATTCCAGATAACAAGCACACTGTTATCTCGCTGACCTACATCTACGGTGTTGGTCGCACCACTGCGCAGAAAATCTGCGCTGTCACCGGCGTAAACCCGGCGGCAAAGATCAAGGATCTCTCTGACGAGCAGATCGAACAGCTGCGTGGCGAAGTCGCGAAGCTCACCACTGAAGGTGACCTGCGTCGCGAAATCAACATGAACATCAAGCGTCTGATGGACCTGGGCTGCTACCGCGGTCTGCGTCATCGCCGCGGTCTGCCTGTTCATGGCCAGCGCACCAAGACCAACGCGCGTACCCGTAAGGGCCCGCGTAAGCCGATCCGCAAGTAATTGCGCCCGCGAATCGACAGGAATTAAGTCATGGCTAAGCCTGCTGCTCGTCCTCGTAAGAAAATCAAAAAGACAGTGGTGGATGGGATCGCCCATATCCACGCGTCTTTCAACAACACCATCGTTACCATCACTGATCGTCAGGGCAATGCTCTGTCCTGGGCGACCTCCGGTGGTTCCGGTTTCCGCGGCTCCCGTAAGAGCACCCCGTTCGCTGCCCAGGTTGCAGCCGAGCGCGCCGGTCAGGCTGCTCTGGAATACGGCCTGAAGAACCTCGACGTGAACGTCAAGGGCCCGGGTCCGGGTCGCGAATCCGCCGTGCGTGCACTGAACGCCTGCGGCTACAAGATCGCCAGCATCACCGACGTGACGCCTATCCCGCACAACGGGTGCCGTCCGCCGAAGAAGCGTCGCGTGTAAAAGGAGACAGTGAGAAATGGCTCGTTACATTGGTCCCAAGTGCAAACTGTCCCGTCGTGAAGGTACCGACCTCTTCCTGAAGAGTGGTGCTCGCGCGCTCGAATCCAAGTGCAACATCGAATCCGCTCCTGGCCAGCATGGCGCCCGTCGTGGCCGTCTGTCCGACTACGGCACCCAGCTGCGCGAAAAGCAGAAAGTACGCCGCATCTACGGTGTCCTGGAGCGTCAGTTCGGTAACTACTACAAAGAAGCTGCTGCCCGCAAAGGCGCTACCGGCGAAAACCTGCTGCAACTCCTCGAGTGCCGCCTGGACAACGTCGTGTACCGCATGGGCTTCGGCGCTACTCGTTCCGAGTCCCGTCAGCTGGTTTCCCACAAGGCCATCAGCGTGAACGGTCAGACCGTGAACGTTCCGTCCTACCAGGTCAAAGCTGGTGACGTGGTTGCCGTTCGCGAGAAGTCGAAGAACCAACTGCGTATCGTCCAGGCCCTCGAACTGTGTGCCCAGCGTGGCCGCGTGGAGTGGGTCGAGGTCGACGCAGACAAGAAGTCCGGCGTGTTCAAGAGCGTGCCGGCTCGCAGCGATCTGTCCGCCGACATCAACGAAAACCTGATTGTCGAGCTCTACTCCAAGTAAGGGCTAGAAAATAGGTGCATCCATGCAGAGTTCGGTAAATGAGTTCCTGACCCCCCGCCACATTGATGTGCAGGTGGTCAGTCCGACCCGCGCCAAGATCACGCTCGAGCCTCTCGAGCGTGGTTTCGGCCATACCCTGGGCAACGCGCTGCGTCGCATCCTGTTGTCCTCCATGCCTGGCTGTGCAGTAGTCGAGGCCGAAATCGACGGCGTACTCCATGAGTACAGTGCCATCGAGGGTGTTCAGGAAGATGTCATCGAGATCCTCCTGAACCTCAAAGGTCTGGCTATCAAGCTGCACGGCCGTGACGAAGTAACGCTGAACCTTTCGAAGAAAGGCTCGGGCGTGGTCACTGCTGCCGATATTCAGCTGGATCATGATGTCGAAATCGTCAACGGCGACCACGTGATCGCCAACCTGGCGGAAAACGGCGTCCTGAACATGAAGCTCAAGGTGTCCCGCGGCCGTGGCTATGAGCCCGCCGACGCGCGCCAGAGCGACGAAGACGAGAGCCGCAGCATCGGTCGTCTGCAGCTCGACGCCTCGTTCAGTCCCGTCCGCCGTGTTGCATACGTGGTTGAAAACGCCCGTGTGGAGCAGCGCACCAACCTGGACAAGCTGGTCATCGATCTGGAAACCAACGGCACCCTGGACCCTGAAGAGGCCATCCGTCGTGCCGCTACCATCCTGCAACACCAACTGGCTGCGTTCGTCGACCTGAAGGGCGACAGCGAGCCGGTAGTGGTTGAGCAGGAAGACGAGATCGATCCGATCCTGCTTCGTCCGGTTGATGACCTCGAGCTGACCGTACGTTCGGCCAACTGCCTGAAGGCGGAGAACATCTACTACATCGGTGACCTGATTCAGCGCACCGAAGTAGAGCTGTTGAAGACTCCGAACCTGGGCAAGAAGTCCCTGACCGAGATCAAGGACGTCCTGGCCTCCCGTGGTCTGTCCCTCGGCATGCGCCTCGACAACTGGCCGCCGGCAAGTCTCAAGAAGGACGACAAGGCGACTGCCTGATCGTCCGTAATCACCGAACGTAGAAGTTTGGTAAGGAATTGAACCATGCGTCATCGTAAAAGTGGCCGTCACCTCAGCCGCACCAGCGCACACCGCAAGGCCATGTTCCAGAACATGGCGGTGTCGCTGTTCGAGCACGAACTGATCAAAACCACCCTGCCGAAAGCCAAGGAACTGCGCCGCGTTGCCGAGCCGCTGATCACCCTGGCCAAGGAAGACAGCGTTGCCAACCGTCGTCTCGCTTTCGACCGTACCCGTTCGAAAGCTGCCGTAGGCAAACTGTTCAACGATCTGGGCAAGCGCTACGCCAACCGTCAGGGCGGCTACCTGCGCATCCTGAAGTGCGGTTTCCGCGCTGGCGACAACGCTCCCATGGCTTACGTCGAGCTGGTTGACCGTCCGGTCGCTGGTGAAGTCGAAGCTGCTGCCGAGTAAGTCGGTCGTTGCATGAAAAACCGGGCCTCGTGCCCGGTTTTTTTATGCCTGTTCAATTAGTTGATATCTATTGATTGGTTGCTGTTAATAAATTGGAGCCTGGTTCTGGCTGAATCGATACTTCTGCTCATCCGGTCACGCCGGAATCAAAAGAGCCCATAAGGAGATGTTGCATGAGCCAGAAGCCGATTCTCACCACGACCGCCGGTAATCCGGTTGCGGATAACCAGAATTCCCTCAGTGCCGGGCCGCGCGGGGCGCTGTTGCTTCAGGACTACCACCTGATCGAGAAGCTGGCCCACCAGAACCGCGAGCGTATTCCGGAGCGCGTTGTGCATGCCAAAGGCTGGGGCGCCTACGGCACGTTGACCATCACGAACGACATCACTCGCTACAGCAAGGCTTCGGTGTTCTCCGAGGTTGGCAAGAAGACCCAGGTGCTCGCGCGCTTCTCCACCGTAGCCGGTGAGCTCGGAGCGGCCGATGCCGAGCGCGATGTGCGCGGCTTCGCCCTGAAGTTCTATACCGAGCAAGGCAACTGGGATGTGGTGGGAAACAACACCCCCATTTTCTTCATCCGCGACCCGCTCAAGTTCCCCGACTTCATTCACACCCAGAAGCGCCATCCGAAGACCAACCTGCGCTCCAGCACCGCGGCCTGGGATTTCTGGTCGCTGTCTCCAGAAAGCCTGCACCAGGTGACGATCCTGATGTCGGACCGCGGACTGCCCACCGACGTGCGCCATATCAACGGGTACGGTTCGCACACCTACAGCTTCATCAACGCAGCCAACGAGCGCTTCTGGGTCAAATTCCACTTCAAGACGCTGCAGGGCCACAAGCACTGGACCAACGACGAGGCCGCTGAAGTGGTTGGTCGCAGTCGTGAAACCACGCAGGAGGACCTGTTCTACAGCATCGAGAACGGCGATTTCCCGAAGTGGCGCTTCTGCATCCAGGTCATGACTGAGGAGCAGGCCCGTAACACCCGATATAACCCGTTCGACCTGACCAAGGTCTGGCTTCATGGGGAGTTCCCGCTGATCGAGGTGGGCATCCTGGAGCTGAATCGCAACGCGGAAAATTACTTCGCCGAGATCGAACAGGCTGCCTTCTCGCCCTCCAACGTCGTGCCTGGCATTGGCCATTCGCCCGACAAGATGCTCCAGGCTCGCGTATTCAGCTACGCCGATGCGCATCGCTACCGCCTGGGTACCCACTACGAGGCGCTGCCGGTGAACGCGCCGAAATGCCCTGTCCACCACTATCACAAGGACGGTGCGATGCGTTTCTTCGCCGGCAGCCAGAACCCGGACGCCTACTACGAGCCAAACTCGTTTGCTGGCCCGGCACAGGCTACGGAGTATGCCGAGCCGGCATTGGCAATCGACGGTGCTGCCGATCGCTATGACCACCGTGATGGCAATGACGATTACAGCCAGCCGCGCGCCTTGTTCCTGTTGTTCGATGAAGGTCAGCGGCAGCGGCTGTTCGCGAATATCGCCGGGTCCATGGCGGGCGTGCCTCAGTTCATCATCGACCGCCAACTGGCGCACTTCGACAAGGTTCACCCGGACTACGGCAACGGAGTTCGCGCGGCTCTGGCAGCCGGCAACTGATCTGTATCTCACCCTGAATGAAAAAGGCCGGGCATTACTGCCCGGCCTTTTTTCGTCGCGTCGCCTGGATCAGGCCCGATCGCGCTCCAGCAACGGCTTGAGGAAGCGGCCGGTGTGGGATTGCGGCATGTCCGCGACGTCCTCCGGCGTACCGGTGGCGATGATCTGGCCGCCCTTGGAACCGCCTTCCGGCCCAAGGTCCACCAGCCAGTCGGCGGTCTTGATCACGTCCAGATTGTGCTCGATGACCACGACCGTATTGCCGTGGTCACGCAGGCGATGCAGTACGTCCAGCAGTTGCTGGATATCCGCGAAGTGCAGGCCGGTGGTGGGCTCGTCGAGGATGTACAGCGTCTTGCCGGTATCGCGTTTGGACAGCTCGCGGGACAGCTTGACCCGCTGCGCCTCGCCGCCGGATAGCGTGGTCGCACTCTGCCCGAGCTTGATGTACGACAGGCCGACGTCCATCAGCGTCTGCAGCTTGCGGGCGATGGCCGGGACGGCGTCGAAGAACTCGCGCGCGTCCTCGATGGTCATGTCCAGCACCTCGGTGATGCTCTTGCCCTTGTAGCGGACTTCCAGGGTCTCGCGGTTGTAGCGCTTGCCCTTGCAGACGTCGCAGGGAACGTAGATGTCCGGCAGGAAGTGCATCTCCACCTTGATCACACCGTCGCCCTGGCAGGCCTCGCAGCGGCCACCCTTCACGTTGAAGGAGAAACGCCCTGGGCCGTAGCCACGTGAGCGGGACTCCGGCACACCGGCGAACAGCTCCCGGATCGGCGTGAACAGGCCGGTGTAGGTGGCCGGGTTGGAACGCGGTGTCCGGCCGATGGGGCTCTGGTCGATGTCCACAACCTTGTCCAGATGCTGCAGGCCATCGAAGCTATCGTGGGACGAAGCCTCCAGCGACGTGGCGCCATTCAGCGCGGTGGCGGTGATGGGGAACAGGGTGTTGTTGATCAGTGTCGACTTGCCCGAGCCGGATACGCCGGTCACGCAGGTCAGCAGGCCCACCGGAATCTCCAGGTTCACCTGCTGCAGGTTGTTGCCGCTGGCGCCCTTGAGCTTGAGGGATTTCTTCTTGTCGCGGGGGGTACGGTTGGCCGGTACTTCGATCTTCACCCGCCCGGACAGGTACTTGCCGGTCAGCGAGTTCGGGTGAGCCATGACCTCATCCGGAGTGCCCTCGGCGACGATCTGGCCGCCGTGCACGCCGGCGCCCGGGCCGATGTCCACCACATAGTCGGCGAGGCGGATCGCATCCTCGTCGTGCTCGACCACGATCACCGTATTGCCCAGGTTGCGCAGGTGGGTGAGGGTGGCCAGCAGGCGCTCGTTGTCGCGCTGGTGGAGGCCGATGGAGGGCTCATCGAGGATGTACATCACCCCCACGAGGCCGGCGCCGATCTGGCTGGCCAGGCGAATGCGCTGGGCCTCGCCGCCGGAAAGGGTATCCGCGCTGCGATCCAGGGTGAGGTAGTCGAGGCCCACGTTGACCAGGAACTGCAGGCGTTCGCGGATTTCCTTGAGGATCTTCTCGGCAATCTCGCCACGTCGGCCGGTCAGGCTCAGGACGCCGAAGTAGTCGGCCGCTTCGCCCACCGGAAGGCCGGTGACCGCCGGCAGGGTCTTGTCGCCAACCCAGACATGGCGTGCCTCGCGGCGCAGGCGAGTGCCACGGCAGTCGGGGCAGGGCTGGGTGCTGAGGAACTTGGCCAGCTCTTCGCGCACAGTCGCCGATTCGGTTTCGCGGTAGCGGCGTTCCAGGTTCGGGATGATTCCCTCGAACGGGTGGGAGCGCTTGACGATATCGCCGCGGTCGTTGAGGTAGCGGAAGTCGACGTCCTCGCGGCCGCTACCGAAGAGGATCACTTTCTGGTGTTCGGCGGAGAGTTGGTCGAAGGGCATCTCCAGGCTGAAGCCGTAATGCGCGGCCAGGGAGCCGAGCATCTGGAAGTAGTAGACGTTGCGCCGGTCCCAACCGCGGATGGCGCCCTCGGCCAGGGTCAGCTCGCCGTTGACCAGGCGCTTGGCGTCGAAGAACTGCTTCACGCCCAGGCCGTCGCAGGTGGGGCAGGCACCAGCCGGGTTGTTGAAGGAGAAAAGCTTGGGCTCAAGCTCGCTGATGGAGTGGCCGCAATGGGGGCAGGCGAAGCGCGCGGAGAAGATGATCTCGTCGCCTTCCTCGTCATCCATGGGCGCCACCAGGGCGATGCCGTCGGCCAGGTTGATCGCCGTTTCGAAGGATTCCGCCAGGCGCTGCTGCAGGTCGCCACGCACCTTGAAGCGGTCGACCACCACGTCGATGGAGTGCTTCTTCTGCTTGTCCAGCTTGGGCAGCTCATCCAGCTCGTACAGCTTGCCGTTCACTCGGGCACGCACGAAGCCCTGAGCACGCAGTTCCTCGAACACGGCCAGGTGTTCGCCCTTGCGCTCGCGCACCACCGGGGCCAGCAGCATCAGCTTGCGGCCTTCGGGAAGGGCCAGGACCTGGTCGACCATCTGGCTGACCGTCTGGGCTTCCAGCGGCACATCGTGGTCCGGGCAGCGCGGCGTACCGACGCGGGCATAGAGCAGGCGCAGGTAGTCGTAGATCTCGGTGATGGTGCCGACGGTAGAGCGCGGGTTGTGGGAGGTGGACTTCTGCTCGATGGAAATCGCCGGAGACAGGCCTTCGATGGTGTCCACATCGGGCTTTTCCATCATCGACAGGAACTGCCGGGCATAGGCCGACAGGGACTCCACATAGCGGCGCTGGCCCTCGGCGTAGAGGGTATCGAAGGCCAGCGACGACTTGCCCGAACCGGACAGGCCGGTGATCACGATCAGCTTGTCGCGGGGCAGGGTGAGGTCGACGTTCTTCAGGTTATGGGTACGTGCCCCACGGATCAGGATCTTGTCCACAACGGCCTCACTTGGCGGGCGGAAACCCGCGATTATACGGCCCGCCGCTTGAACGCGGCAAAGCGTCACAAGCGTGTCGCAATTCGCCGGGACTGCTAGAATGCGCGGCATTTTTCAGGCACCGGCGACAGCCGGGCACCCAGGACGGGTGGCCAGCCAGACAGGGGCGCATGACGCAGCTCCCGATCGCTTTCCCTCGAGGCACCTATGCACGATTCCCACTCAGAACGCATGAGCGGCAGCGAAACGCGCGCAGCCAGCGGCCTGGCCCTGGTGTTTGCGTTCCGCATGCTCGGCATGTTCATGGTATTGCCAGTACTGGCCACCTATGGCCAGGACCTTGCCGGCGCCACTCCGGCCCTGATCGGCCTGGCCATCGGCGCTTACGGTCTGACCCAGGCAGTACTGCAGATTCCCTTCGGCGTCATTTCCGACCGCATCGGCCGTCTGCCGGTGATCTACATCGGCCTGCTGATCTTCGCTGCCGGTGCAGCCCTGGCGGCTAACGCCGACTCCATCTGGGGTGTGATCGCCGGCCGTGTGCTGCAGGGCGCCGGCGCCATTTCCGCCGCGGTGATGGCCCTGCTGTCCGACCTCACCCGCGAACAGCACCGCACCAAGGCGATGGCCATGATCGGCATGAGCATCGGCGTGTCCTTCGCCGTTGCCATGGTGGTCGGGCCGCTGCTGACCCGTGCCTTCGGCCTGTCCGGGCTGTTCTGGGCCACCGCCGTCATGGCGCTGTTCGGCATCGTGATCATCGCCACCATGGTGCCGCGTGCCGCCCACCCGCTGCAGCACCGTGAGTCAGGCGTGGCGCGGCAGGCGCTGCTGCCCACCCTCCGGCACCCGGACCTGCTGCGCCTGGACTTCGGCATCCTCGCCCTGCACGCCGTCCTCATGGCCAGCTTCGTCGCGCTGCCACTGGCATTGGTTGAGAAAGCCGGCCTGCCCAAGGAAGAGCACTGGTGGGTTTACCTCACCGCGCTGCTGGTGGGTTTCTTCGGCATGGTTCCCTTCATCATCTACGGCGAGAAGAAGCGCCAGATGAAGCGTGTGCTGGTCGGTGCGGTCGCCGTGCTCTGTGCCTGCGAGCTGTTCTTCTGGCAGTTCGGCGACAGCCTGCGTGCGCTGGTGTTCGGCGCCATTGTCTTCTTCACCGCATTCAACCTGCTGGAGGCGTCGCTGCCGTCGCTGATCAGCAAGGTGGCGCCGGCCGGTGGCAAGGGCACCGCCATGGGCGTGTACTCCACCAGCCAGTTCCTCGGAGCGGCTGTAGGGGGCATTTTGGGCGGCTGGCTGTTCCAGCACGGCGGCCTGTCGACGGTGTTCGTCGGTTGTGCGGTGGTCTGTGCGATTTGGTTGGCCATTGCTGTTACTATGCGTGAACCTCCGTACGTAACCAGCCTGCGCCTGCCGCTAGGCGCCGCCGCTGTAGCCGATACCGGCCTGGTTGCGCGTTTGTTGGCACTGCCCGGAGTGGCGGATGCCGTCGTGGTGGCCGAAGAGGCGGCCATCTATATCAAAGTGGATTCTGAAAAACTGGACCGCACATCCCTGGAGCGCCTGATCGAATCGGGCCCGGAATGTGCTGAAGCCTAGGAGAACGTCATGGCCCGTGGGGTTAACAAAGTCATTCTGGTTGGTAACGTCGGTGGTGATCCGGAAACCCGCTATCTGCCCAACGGCAACGCGGTGACCAACATCACCCTGGCCACCAGCGAGTCCTGGAAGGACAAGCAGACCGGCCAGCAGCAGGAGCGTACCGAATGGCACCGCGTGGTGTTCTTCGGCCGCCTCGCCGAAATCGCCGGTGAGTACCTGCGCAAGGGCTCGCAAGTCTACGTCGAAGGTGCCCTGCGCACCCGCGAGTGGGAAAAGGACGGCGTAAAGCGCTACACCACCGAGATCGTGGTCGACATCAACGGCCAGATGCAGCTGCTCGGCGGCCGTCCTGGCAGCGAAGGCGACGCCCCGCGCGCTCCGCGCCCGCAGCGTGAGCCGCAGCAGTCCGCCCCGCAGCAGCGCCCGGCTCCGCAGCCCGCCGCCCAGCCGGCTCCGGACTACGACAGCTTCGACGACGACATCCCGTTTTAAGTCGAATCGCGTAAGCGGAAAGACAAAGGCGCAGCCCTCGGGCTGCGCCTTTTTCGTTTCTGAGGCCGATCGCCAGCCCAGGGGGAAATGCTGACCCAGAGCTGGAAGTCGGTCAGCTCAGAACTGATAACTCAGCGTCGCCGTCACGTTGCGCTTCTCGCCGAAGTAGCAGAAATCGAGGCTGTAACAGGACGCCACGTAGTCCTCGTCCAGCAGGTTGTTGGCGTTCAGGCTGAGGTCCAGGCCTTGCATGCCCAGCTTGCCGAGGTCATAGCCGATGAGGGCGTCGACCAGGGTGTAGGAGGGCACGTGCAGGGTGTTCTCCTTGTCCGCCCAGGTCTTGCCGACATAGCGCACGCCGAGCCCGGTACGCAGGCCGTCCAAAGCGCCCGCGTTGAAGTTGTAATCACCCCAGATGGAAGCCATGTGCTTGGGTGCCTGGTTCGGGGTGTTGCCCTGGTTGCCGTCCAGTGCCTTGGCGTAGGTGATGTCGGTGTAGGTGTAGCTGGCCAGGACCTTGAAGTTCTCGGTGACCTGGGTGTGGGCTTCCAGCTCGAAGCCCTGGGAGCGCACCTTGCCCACCGAGGTGAAGAAGTTGTCCTGGGGCAGCTTGGAGGCGACGTTCTCCTGGGTGATGTGGAACACCGAGGCGGTGTACATGCTGTTGCTGTCTTGCGGCTGGAACTTCAGGCCGGCTTCCCACTGCTTGCCCTCGGTGGGTTCCAGGGCTTTGCCGGATGCGTCGGAGTAGGCGTTCGGGTTGAACGACTCGGAGTAGCTGATGTACGGCGCGATGCCATTCTCGAAGAGGTAGAGCACGCCGGCGCGGCCGGTGAACTTGTTCCAGCGCTCGTCGCTCTTGGTATGGGCGGTGCGGTTCTCGTCGGAGACTTCCACCCAGTCCTGGCGGATGCCGAGAGAGAAACGCCACTGGTCCAGATCGATCAGGTCCTGCATGTACAGGCCGGTCTGTTCCAGGCGACGGGTGTGGTTGTCCTCGGAAAGGAAGCTCAGGCTCTCGTTGCCGTACACCGGGTCGAAGGCGTTGAGCGGGGTGGAGACGCCGCTGGTCCAGTCCACATGGGTGCGGCGGCGCTGGTAGTCGAGGCCGGTGAGCAGGGTGTGGCGGGTGCTGCCCCAGTCGAATTCGGCCTGCACCATGTTGTCGATGATGTAGGCCTCGAGCTCCTCGCTGGCGCCGGAGAAGTAGCGGTTCAGCTCGTTGCTGTCGGGCGCGGTCCACTGGTAGCCGTAGACCTGCGAGAGCTCGACGTCCGAACTCAGGTAGCGGAAGTTCTGGCGCGCGGTCCAGACGTCGTTGAAGCGGTGCTCCAGCTGGTAGCCGAACATGCGCTGCATGCGGTCGAAGTCGTCCAGGCCCGGCTCGCCGTCGAAGAACTCGCGGCTGATGCGCTGACCGTTGTGCTGGAACACACTGCCGTCGGCCGGCACGCCGCTGTGGTAGCCGCCGTTCGGATCGTGCTGCAGGTAGCCCTGCAGGGTCAGGGTGGTGTCTTCACTGAAGTCGATGGCGAGGGTCGGGGCGATGGCGTAGCGCTCGTCCTTGGTGTGGTCGAACTGGGTGTCGCCACCCTTGCCCAGGCCCACCAGGCGGTAGGCGATGCGCTTCTCCTCGTCCAGCGGGCCGCTGAAGTCGAAACCCACGCCCTTCTGGTTCATGTTGCCGACCATTGCCTGCACCTGGTGGTAATCCTCATACAGCGGCTTCTTGCTGGTCAGCGCCACCAGGCCACCTGGCAGGCTGCGGCCGTAGAGCACTGAAGATGGGCCCTTGAGCACATCGATGCGTTCGAGGAAGTACGGGTCCACCTGCATCGAGCTGAAGGTGCCGCTGTCGCCCATGGTCTTCAGGCCGTCGAGGTAGACGTTGTCGACGCTGTTGTCGGCGAAGCCGCGCATCACGATGTAGTCGTAGCGGTTCGAGGCGCCCACCTGGCCGGTGAAGATACCGGGGGTGTAGCGCATGGATTGCTGGACGGTCTTGGAGCCCTGGTCGTCGATTTGTTCGCGGGTGATGACCGACACCGATTGCGAGGTCTCCATCAGCGATTTGCTGGTCTTGGTGGCGATCTGGCTGTGGGTGGCCAGGTAGCCGTCCTCGCTGCCCAGTGCGTTGCCCAGGGCGAATACCTGGGTGCTGGGCACTTCCAGCGCGCTGCCGGCCGGTACTTCATGCAGCACGAAGCTGCCGCCACCGAGGTTCTCCGCCTGCAGGGAGGTTCCGTCGAGCAGGCGCGCGAGGCCCGCTTCCACCGAGAAGGTGCCGTTCAGGCCGTTGCTGTTCAGGCCACGGGTCTGCGCCGGGGTGGCAGAGAGGTCGATGCCGGCCTCGCGGGCGAAGCGGTTCAGCGCCTCATCCAGGGCCCCGGCGGGGATGGCGTAGCTGCGGCTGGCGACGGCGGTGGCCTCTTCGGCGATGGCGCTGGCGGGCAGCAGTGGCGCGGCGAGTGTGGCGCAGAGCAGGGCGCCACGAACGGCGAGGGCAAGGTGGGAAGCGCGGGGTGCAGTCATGAAAACATCCGTGGGGATCGGCAAAGGTTAATGGGATTCATTCCCCTTGCCGGGGCAGGCGGTAAAACCCGCCAAAAAAGAATCAAATTCGTTCGAAGGAAAAACCTGTAGGGGCGATTTCAATCGCCAAGGGCGGCGCAGCTTCCCCCCGAGAGCGGCTTGTTTCGCGAATGAATTCGCTCCCACAAAAGCCTGTTGCCTTGCACCTGTGGGAGCGATTTCAATCGCGAAAAATCGGCTTCAAACCAGCGCCTCCACCCTCACCCACCACCGTGTGCGGTAGCGCAGTTGCACCGGCAGGGTGCGGGGTAGCAGGGCCAGCAGTTTGTCGGTGTCATCCAGGCGGAACACGCCGGACAGGCGCAGATCGGCGATAGCTTCGGCGCAGGCCAGGCGGCCGTGGCGATAGCGCGCTACCTCGGCGAGGAAGTCCGCCAGGCGCATGTCGCGGGTGACGATCAGGCCGTCGACCCAGGCACCGGCCTCCATGCCCAACTCCGCTACCGGGTGGATGCCATCCCGGCTCAGGTCGAAGCTCTGTCCTGCTTCGACGACCTGCTGCGGCAGGCCACTGGCCGGGTTCAACACCACGCTGCCCTGCAGCACGCTGAGCCGCGAGGCGGTTTTCCCCTGGTGCAGTACGAAGCGCGCGGCTTGGGATTCCACCAGGCCGTGGGCGGTGTGCACGCGCATCGGCCTGGGCTGGATGGCGCTGCTGACGAGGATTTCCCCGCGCCGCAGTTCGATCAGTCGCTGCTGCGAATCGAAGCGGATATCCACCGCCGTGTCGGTGTTCAGTTGCAGTTGGCTGCCGTCGGCCAGTACCAGGCCGCGGCGCTGGCCCGTGGCAGTGGCGAGGTCGGCGGTGAGGCGTTCCCAGGGGGTGATGTCGCGGGTCAGCCAGAGCGCAGCGCCACCCACGGCAGCGCCGGACAGAAGCTTCAGCGCCTGACGCCTGCGCAGGCCGGCTCGGGCGTTGTCCAGCACCAGGCCTGCGCCGGGCAGAGCCTTCAGGCCCATGCCCAGCTCGCGGTTGAGTTGCTGCACCCGCTGCCAGGCCAGCTCGTGATTGGTGTCCTGGCCGCGCCAGTGTTCGCACGCCTTCTGCAGCTCGGCGTCGCCATTGCCGCGCAAGCGCATCATCCACTGGATGGCCTGGCGCACTACCTGTTCATCGGGCGCGGTGGTTTGGCTCTGGGCGCTCATTTTTCGAACCGCAGCAGGTAGCAGTGATAGAGGGCATCGGCCACATAGCGCTCCACCGAGCGCAGGGAAATGCCCAGGCGCGTGGCGACCTCCTTGTGGGTCAGCCCCTCGCACTGGGCGAGCAGGAAAGCGGTGCGCGCCTTGGGTTTGAGGCAGTCGAGCATCTGCGCGATGCGCTCCAGCAGTTCGAGGATCAGCTCGCGTTCCTCGGGGGAGGGCGCCTCGGCTTCGGGCAGCTGCGCCAGTGCTTCGAGGTAGGCGCGCTCCAGTTCCTCGCGGCGCCAGTGGTCAATCACCAAGCCGCGCGCCACGGTACGCAGGAAGGCGCGTGGTGTACGCAGCTCCAGGCTCTCGCCCTTGCCCATCAGGCGCAGGAAGGTGTCCTGGGCGAGGTCCGCCGCATCGGCGGCATTGCCCAGCTTGCTGCGCAGCCAGTTCTTCAGCCAGCCGTGGTGCTCGCTGTACAGCGCCTGGAGGGTGATGTGAGACGACATGAAGGCCACCGCGAGATGCGATACAAATGAAAATTAATCGCATTTTCATGATGCGCTTCGGCTTTTGCAACAGCGACTGTAGGTCTTGCCTGATGCGGTCGTCGGAATACGGCACGTTTGTAGGAGCGAGCTTGCTCGCGAAGCATCGAGCGAAGCCTTTGTTCGCGAGCAGAGCTCGCTCCTACCTCTAGCGATACCAGCGCGGCGTGTAGACCCAGTCCTCGCCGTTGCCCTTCGGCACGAGCCGGGTCAGCGATGAGCCGATGATCACCAGGGTGCGCATGTCCACCTGTTCCGGCGTCAGTTCGCCGAGCGTGGTGAGGGTCAGTTTCTCCGCCGGACGGCCGATATCGCGACCCAGCACGACCACCGTTTCCGGCTTGCGATGACGGGCGACGATTTCCAGGGCGCGTCCCAACTGCCAGGGCCGTGCCTTGGAAATGGGGTTGTAGAAGGCCATGGCGAAGTCGGCGGCGGCGGCGTGGTCGAGGCGGTTCTCGATCACGTCCCAGGTCTTGAGGTTGTCCGACAGCGAGATCAGGCAGAAGTCATGACCCAGCGGCGCGCCGGCCTTGGCCGCCGTGGCGAGGGCGGCGGAAACCCCGGGGAATACCTGCAGTTCGACCTGCAGCCATTCCGGATCGCGGGACTCGTCCAGGGCCTCCAGCACGGCAGCGGCCATGGCGAACACACCCGGATCGCCGGACGACACCACCACCACGCGGCGACCGCTGGCGGCCAGTTCGAAAGCATGGCGGGCACGCTGCAGCTCTTCGCGGTTATCGGTGCAGTGCGTCACCTGGTCGGCGCGCAGTGGGCCAGCCATGCGGATGTAGGTTTCGTAGCCGAGCAGGTCCTCGGCTTCGTCCAGGGCCTGGCGCGTGGCGGGCACCATGAACTCGGCGGCGCCGGGGCCGAGACCGATCACGGTGAGGCGTCCGCGCGGCTGGCCGATCAGGGCCGGGTCCAGCGGTTCATTGGCCACGTGGAGACGGATGCCGTCGACTTGCTGGTGCAGGGGCGGTAGCGCGGACTCGTCGGTGATGAAGCGCAGCGGCACGCCCAGCTCGGCGGCGGTGGCGGCCAGTCTGGAATCGACCATTCGCGAGCGATCCGCCAGCAGGCAGGCCAGGGACAGTGGCGACAGTCCGGCGTCGGCCAGCGCTTGATGCACAGCTTGTGCGCTGGCCTCGCCATCTATGCGCGCAATGGTCACGCGTGGATGGATCAGCAGCTCATCCCTTGCCGCCGCACGCGCTTGGGCCGTGACGTGGATGACCCGTTGCGCCTCATCCGCCAGGGGCAGACGAACGTCGTCCAGCCAGGGCGCTTCGCCCTGTACCCGTACCGTTTGGCCGCCCAGCAGGTCGGAGACGAAGCGCTTGCCCTGCTCGATATCGGCCAGGGCAAAGCCCGCCGGCGGCTCCAGCAGGCAGGTGCCGAATCGCAGTTCGCCGCTGGTGGTGATGGCCGGCGACACCTCCAGTGCGGCAGCGATTTCCCGCGCCATGCGGTTCACCCCGCCGAGGCCGCCGAGCAGCGGCACCACGGCGCTGCCGTCTTCGGCGACTGCCAGTACCGGCGGCTCGGCGCCCTTGCTCGCCAGCAGCGGCGCCAGGGTGCGGATCACGATGCCGGCGGCGCACAGGGCGATGATCGGCGTGTCGGTGCGGTAGAGCTCGCGCAGGGTTTCGCCGAACTCGGCGTAAACGTCGTCGGCACCCTCGACACGCCCGGCCAGACCGAGGATGCGCGCCTGTGGATAAAGCGCCTGGATGCTTCTCGCAATCGGCAGGCCGCCATTGCCGAGCAGGACGATGGCCGGTGGGTTATGCATTGCAGAGTTCCACAGGTAGGGTGCGCCGTGCGCACCGGAAGTCATTGGTGCGCACGGCGCACCCTACGGGCACGGATATTCCGCGCGGCATCATCCCTTCCACTTCTGCCCGGGGATGACGATCATCGAGAAGTAGGGCGAGGCCATCGGGTCCACTTCATCCAGCGGCACGATGCGCTGGTTGGCCATGGTCGCGCGCTCCACGTAATGAGCGCGGCCGGCGATGCCGAGGTCCTGGAGGACGCGGCGTACCTTGTCGAAGTTGCGCCCGAGCTTCATCACCACGGCGGCTTCGGCGTCCGCCAGACGGTCCTTGAGTTCATCTTCCGGCAGCACGCCGGAGAGCACGGAAAGACTCTGGTTGCGGTACACCAGCGGTACGCCGAGCACCGCCGCGCTGCCCAGCATGGAGCAGACGCCCGGCACCACTTCCACTTCGTAGCGATCGGCCAGGCGGTCGTGCAGGTACATATAGGAGCCGTAGAAGAAGGGGTCGCCCTCGCAGATCACCGCCACGTCGCGGCCGGCTTCCAAGTGCTGGGCCACCTGCTCGGCGGCAGTGTCGTAGAAGTCGCTGATCACGGTTTCGTAGGTCAGCGGCGGTTCCAGCTTCTCGGTGGTTACCGGGTACACCAGCGGCATGCGCTGCTGCGCGTCGGTGAGGTGCTGCTCGATGATGCCGAAGGCGTTGCCGCCCTGGCCCTGGCTGGCTTTCGCCTTGGCCACGAAGTAACCCACTACCTGCGCCGATTGCAGCAGGCGCAGGGCCTTGAGGGTAATCAGTTCCGGGTCGCCGGGACCCACGCCCAGGCCGATCAGCCGTCCTTTGCCAGTCATCACTCCACCTCCGTGGCCAGGGCGTTGACCGCCGCCGCCGCCATGGCGCTGCCGCCGCGACGGCCACGCACGATCACATAGGGCACGCCTCGGCTGTCGGCGGCGAGCATGTCCTTGGATTCCGCCGCGCCGACAAAGCCCACCGGGAAGCCGAGGATCAGCGCCGGCTTAGGTGCGCCGGCATCGAGCATTTCCAGCAGGTAGAAGAGCGCAGTGGGGGCATTGCCGATCACCACCACGCTGCCTTCCAGGTGCTCGCGCCAATGCTCCAGGGCCACCGCCGAGCGGGTGTTGCCCAGCTCGCGGGCCAGCTCTGGCACGCCCGGATCGTTGAGGGTGCAGATGACCTGGTTGTTGGCCGGCAGGCGCGCCCGGGTGATGCCTTCGGCCACCATGCGCGCATCGCAGAGAATAGGCGCGCCGGCGGCGATGGCGGCGCGGCCGGCAGCTCCGGCGCCGGGGGAGAAGCGCAGGTCTTCCACCACATCGACCATGCCGCAGGCGTGGATCACCCGCACCGCGAGCTTTTCCAGGTCGGCGGGAATGCCGGCGAGGTTGGCCTCGGCGCGGATGATGGAGAAGGAGTTGCGATAGATCTCCTGACCATCGCGGATGTACTCGATCATGGTGTGGAACTCCAGGTGTCAGGAGAGGCGGCCAGGCGTTCGCCGGCCTCGATGATGCTGATATCGCGCGACAGCAGGCGGCCGAAGCCGGCGCCACCGCGCTGGAAGAGATCGTAGCGGCCGGGGGCGACGGCCAGCAGGGTAAAGGGCGCCACATGGGCGGCGGCGCAGGAACGCGGGCAGCCGCTGAGGTGGACTACTGCTCCGGGCGGCAGCAGCGGCGCCAGGGCCAAGGCATCGGATTTAGTGTCGGCCAGGCCCTTGGCGCAGCCGGCGGAGCCGGTGCAGGCAATCAGTCGGGCCAGGGACTCACGGGCATCGGTGGCGAAGCCCAGGTCCTGCATGGCTCGCAGGACCGCCTCGGCGTCTTCGGCGTTGGGTAGCACGATCGATTGCCAGGGCGTCAGGCGCAGGCTGCCGTCGCCCTGCTGGTCGGCAAGATCGGCGAGGGCGACGAGTTGCCCGGCATCCAGTCGGCCGAGGGTGGGCGCGCCACCGACATGGCGGCCCTCGCGAATACCCAGGTGAGCGAAGGGTTGCGGGGCAGCGCGTTGCCAGTCGCCGGCCGGCAGCAGGGGAAATTCCAGTCGTTGTTGCAGGCGCAGCAGCAGGTCGCCCGGTGGGTGTCCAGCGAGCAGGTGGCGCATGCGTGTCTGCTCGGGCGTCGCCAGTTCGAGGAACAGTTCCAGCACGGCTTCAACCAGTGCGGGGACCTGGGCGCGCGGTACGGCGGCCAGGGCGGGCGTATCGTCGCCGGATAGGGGCGGGCAGCCGGCAAGGCCAAAGGCGAACTGCGCGTGGTTGCCGTCACCCATGGCCGAGAGCCAGAGATCGTGGGGGTGTTCCAGCATCGCCATGGCCTCGCCGCCATCCAGCAGCAGGGCGAACTTGGGCGACAGGGCGTGGAAGTGCGACTTGTCCTGCAACAGGCTGAGGATCTGCTCGGCCAGTGGCGAGACATCCACCAGCGCACTGGAATCAAGGCCGGCCAGCGGGCTGACCATCAGGTTGCGAACGTCGTCGGCGCCCGCAGAGCCAGCCCCCAGATCCGCGGCCAGCAGGGCCGCGATCAGCGCCTGTTCCGCGCCCGGTTTCACGCCCCGAATCTGCAGGTTGGAACGGTTGGTAGCCTCGATCACGCCGCCCGCATGGGCCGTCGCGGCGGCGGCCACGGCGCGTGCCTGGCTGGAGCGCAGGCGGCCGCAGGGCAGCTTGATCCGGCAGATGCCGCCGTCCTTCGCCTGGACGATGCGCAGCAGCCCCGGGCAAGCCGAGGGGCGAACGGATAGCGATGTGGGCTGGGCGTGCTTCACTCAGGTCACCATGGTTGGCGTCGCGGCGACCCGGGTCCCTAGGCTAGGGACAACGTTGCACCGATACACCCCGCTCGATGCGTACACACGCGACTGGTTCCACCGGCAGGTCTCCTGGCTGGCAGGTCGTCGTCCCGTGCGGCCTTCCCGATAACTCAGTGGCCAGATTGCATGGACTCGCTGCTTACAGTTGCGGGGGCAGCCACGGCTCGACCGTGTTCCCTCTTAGGCTGGGGCTCGTCAGGTGAGCGCCAGCGACCGATGAAGGGCGCTATTATGCCCGCTTTGCCCGGACCGGGGAAAAGGCTGCCTGTCGGAAGCCGAATGACCTTGGCGTTTTCAGAATCGAGGAGAGCAAATGCAGCCCTGGCTGACAGTGGTGGGGATTGGCGAAGACGGTTATGCAGGCCTGGGCAAGGCCGCACGTCATGCCCTGCTGGGCGCCGCTGAGGTGGTGGGCGGCCCGCGCCAACTCGACCTGCTGCCGCGCTGCATCCGCGCCCGTCGCACGCCCTGGCCCAGCCCCTTCTCGCTGGCGCCGGTGCTGGAACGGCGCGGCACGCCGATCTGCGTGCTGGCCAGCGGCGATCCCATGCTGTTCGGTGTGGGCGCCAGCCTTGCGCGGCAGGTGTCGGCGGAAGAACTGCGTGTGATCCCCGCACCCTCGTCCTATTCCCTGGCGGCGGCTCGCCTGGGTTGGCCATTGCAGGACGTCACCCTGCTCTCTGTGGTTGCGCGTCCCCTGGCGGCCCTCAATGCCCATCTGCACGACGGCGCCCGTCTGCTGGTGCTGAGCAATGACGGCAGCAGCCCGGCGGCCATCGCTGCACTGCTGACCGAACGTGGCTTCGGTCCCAGCCGGATTACCGTGCTGGAGCACCTGGGCGGCGAGCGTGAGCGACGCATCGACGGCATTGCCTGCGACTGGTCCCTCGGTGAGGTTGCCGCACTCAACCTGGTGGCCGTCGAAGTTCTGCCCGGTGAAGGCACCCGTCCATTGCCGCTGACCACCGGCCTGCCGGACGACGCCTATCGCCACGACGGCCAGCTCACCAAGCGCGACGTCCGCGCCGTTACCCTCGCGCGCCTGGCGCCGCGTCCCGGCGAACTGCTCTGGGACGTGGGCGCCGGCTGCGGTTCCATCGGCATCGAGTGGATGCGCGCGCACCCGGATTGCCGCGCCATTGCCATCGAGGCCAACGAAGGCCGCCAGGCTCACATCCGCCACAACCGCGATGCCCTCGGCGTGCCCGGCCTGCAACTGGTGGCCGGCCAGGCACCTGTAGCGCTGGACGGGCTGCCCGCGCCGGATGTCATCTTCATCGGCGGCGGCGTTACTGAACCCGGTGTGCTGGACACCTGCTGGAACCAGCTCAAGCCCGGCGGCCGGCTGATCGCCAACGCGGTGACCCTGCAAAGCGAAGCCACGCTGGTGGCTTTCCGTGAGCGGCACGGTGGTGAACTCACCCGTATCGCCATCGCCCAGGCCCAGCCACTGGGCGGTTTCGACACCTGGCGTTCGGCATTGCCAATTACCTTGCTGGAAGTGGTCAAGGATGCGTAGGTTGGCGCAGAGCGCAGCGAAGCCCAACGTATCGGGATACGGGATTACTCCGACATTGGGGCTCGTCCTCCCGGCGTCAGTCGACATCACCTCCTGAGCAGACCTTAGCCCCATGCGTGACGAAACCCCCGAACAACCCGCGCCCCTGCGCAGCGGCTACACCACCGGCAGTTGCGCCACCGCCACTAGCCTGGCAGCGGCGCGCCTGCTGCTGGGTGGCGAGGCGGCGGATGCGGTGGAGATCGTCCTGCCCAAGGGCCAGCAGGTGCTGATGCGCCTGGAGTTCTGTCGCCTGAGCAACGACGGCGCCGAAGCCGGCACCCTGAAAGATGCCGGCGATGATCCGGACGTGACCCACGGCGCGCTGATCTACGCACAGGTGCGCCTGGACGCGGCACCTGGCGTGCGCTTCCACGCAGGTCCGGGCGTCGGTACCGTCACGAAGCCGGGCCTGACCCTGGCGGTGGGGGAGCCCGCGATCAATCCGGTGCCCCGGCAGATGATGACCGAGCACCTGACCCGCCTCGCCGCCGAGTACCACTACCCCGGCGGCTTCGAGGTGACCATCTGCGTGCAGGGCGGCGCCGAGCTGGCGCTGAAGACCATGAACCCGCGCCTTGGCATCCTCGGTGGCCTTTCCATCCTCGGCACCACCGGGATCGTCCGGCCCTTTTCCTGCTCGGCCTATATCGCCTCGATCCATCAGGGCATCGACGTCGCCCGCGCCAACGGTTTCACCCATCTCGCGGCGTGCACCGGCAATGCCAGCGAAGATGCCATGCGCCGTCGTTATCACCTGGACGACACCGCCCTGATCGAGATGGGCGACTTCGCCGGCGCCGTGCTCAAGCACCTGCGCAAGGCGCCTGTGGATAAGCTCAGCCTGTGCGGGGGCTTCGGCAAGATCAGCAAGCTCGCCGCCGGCCATATGGACCTGCACAGCCGCAGCTCCAGCATCGACCTGCCGCTGCTGGCGCAATGGGCTGCCGAACTGGGCGCCAGCGTCGAGTTGCAGGAGGCCATGCGCGGCGCCAATACCAGCCAGCTGGCGCTGGTCATGGCCCATGACGCCGGCATCCCGCTGGGCAACGCAGTCTGCGCCCATGCCCTGGCTTTCGCCCGCAAGACGGTGCCGGCCAGCGTGGCGCTGGAGGTCTTCGCCATCGACCGTCAGGGCAACATCGTCGGCGAAGCGGTGGAGCCGCGATGAAGCGCATCCTGCTGCTGGGCGGCGTTGCCGAAGCGCTGGCGCTGGCGCGCCGCCTTGGGCCTGAACACGTCTACAGCCTTGCCGGCCTCGGCAAAGTGCCGGATGACCTCGACTGCCAGGTTCGCGTCGGCGGCTATGGCGGTGCCGAGGGGCTGGCGCGTTTCATCGCCGACGAGGGCATCGGGTTGCTGGTGGATGCCACCCATCCCTATGCCGCGCAGATCAGCCACAACGCGGCGGCGGCTGCCGGCATGGCCGATGTTCCCTGCTGGGCCCTGCGGCGCCCCGGCTGGCAGGCAGGCCCTGATGACGACTGGCGCAACGTGGCCGACTGGGCCGGGCTGATCGAGGCGCTGAAATCCTTCCAACGTCCTTTCTTCACCCTCGGCCGCGAACCGCTGGAGCACCTGCAGGAGATCCCACCAGAGCAGCACTGGACCGTGCGCTGCCTGCAAGGGCAACCAGCCGGGGAACGCTACGAGGTGATCGGTGCCCGTGGCCCCTTCAGCCTCGACGGCGAGCGTGAGCTGTTCCGCCGCTTGCGCAGCGACGTGCTGATCAGCAAGAACAGCGGCAGCCAGTCCACTGAACCCAAGTTGCAGGTCGCCCGCGAGCTCGGGCTGCCGGTGCTGATCCTCGAACGCCCGAAGCTGCCTGCCGTCACCCGCGAATTCGAATCCGTCGAGCGCCTCTGGCAGGCCCTCGCTACCTACCTGGAAACCCCATGAACGCAACACCCTACGCCCGCGTGCTGTTCGCCGGGCCGGACCTCGCCCAAGGCTCTTTCGCTGAGCTGTTCCGCCGCCAGCTTCTGGCATTGCGTGGCGAGTCAGCCCTGGCCGATATCGTCGATACCAGCGCCGGTCACGACCTGCTGTGGCAGCGCGTTCAAGCGAGCCCGCGCCCCTTGCTGGTGATCGACCTCGAACCGCAATCCTCGTCCCAGCACCTGGACTGGCTGCGCAGCGAGCTGGGCCGGCTGGATGCCCCTGAGCAGCTCTTCGCCGCCAGCCTGCTGGGCCAGTTCGACGCCGACCCGGCCGGCGCCGCCTGCACCCTGGCTGAACGCCGTGAGTTGCATCTGACTTGCGTGGACGTACCGGCACTGCCGGAGAGCCATTCCTGGTCCTGCATCCCGCCCCACGACCGCCGTCTGCTGCTGTGCAACGGCCCGCGCTGCACCCGTCGCGGCGCGCTGCCGCTGTGGAAAAAACTGCGGGAAACCCTCAAGGCCGCCGGCAAGCTGGAGTGCGAAGGCGGCGTGCACATCACCCGCACCCAATGCCAGTTCCCCTGCGATGAAGGCCCAACCGCCAGCCTCTACCCGGAAGGCGAGTGGTACCGCATTCGCGATGAGGAAGAGGTGCTGCGCTGGGTGCAGGAGCGGATCCTCGAGGATCAGCAGGTGCCGGAGATGTTGATGCACACGCAGTGACCGTCCGGCCCCCGGCTTTGACTGTCGTATTGCTATGCGCATAGGGTATGCGCATAGCTTGCCTGGGAAACCTGCTCATGCGTCCCATCTACGATCCTCATGCCCCAAAGAAGGCCACGAACCTCAGCATCAACAGCGACCTCCTCAACAAGGCGCGGGCGCTGGATATCAATCTGTCCGCCGCACTGGAACACGCCCTGGCGGAAGAGCTAAGGCTCAAGCAGCGTGAATCCTGGCTGGCTGAAAATCGCGCGGCGATTGCCGCCTACAACCAGTACGTGGAAGACGAAGGCGTCTTCAGCGACGACCTGCGGAGCTTCTGATGCCGCAATTCGCCGTTTACCTGAACGCCAATCCTGCGACCCGTACGACCATTCCTTACTTGCTCGATGTACAGAGCGACCTGATCGCCGAGTTGAGTACCCGTGTCGTCGTGCCTCTCTATACGGTCGAGGTGATGAAGGACAAGGTGCTGAAGACCCTGATGCCGGTCTTCGAGGTGGAGGGAACGCCCGTCGTCATGCTCACTCCTCAGCTGGCCGGGGTGTCCAGGAAAGTACTGGGAAAGCAGGTCGCCGATCTATCTTGCATGCGCAATGAAATCATTGCGGCTCTGGACCTGCTGATTACCGGGATCTAGTTCGCCGGAAGGGGCGTGGGCGTTCCGCTGAGTAGCGAAACCCATCGACTCACAGCTCGGAAATGACCCGGTATTCCGCGCCCAATTCCTCCGCCAGCTTCTTCGCCCGGCCCAGCCGAATCGGCCCGCTTTCGATATCCACCAGCAGCGTCGGGCAGCCCGGCGGCTGCAGTGACGACCAGTCCTTCAAACGCCCATCGGTGAGCACCAGCAAACGCTGTTCCTCGGCCGGCTTCTGCCGCTGCCGGCGGGCCAGCCAGTGGGCGGATTGCTGTAGCGCTTCGATGACGGGCGTACCGCCGCCGGCGCCTAGTTCCGCAAGCCAGTGATGCAGAGCGGGGGAGGCCTTCTGGCCCTGCCAGAGCCACCGGGGCTGGTGGCCGGTGGCGTGGAGTACGGCAAGGCGCGCCCGCTCGCGGTAGGCGGCTTCGAACAGAGTGGCGAGCAATCCCTTGGCCTGGGCCAGGGCGCCGTGGCGGCGGGTGGAGGCGGAAGCATCCACCACCACCAGCCAGAGCTGGTCGGGGCGCTGACTGCGTGGCGCACGCACCAGGTCTGAGGCCTTGCGCGGACGGCCACGCAGGAGCGTGGGCAACCACTGGATGGCTCCATTGGCACCCGCACGGCGAGCGCCGCTGCGGCCGTTGCCAAGAGTGCCGGGTCTGGGCCGGGCACCCGCCCCTGTGACCGTGCGCGGGCGGATGCTCAGGGCTTTTTTGGCCAGCGCGGCAGGTCGCGTCGCTCGCCGGTGGGTACCGCTTGCGGGGGCAGTTCGCCCCATTGGCCCTCACCGCCGGAAGCCTGCGACTGCGAGGCAGCCGGTGGAGCTTGCGGCGGTTGTGCGGCGGGTGGTGGCGTGTGGGTGCGACGGTGGGCGAGGGCGAAGTCTTCGACGGCGTCGATGTCTTCGGCTTCGATGCGCTCGGCGCCGCGCCAGGCAGCGTGGGCACGGGCGGCGCGCAGCCAGACCAGGTCGGCGCGCAGGCCGTCGACGCCGGCGGCGAAGCAGCGCTGGGCGATGTCATCGAGGGCAGCATCGTCCAGGGGAATGCCGGGCACGCGTTCCCGCGCGTCCTGGCAACGTCGGGCCAGGGCCTCTTGTTCGCCGCTCCATTGGGCGATGAAGGCCTGCGGATTGGCATCGAAGGCCAGGCGGCGGCGAACGATCTCGGCGCGGTCGGCCGGTTGCGGCTGGCCGTCCTGGCGGACCTTGAGGCCGAAGCGGTCCAGCAATTGCGGGCGCAGTTCGCCTTCTTCCGGGTTCATGGTGCCGATCAGCACGAAGCGGGCGGGGTGACGATGGGAAAGACCATCGCGCTCCACCTGGTTCACACCGCTGGCGGCCACGTCGAGCAGCAGGTCCACCAGGTGGTCGGGCAGCAGGTTCACTTCATCCACGTAGAGCACGCCGCCGTGGGCCTTGGCCAGCACGCCGGGCGAGAAGCGCGCGCGGCCCTCGCCGAGGGCAGCGTCCAGGTCGAGGGTGCCGACGATGCGCTCTTCGCTGGCACCCAGGGGCAGGGTGACGAAGGTGGCTTCCGGCAGCAGGTCGGCGATACCGCGCGCCAGGGTGGATTTGGCCATGCCGCGCGGACCTTCGATCAGCACGCCGCCGATGGCGGGGTCGATGGCGGCGAGGTAGAGCGCCAGCTTCAGTTCGTCGGAACCGACGACCGCGCTCAGGGGAAAGTGGAGAAGGTCGGACATGGCGGGATCCTGGGAAAGCGTGTCGCGCATGGTAGCGAAAGGTCGGGGTGGCCGATAGAAATCAGTGATTGAACGGCGCGCGGCGATCCAGTAGGTTATCCAGCATTCGCTTTGGAGATTGTCATGCCGCAACTCGCTTCCACTTCGCTCACCGCTCGCCAGACTCAGGTCCTGGCGCGTGTGCGTGTGGCCGCTGCGGCCAGCTATTTCTATGGGTATTGGTTTAGCCACGGGCTGGCCTGATACCCAATCAGGCGGCCCACTCCAGCAGGGTCGCCGCCAAAGCTCCACGAAACCCCCGGTCGGCAACCCGACCGGGGGTTTTTGTTTTCCGGCCCACAAGGCCAAACACATGAGATTCGAGGATCGCACCATGATCAGCTACCGCACCTATCAGACCTATTACCGCAACTCCGACTGGCGATTTAGCCGCGCAGGCACCGCTCAGACACCGTTGAATCGAACACCCAGATAGCGCCGCGCGCGGATCGAGCCGCGCCGGCTGAGGACGCCAGTCATGAATTCGCACCAATCCGTTCTTCCCACCGCTGTACAGCCGCTCCATGCCATGGCACTGGAGGCTGCCCTTCCCCCATCGCGCAGCACCCAGCCACTGCCCACTCCCGCCGAACTGCGCCAGCGCCTGCCGCTGTCCCATGAGCTCGCCCATCAGATCCGCGCCCAGCGTGAGGCTGTGCGCGCTGTGCTGGACGGCGAGGATTCGCGCCTGCTGGTGGTGGTGGGTCCCTGCTCCATCCACGATGCCGATTCCGCCCTCGACTACGCACGTCGCCTCGCCCGGCTGGCGCCGGAAGTCAGCGACCAGTTGCTGCTGGTGATGCGCGCCTACGTCGAGAAGCCACGCACCACCGTGGGCTGGAAGGGGTTGGTCTACGACCCGCATCTGGATGGCAGCGGCGACATGGCCGGGGGCCTGGCCTTGAGCCGCCGGCTGATGCTGGAGATGGCTGAGCTGGGGCTTCCCGTCGCCACGGAGCTGCTGCAACCGTTGGTGGCCGGCTACCTGGATGACCTGCTGAGCTGGGCCGCCATCGGCGCGCGCACCAGTGAGTCGCAGATCCACCGCGAGATGGTCAGCGGGCTGGACCTGCCAGTGGGCTTCAAGAACGGAACGGACGGCAGCCTCGGCATCGCAACCGACGCCATGCGCTCGGCCGCCCATGCCCACCAGCATTTCGGCATCGACACCCTGGGTCGTCCGGCGCTGGTGCAGACCGCCGGCAATGCGGACACCCATCTGGTGCTGCGCGGCGGCCACAAGGGGCCGAACCATGATGCCGCCAGCGTGCAGGCGGCACGCGAGGGGCTGGAGAAACTCGGCATCGCACCGCGCATCCTGGTCGATTGCAGCCACGCCAACAGCGGCAAGGACCCGCTTCGCCAGCCCGCCGTGCTGGAAGATGTGGTCAATCAGCGCCTGGCCGGCCAGGACGCCCTGCGCGGCGTGATGATCGAGAGTCACCTGTTCGATGGCGCGCAATCGCTGTCCTGCGACATGCGCTATGGCGTTTCGATTACCGATGGGTGCCTGGGCTGGGAAGGCACCGAGCGCATCCTGCGGGAGGCGGCGGAGCGGTTGCGCGGGTGAGGACCCGACAGGTTTTCCCCTGTAGCTAGGCAGGACTACGTCCTGCTTGGCGATTGAAATCGCCCCCACAGGGAATGTGCCCCACAGGGAGAGACAGCGGTGGGCCGAGAGTCACCCCTCTCCCGCCTGCGGGAGAGGGGCCGGGGGAGAGGGCAGCAGCCGGCCGGCTCGGTGCCCAACCATTTCTCGAATGAATTCGCCCACAGGTTGCCTGGACCGCAGTGCGAATCACTGTTCCTCGATATCCAGCAACAGATTCTCGATCGCCTCGCGGTACTCCCCGGGGTTCTCCCACATTCCGCGCTGCTGGGCTTCCACCAGCCGCTCGGCGATGTCGCGCAGCGCTTCGGGGTTGTGCTGGCGGATGAACTCGCGGGTGTCTTCGTCCAGCAGGTAGGCATCGGCCAGCAACTGGTACTGGTGGTCGTCCACCAGTTCGCTGGTGGCGTCGAAGGCGAACAAGTAGTCCACGGTCGCGGCCAGCTCGAAGGCACCCTTGTAGCCGTGGCGCTTCATGCCGGCGATCCACTTCGGGTTGGCGGCGCGGGCGCGGACCACGCGGCCCAGCTCTTCCTTGAGCGAGCGGATTCGTGGCAGGTCGGGCTGACTGTGGTCGCCGTGGTAGCTCGCCACCTTCTCGCCGCGCAGGGTTTCGGCGGCGGCGAGCATGCCACCCTGGAACTGGTAGTAGTCGTTGGAGTCGAGGATGTCGTGCTCGCGGTTGTCCTGGTTCTGCAGGACGGCCTGCAACCGTTGCAGCCGCTGGGCGAAGCGTTCCCGCGCCGGGGTGCCGGCGTCCTGGGAGCCGTAGGCGTAGCCGCCCCAGTTGAGGTAGACCTCGGCCAACTCGGCACGGTCCTGCCACTGGCGCTCTTCGATGGCGCCCTGCACACCCGCACCGTAGGCGCCGGGCTGGGCGCCGAACACCCGCCAGCCGGCTTGCAGCCGCGCATCCTCCTCGGTCAGGCCTTCGGCTGCGAGACGTTCGCTTTCCTGTTTCACCCGCGCGGCCAGCGGGTTCATGTCCTCGGGCTCGTCCAGCTCCGCGACTGCCTGCACCGCGGCATCGAACAGGCGGATGAGGTTGGCGAAGGCGTCGCGGAAGAAACCGGAGACGCGCAAGGTCACGTCCACGCGAGGCCGGTCCAGCAGGGACAACGGCAGGATTTCGAAGTCCTCGACCCGCTGACTGCCGGCCTGCCATACCGGCCGCACGCCCATCAACGCCAGGGCCTGGGCGATGTCGTCGCCGCCGGTGCGCATGGTGGCGGTGCCCCAGACGGAAATGCCCAGTTGGCGCAGGTGATCGCCGTGGTCCTGCAGGTGGCGTTCCAGCAGCAGGCTGGCGGACTGGAATCCCAGGCGCCAGGCCGTGGGTGTGGGCAGGTTGCGCACGTCCACGGTGAAGAAATTGCGCCCGGTGGGCAGTACGTCGAGGCGTCCGCGACTGGGAGCGCTGCTGGGGCCGGGCGGCACGAAGCGGCCTTTGAGTGCCGCCAGTACGCCGCCAATCTCGGCGCTGCCGCAGGCATCCAGGGTGGGGGCGATCACGGCCCGCAGGTTGTGGATAACCGCATCGCTGGCGGGACCGATGGAACCGATATCGGCAGTCTCGATCAGACCCAGCGCCAACAATTCCAGGCGCTCGCGGGTGTCGCCGTTGCTGCGCCAGGGCTCATCGCTGACCGCTTCCAGCACCGCCGGGTGTGGGCCTTGCCAGGGCTCGGCAAAGTTGAGGTCGAGCGGGTCGGTGCCCAATTGCAGGTCGCTGGCGAGGGCGCGTAGCAAGCTGGCGTTGGCCCCCTTGCCGTCGCCGCGCGGAATGCGCACCAGGGAGAGCAGGGTGTCGTCGCGCAGGCGTCCGGTTGGGGATTCGCCGAACACATGCAGGCCGTCGCGGATCTGCGACTCCTTGAGGTCGCAGAGGTAGGCGTCCAGTTGCGGTAGCCAGCTTTCCGGGTCATCGCTGATGGCGAGGTTCAGCTCGCGGTCCAGGGCGGTGGCCTTCACCAGTTCGAGGATTTCCCCGCGCAGCTGCACGGCGCGGCGCGGGTCCAGCTGGGAGGCGTCGTAGTACTCGTCGGCCAGGCGTTCCAGGTCGCGCAGCGGACCGTAGTTCTCGGCGCGGGTCAGTGGCGGCATCAGGTGATCGATGATCACCGCCTGGGTGCGGCGCTTGGCCTGGGCGCCTTCGCCCGGGTCGTTGACGATGAAGGGGTAGATGTTCGGCAGCGGGCCCATCGCGGCGTCCGGCCAGCATTCGGCGGAAAGGCCGACGCCCTTGCCCGGTAACCACTCCAGATTGCCGTGCTTGCCGACGTGGATCAGCGCATCGGCGGCGAACACTTCGCGCAGCCAGAAGTAGAAGGCGAGGTAGCCGTGGGGCGGCACCAGGTCGGCGTCGTGATAGATGGCCGCCGGGTCGAGCTGGTAGCCGCGGGCCGGCTGGATGCCGACGAAGGTCAGGCCCAGGCGCAGGCCGGCGATCATCATGCGGCCGCTGCGGAACATCGGGTCCTGCTGCGGTCCGCCCCAGCGTTCGAGTACGGCACGCTGGTTAGCCTCGGGCAGGCGCGAGAAACAGGCGAGGTAGTCGGCAAGCGCGAGGCTCTGAGCGCAAGGGCGCAGGTCGAGGCTGTCCAGATCGTTGCTGACGCCGCCGAGCAGGTTGTGGATAAGTGCTGTGCCGCTGTCCGGCAGGCCCGCGACCGGATAGCCCTCGTCTTCCAGGGCGCGGAGGATGTTCAACGCAGCGGCCGGGGTGTCCAGGCCTACGCCATTGCCGATGCGGCCATCGCGGGTGGGGTAGTTGGCCAGGATCAGCGCGACGCGCTTGTCGGCATTGGCCTTGCGCGCCAGTTCGCACCAACGCCGCCCGAGTTCGGCGACGAAATCCATACGTTCCAGTTGAGGGAGATAGCACACCACGTCGCTCTGGCTGCGCTCGCTGCGCCAGGCCATGCCCTTGAAGCTGATGGGGCGGGTGATGATGCGGCCGTCCAGTTCTGGCAGGGCGATGTGCATGGCCAGGTCGCGCGGGCCCAGGCCCTGCGGGTTGTCGCGCCAGAGCGGCTCGTTGTCCAGGGAACAGATGGCCTGCAGCACCGGGATGTCGCGGCGGAATGGGCGAAGGCTGGGGGCGTCGGGGTTGGACTGGGCGAAGCCGGTGGTGTTGATGATCAGCCCGGCGCCCGCGGCGTCCAGCCAGTTTTCCACAACCTCCAGGCACTCGGCTTCCTTGAGGCTGGCGACAGCAATCGGCAAGGGATTCAGGCCCTGGGCAGCCAGTCGCTCACAGAAGGCATCGATGAAGGCGGTATTCGCCGCCTGCAGGTGCGTTCGATAAAAGAGCAGGGCGGCCACGGGCTGATCCGCCAGCCATTCGGCCTGCCAGTCCTGCAGTTGCGCAGGGCGGATGAGTGGGTGGTAGAGGGCGACGCGGGGCAGGACCTGCGGTTCGCGCCAGGGGTAATCACGCTCCAACCAGCAAGAGGCCAGGCAGTTGAAGAGCTGCCGCGCGTTGTCCAGCCCGCCCTGGCGCAGGTACTGCCACAGGCGTTCGGCGTCTTCCCCTGGGACGTTGCAGAGACCCGCCAGCTCGGGATCGGGGCGATCGTCGCCGGGTACCAGGATCAGCGTTGCACCGCGCTCAGCCAACGCCACCAGTTGTTCGATGCCGTAGCGCCAGTAGCCGACGCCACCGTGCACCGAGATGAGGATGACTTTCGCGTGCTGCAGCACCTCGTCGACGTAGAGGTCCACCGAGGCGTGATTCTGCAACTGCATGGGGTTGGCCAGGCGCAGGCTCGGGTAGTCCTCCGGCAGTTCGCGGGCGGCTTCTGCCAGTAGGGCCAGGTGCGAATCGCCGCTGCAGAGGATCACCAGCTCGGCAGGTGTCTGGGCCAGGTGGGCGATGCCGTCGTCGGGGACGAAGCCGCCGGGTTGGGTGCGGAGGAGGTGCATGGTTTTTACCCCCTCTCCCTTTGGGAGAGGGTTGGGGTGAGGGAAAGTCCCAGCGCGCGGAGGTTGCCCTCACCCCCGGCCCCTCTCCCAGATGGAGAGGGGAGTTGAACGCGTTTCATGCCAGCGCCGTGCGCAGTTCGTTGGCGATGGCCGCCTGGTCCAGCTCCTGGCCGATGACCACCAGGCGGGTGCCGCGGGTTTCATCGGTCAGCCACTTGCGGTCGAAGTGCTTGTCGAAGCGTTTGCCGACACCCTGGATCAGCAGGCGCATCGGCTTGCCGGGAATGGCGGCGAAGCCCTTGATGCGCAGGATGGCGTGGCGCTCCACCAACTGGCCGAGGGCGGTGAGCAGCGCAGCTTCCTCGACTTCCGGCAGGTCGACGTGGAAGGAGTCGAACTCGTCGTGGTCGTGGTCCTCATGACCTTCGTGGTCGTGGTGGGTGGGTCGACTGTCGATGTGCAGTTCGGCTTCGGCGTTCAGCCCGAGCAGGACATCGAGCGGCAGCTTGCCGGCGCGGGCTTCGACGATCTTCACCGCCGACGGCAGTTCTTCGGCCACTTCGGCGCGCACGGCGGCGAGGGCTTCGGCGTCGAGCAGGTCGGCCTTGTTCAGCACCACCAGGTCGGCGCTGGCGAGCTGGTCTTCGAACAGCTCGTGCAGCGGGGATTCATGGTCGAGGTTCGGGTCCTGCTTGCGCTGTTCGTCCACCTGCTCCGGGTGGGCGGCGAAGGTGCCGGCGGCCACGGCCGGGCTGTCGACCACGGTGATCACCGCGTCGACGGTGCAGGCGTTGCGGATTTCCGGCCACTGGAAGGCCTGCACCAGGGGCTTGGGCAGGGCGAGGCCGGAGGTCTCGATGAGGATCTGGTCGAGGTCGCCACGGCGCGCTACCAGCTCGCGCATCACCGGGAAGAACTCCTCCTGCACGGTGCAGCAGAGGCAGCCGTTGGCCAGTTCGAACACGCGGCCCGCGGCCTCTTCTTCGGTGCAGCCGATGGAGCACTGCTTGAGGATTTCGCCGTCAATGCCCAGTTCGCCGAACTCGTTGACGATCACCGCGATGCGGCGGCCTTCTGCGTTGTCGAGCATGTGGCGGAGGAGGGTGGTCTTACCGGCGCCGAGGAAGCCGGTGACGATGGTGACGGGGAGCTTGGCCAGGGTTTTCATGCGCGCCTCTGCGTGGTCGGTCGGCGGGCATGACGAACGCAGCGGGGCCGGCCCCGCGCAACGGATTCGCCACCGGATCACCCCGCCCGGTTGTCTGGAATGTCGTCGAGGCAGGTCTCCTGGCTCACGACCCTGCGCGTTGCGCGGCACCTTCGCCTTCCCGCTTGCGCAGTGGCATTTCGAAGGGCCTTGGGGGCGTTCACAGTTGCGGGGGCAGCCGTGGCCTTGACCACGTTCCCTCTTAGCTCCGGCGTATATCCGGAGAACCTCGAAAGAGCGAAGGCTACGCAGCGTGCCAGCAGCGGTCAATCGCAGCAGTTGACGCTTGGTCGGACTCGTGATGTCCTAGCACGGTTTTTTCAGGTGCCTTGCGTCGCCGTACGCGAGGTGAAACGGGAAATCGGTGCGTCCGTTTTCGGACAAGTCCGACGCTGCCCCCGCAACGGTAAGCGATCGTAGGGTTAAGTACGCCACTGTGCCGATCCGGCATGGGAAGGCATGCCCATCCAGCCCAAGGCTGGCGTCGCAAGCCCGGAGACCGGCCTGATCACGTTTTGGCAACCCGCGGTGGGCGGGCGCAAGCCGGAAATCTGGGCGCCCGTGCGTCCGCTTCCCTCGCGCGCGTTCCTCTGCCGGTATCACTAGCAACGCAGAGGGAACCTCCATGTCCAGCCGCACCCTGTCCCATTCCGCCGCTTCCTCCTCGACCCTGGCCCAACGCCTGGTGCTGGCCATCGGTGCCGGCCTGGTCGGCCTGTCCCTGGTGTACTTCGCCGGTTTCTCGCACATCGAGGCCGTGCACAACGCTGCCCACGACACCCGCCACAGCGCCGCCTTCCCCTGCCACTGAGTGATGCATCCATGATCAAGCGCATCGCCCAGACCGCAGGGTTCGCCGGCCTCATCGCGGCCTTGGTGCTGACCCTGCTGCAGAGCCTGTGGGTCACCCCGCTGATTCTCCAGGCGGAGACCTATGAAAGCGCCGAGCCGGCCCCCGTCGAGCAGGCCAACGACCATGAACACGGCGGCGCCGCTGTTCCCCATGTGCATGAACACAATGACGAAGCCTGGGCCCCGGAAGATGGTTGGCAGCGGACTCTGTCCACGGGCGGCAGCAACCTGGTGGTGGCTGTGGGCTTCGCCCTGATCCTCGCCGGGCTGTTCAGCCTGCGCGGCCCGACCCGCGCCTGGCATGGCCTGCTGTGGGGCCTGGGCGGTTTCGCCACCTTCGCGCTGGCGCCCTCCCTGGGTCTGCCGCCGGAGTTGCCGGGCACCGCCGCCGCTGAACTGGCCCAGCGCCAGACCTGGTGGATCGGCACCGCCGCCTCCACGGCCGTTGGCCTCGCGCTGATCGCCTTCGGCCGTCATTGGGGGCTGCGTGTGGCGGGCGTCGTGCTGCTGGTGATCCCCCATGTAGTGGGCGCGCCGCAGCCGGAGGTGCACTCCAGCCTGGCGCCGGAAGCGCTGGGGCACGAGTTCATCGCGGCTTCGCTGATCACCAATGCCGCGTTCTGGATGGTGCTCGGCTGGGCCGCTGCCTGGCTGTACCAGCGTCACTCTCAAGCATGACGGCCTACGATGATGCGTCCCATGAAGCTGGTCGCCGGGCTGGGCTGCCGACGCGGTTGCGCGGCGGATGAGCTGCAAGGCCTGCTGCTGCAGTGCCTTGCCGAGGCTGGGGCCTCCCTCGATGAACTGGTCGCCCTGGCCAGCAGTGAGGTGAAGGCGGCAGAGCCGGGGCTGGTCGCCCTGGCCGAGCGATTAGGCCTGTCGCTGTATTTCCTGCCCGTGGATACGCTCGCAGCCCAAGAGGCATGCCTGAGCCAGCCGTCCGAACGGGTGCGGGACGTCGTTGGCAGTCCCGGAGTCGCCGAGGCAGCCGCCCTGGTCCAGGCCGAGGCCCTGTTCGGCGGCCACGCCACCCTGCTCATCGACAAACGCTGCAGCGCCAGCGCCACCTGTGCCCTGGCCTGTGTCCCCCAGGAGGCTGAACAGCCATGACGGTCTATTTCATCGGCGCCGGCCCTGGCGATCCGGAGCTCATCACGGTGAAGGGCCAGCGGTTGATTCGCACCTGCCCGGTAATTCTCTACGCAGGCTCCCTGGTGCCCGAAGCCGTGTTGACTGGGCATAGCGCCGAGCGGGTGGTGAACACGGCGGAGCTGCACCTGGACGAGATCGTCACCCTGCTTGCCGAGGCTCATGCGAAGGGCCAGGACGTGGCGCGGGTGCATTCCGGCGACCCGTCGGTCTACGGCGCCATTGGCGAGCAGATCCGCCACCTGCGCGAACGGGATATCCCCTACGAAATTGTGCCGGGGGTGACCGCCACTGCCGCGTGCGCCGCGCTGCTGGGATGCGAGCTGACCCTGCCGGACGTGTCGCAGACCCTGATCCTCACCCGTTACGCCAGCAAAACGCGCATGCCCGAAGGGGAAGCGCTGGGCGATCTGGCCCGGCATCGCGCGACCATGGCCATCCACCTGGGTGTGAGCCAACTGGCGAAAATCGTCGAAGAACTGTTGCCGCACTACGGCGCCGAATGCCCGATCGCCGTGATCCATCGCGCCAGCTGGCCGGACCAGGAGCAGGTCACCGGTACCCTCGGCGACATCCTCCCCAAAGTGGCGGCGCGGGACTTCCGCCGCACGGCGTTGATCCTCGTGGGCAAGGTGCTGGCAGCAGATGGCTTCACCGATTCCTCCCTCTACCGCGCCAGCCATGCCCATCTCTACCGCCCGGGCCAGGCGTAACCGCTACGCGGCTAGTGACGTGGGCCGGTGAAACCCGCAGAATGCGGCTCTTATGTGGCGGGCAATTTTCCCGCCAACTCCTTCTAACCGGCTTTAAGCGACCTTTTTCTCTATGCGAATGCGCTTGATGCTGTTGGGTGGCGGCAATTCACTCGGACAGGCGCTGATTCGCCTGGGTGCCGAGGAAGACATAGGTTTTCTCGCTCCGCGTCCGCCTGAGCAGGGCTGGGACGCCGCCAGCCTGACCCAGCTGCTCGATGACACCCGGCCCGACGCCGTGATCAACCTCGCCTACTACTTCGACTGGTTCCAGGCCGAAGAGGTCAGTGACGTCCGCCTGGCAGCCCAGGAACGCGGTGTGGAGCGACTTGCCGAGCTCTGCCAACACCACGGCATCATCCTGCTGCAACCGTCCAGCTACCGGGTATTCGATGGCTCCCGCGCCACCGCCTACAGCGAGAAGGACGAGTCCGCCCCGCTCAGCGAACGTGGCCAGGCTATCTGGCGCATGGAGCAGAGCGTGCGTGCGGCCTGCCCCAAGCATGTGCTGCTGCGCTTCGGCTGGTTGCTGGACGACAGCCGGGAAGGCTCCCTGGGGCGCTTCCTCACCCGTGCCGAGCAAGCGGACGAAATCTGCCTGGCGGATGACCGTCGCGGCAATCCCACGCCGGTGGACGATGCCGCGCGCGTGCTGCTCGCGGTGATCAAGCAACTGGATTGCCAGGCGCCGCTCTGGGGCACCTATCACTACGGCGGCCACGAAGCCACGACGCCCCTGGCCCTCGGTCAGGCCCTGCTCAGCGAGGCCCGCAACCTGCATCCGCTGAAGGTGCAGGACATCACCCCGCAGGCTCACGCTGCCCGTCCCGATGCGGCGGACGAACCGCAGAACGCGGTGCTGGCCTGCAAGAAAATCCTCCACACCTTCGGTATCAAGCCGCGCGCCTGGCGCGCCGCGTTGCCAACCCTGCTGGACCGTTACTATCGCCATGGCTGATTCCCCCATCCTCATCACCGGCGGCGCCGGTTTCATCGGCTCGCACCTGGCCGATGCGTTGCTTGCCAGGGGCCACGCTGTGCGTGTGCTGGACAACCTCTCCACTGGCAAACGCTCCAACCTGGCGCTGACCAATCCACGCCTGGAACTGATCGAAGGCGATGTGGCCGACGCTGCCCTGGTGGCTCGCGCCATGTCCGGCTGCAAGGCGGTGGCCCACCTGGCTGCAGTGGCTTCAGTGCAGGCGTCGGTGGACGATCCGGTGGCGACTCACCAGAGCAATTTCATCGGCACCCTGAACGTCTGCGAATCCATGCGCGAGCACGGCGTGAAACGGGTGATCTTCGCCTCCAGCGCTGCGGTCTACGGCCAGAACGGCGAAGGCATGGCCATCGACGAAGACACACCCAAGGCACCGCTGACGCCCTACGCGGCGGACAAACTGGCGAGCGAGCACTACCTGGATTTCTATCGCCGCCAGCACGGTCTTGAGCCGGCGGTATTCCGCTTCTTCAACATCTTCGGCCCGCGCCAGGACCCGTCTTCGCCCTATTCCGGCGTGATCAGCATCTTCACCGAGCGCGCCCAGGCTGGCCTGCCGATCACTGTATTCGGCGATGGCGAGCAGACCCGCGATTTCGTTTACGTCGGCGATCTGGTGCAGGTGCTGGTGCAGGCGCTGGAAGCGGATTGGCTGGAAGCCGGGCCAGTGAACGTGGGCCTCAACCGCGCCACCAGCCTCAAACAGTTGCTCGCCGCCATCGGTGATGTGCTGGGCGAAATGCCAACGGTGACCTACGCCGAAGCCCGCGCCGGGGACATTCGCCATTCACGGGCCAACAACGCCCGTCTCCTGCTGCGCTACGAATTCCCAGTGGCGACTCCGCTGCGCGAGGGTGTGGCGCGTCTCTTGGGGCGTTGAGCCGCCAACCGCGCTTTGCCTGAGTCTGTAGGGCGGTCGTACGCACCGGAAGGCTGCGCTGATCGGGAAGCGAGGTCGGTGCACGCGGCGCACCCTACGTTCGGTCCCGATGAAGGAAGCGGCCCCGCTTTCTCATAAATCTCCAGGCACAAAAAAAGGCGCCCGAAGGCGCCTTTTGGCGGGGGTGTTCCTCTTGAAGAAGAGCCCGCTCAGAACTTGTAGCCGAGGCCGACCATGTATACCCACGGGTCGACGTCCACATCGACTTTTACCTTGCCCACGCCTGCCAGGTCGGTGGTGGCCTGGGTGTCGATGTCGATGTACCAGACAGCGGCGTTGAGCAGGATCTTGTCAGTCAGCATGTAGTCCATGCCGACCTGCGCGGCCAGGCCCCAGGAATCATCCAGGTCCAGGTTGCTGAAGCCTTGGGATTTGCGCGAGCTGGTCAGGTCCTCGTCGAAGAACAGGGTGTAGTTCAGGCCGGCGCCGACATAGGGCTGGAACGCGGAGTTCGGGTCCATCGGGTAGTACTGGAGGCTCAGGGTCGGCGGCAGGTGCTTGATGTCAGCCAGTTTGCCGTCAAGGGCGCCGCCGAGGCCTTTCACGCCCACTTCGTGCTGGAACGGGGTGGCTGCCAGCAGTTCGATACCGACATGGTCGGTCAGCATGTAGGTGCCGGTCAGGCCGAGCTGGGTGTCGCTGTCCAGGGTGGCTTTGGTGCCGCCGACCTTGGTACCGGCAAGGGACAGGTTGGAGCTGTCTTCGTTCGGGGAAACGGTGGCTGCGCCTGCGCGGACGATCACGTCGCCGGCCTTGTGGGCCTGGGCCAGCGGAGAGGCGACGGCAAGTGCGAGAAGGGAGGCTGCGAGAAGCGGCTTGCGCATGGAAGGCTCCAATGAGTTCTTAATGTGTTGGACTGGAGCCAGTTTCGGTAATTAGGAAGCTTTGTATCTTGATCCAGAGCAATGTCGCTTGCGGTTGACAGCAAAAGGCCCGGTAAGACCGGGCCTTTGTGCATTCGGGGATTGAGCGTCCAGGGTCAGTTGCTGGTGGACTCGTAGGGATAGATCTTGCTCGCGTCCATCTGGTAACCCGCTTCCGCCAGTTCGCTGCTGCTGGCCTTCACCTGCAGCGGGCCTTCAATCCAGAAGGGTTGGTAGAGGGCATCCATCAGCACGCCGAGTTCGCTCTTCACGTGGACGATCTGATTCGACGGTGGCGGCGGTACGTGGATGCAGGCGCCGAAATAGGGCACCAGGAGGAACTCGGTGACCCGGCCCTCCTCGGTCACATCCAGCGGCACGATGTAGCCCGGCAGCTTCACTTCCTGGCCATCCAGCGCCTTGACCACCGGTGCTGCAGGAGATTGCTGGCTCGCCGCCGGGCCAGCCTCGGCGTTGAGGGCGTCGGACAACTGCGAAAGGTCATGGATGGGGGCGGGCGGTGCGGGTGGCGGCGCGCCTTCCGGGATCATCTCCGCCCAGGTGAGTTCGCGTGCCTCGCCGGCCCAGAGCGGGGAGGAAAGGGTCAGCAGCAGGGCCAGCAGGATGCGTGTCATGGGAGTCTCACAGGCGAATGGACAGACCGTCGGCCAACGACTGCCGATAGGCACGCCAGGCTGGCACTACGCCCATCAGCAGGGCGGCGGCCAGAATAGCGCCGAGCAGCGTCCACTCATAGGGGCTGGGCAGGGCCAGTGGCAGGTAGAGCCCATAGTTCGCCTGCACATAACCCTGGCTGAGCCCGATGCTGAGGTACAACAGCCCCACGCCCAGCACCGCACCCGCCACGGCCAGGGCAAAGGCTTCCAGCACCAGCAAGCTACCGATATGCCAGGGGCGTGCGCCCACGGAACGGAGGATGGCCATTTCCCGGCGGCGTTCGTTGAGGCTGGTGAGGATGGCGGTGAGCATGCCGATCAGGCCGGTCAGCACCACGAACAGAGAGACCACGAAGAGCGCCCTCTCGGCCGTGCCCATCAGGCTCCAGAGCTCCTGCAGGGCCACGCCGGGCAGGATCGCCAGCAGCGGCTCGCCCCGGTATTCGTTGATCTGCCGTTGCAGCGCGAAGGTGGCGATCTTGCTGTTGAGGCCGAGCATGAAGGCGGTGATGGCCTTGGGTTGCAGGTCCATGGCGCGGGCCTGGTCGGCGCTGACCTTGCCGGCGCCGCGCGCGGGCACGCCGTTCTGCCAGTCGACGTGCAGTGCCTCCATGCCCGCCAGGGAAATGTGCAGGGTGCGATCCACCGGCGTGCCGGTGCGCGCGAGGATGCCGACCACCGTGAACGGCTTGTCGTCGTGCTGTACCAGGCTGACGGTGCTGACACCGTGGGCCAGCACCAGTTTGTCTCCCAGCTTGTAGTGCAGGGCCTCGGCCACTTCGGCGCCGAGCACCACCTCGAACATCTCGGAGAAAGGCTTGCCCTCGGCCAGTCGCAGCGGTTGGCCGCGGCCGTAGTGGTAGTGATCGAAGTAGGCGGCGCTGGTGCCCATGACGCGGTAGCCGCGATGGGAGTCGCCAAGGGAAATGGGGATGGCCCACTTCACTCGCTTGTCCTGGCTGATGGCTTCGAAGCTGTCCCAGCGGATGTTGTTGGTGGCATTGCCGATGCGGAACACCGAATAGAGCAGCAGATTCACCGATCCGGAGCGGGCGCCGACGATCAGGTCGGTGCCGCTGATGGTGCTGGCGAAGCTGGCGCGGGCTTCGGTGCGCACACGCTCGACGGCCAGCAGCAGGCAGACCGAAAGGGCGATGGCGAAGACCGTCAGCAGGGCGGTGAAACGGCGGTTGGCGAGGCTGGCCAGGGCCAGGCGCAGCAGATACATCTCAATCCTCCTCGATGCGCGCGGCATGGTTCAGGTCCGCCAGAGACAGGCTGCGGTCGAACAGCGATGCCAGGCTCTGGTCGTGGCTGACGAACAGCAGGCTGGAGCCGGCTTCACGGCATTCGGCGAACAGCAGTTGCAGGAACGCTTCGCGGGCGTCGGCATCCAGGGCTGAGGTGGGTTCGTCGGCGATCACCAGTTCCGGCTGGCCGATCAGCGCACGGGCAGCGGCTACCCGTTGTTGCTGGCCGATGGACAGCGCATCAGCGCGGCGTTGCAATAGTTCTTCCTTCAGGCCGAGATGGCGCAGCAGGGTGGCGGCGGCCGCATCGACGCTGCCGTGGCGCTGGCGCGCACGTTCGGCACGCAGACGCGAGAAGCGGCAGGGCAGCTCGACGTTCTCGCGCACCGAGAGGAAGGGCAGCAGATTGAACTGCTGGAAGATGTAGCCGGTGTGGTCCACACGGAAATGGTCACGGGCGCTGGCCGAGAGCTTGGCCAGGTCCTGACCGAGCAGACGGATGCTGCCACGGCCGGGTTTCTGCACGCCGCCAAGCAGGCCTAGCAGGGTCGTCTTGCCGCTGCCGCTGGGGCCTTTGAGGAAGAGGCTTTCGCCGTGTTGCAGGCGGAACTCGGGAATATCCAGCAGTTCCGGGTGACCGGGCCAGGCAAAGCCCAGCCCCTGGAGTTCGATCAGTGTCTGGCTCATGGGAAAACGACCGGGTTGCCCCGGCCGGTTCTAGGGAATTAGAAGCTCAGGGTGGCGTTGGACTTGCTCAGTTCCGCGCCTTGCTGCCCGTTCGGGCCGATCAGTTGTACCTGAATTTTCTCGGTGGCAGGGAAGCGCTTGAACAGCCCGGCGAGGTCCAGCGACTTCAGCGCATCGGGGGTGGAGCACTCGAGCCGGTAGTGGGCGTGGACTTCGCTGTGCTCGTGGTCATGGCCCTTGGCATGTTCGTCATGGTGATCGTCAGCGCCGAAGAGCGGGCTTTCCAGTTCCTGGGACGCGACCCTGCAGCCGGCCGCCTGGGGAAGGCCGAAGAGCGCCAGGGGACTTTCCAGCTCGTTACGGACAGCAGCGACCCTGGCTTTGTCGGCATCGCTACTGGCGGCATGTTCGAAGCCCACGAGGTTCATCGCCGGACTTTCCAGTTCCAGCTCGAGGGCATCGCCGTCCAGCGCAGCGTTCAGGCGCGCTACGCCGTGCTCGTGGGCGCCGAGGCTGTCGTGATCATGGTCGTGCTCGTGGGCCTGGACAGCGGCCAGGGGCAGCAAGGCGAAGGGCAGGGCAAGCAGCAGGCGGCGCATGGAGGTCTCCGGAGAGGGTTAAAAGATTTAGTTACGTTATAACAAATGTAGGCAGCCCGCCAGCGCCGTGGGAGCATTGCGCATTCGTTTCTGGAGGAGTTGGACATGCTGCGCATACGCGGACAGATCGGCGACTGGCCGGTGGACCTGACGGTCGAAATGGACGCCGAGGACTGGGATCAGCTGGCCAGTCGCCTGTCCCCCGAGCTGGCGGCCTCGGCGTCGGCGGCGCCAAAGGTTCCGAGCGCGCCGCGCAGTGATGCGCTTTGGGAGACCGCCCAGCAACTCCTGCGCGAAGCCGGACAGATGGAAGGGCCACGATTGCTGGCCGAACTGGAAGCCCTGACTGGTGGTGTGGCGGCGGGAAAGCGTCTGCTGGTGCGTCTGCGCCACAGCGAGCAGGTGCATGTCGAGGTGCGGGAAGACGCGCCTCTCTATATCTGGCGGGGGTGATGAGCTGTGGGAGCGAGTTCAATCGCGAATGAATTCGCTCCCACAGGGTAGGGCGGATCAGTAGATCGCGTTGTACAGCTTGCGGCGGTAGGTGGTGACCAGCGGGTGGTCGTTGCCTAGCAGGTCGAACACCTGCAGCAGGGTCTTGTGGGGCAGGCCGCCCTCGTAGCCACGGTTGCGCGCGAAGAGTTTGAGCAGGCTGTCCAGCGCCGGCTCGTACTGCTGGCGGGAAAGCTGCTGGATCGCCAGCTGGTAGACCGCTTCGTCGTCACCGGCATCCTGTGCCAGGCGCGATTTCAGGTCGGCGACTTCTGGCAGGTCGGCAGCCTGGCGCAGGAAGGTCAGCTGCGCTCGGGCACCCGCGATCGCCTGTTTGTGTTCGTCGCTCTTCACCGCATTGAGCACGGTTTCCGCTTCGCCCAGCTCACCGCGTTCGGCCAGGCAACGGGCATAGAGGATCAGCCCGGCAGCGTTGGTGTTGTCTTCGGTCAGCAGTTGCTTGAGCAGGTTCTCGGCTTCGCTGATGCGGCCTTCGCTGAAGGCAGCCTGGGCGGCGTCCAGCAGGTTGCCCTGGGGCGTGGCGGGCATCTGCACATGGGGTTCGAGCATGGCGCGGATGGCCGATTCCGGCTGCGCGCCGGCAAATCCGTCCACCGGCTGGCCGTCCTTGAACAGCACCACGGTGGGCAGGCTGCGGATGCCGAAGCGCATCACGATGTCCTGCTCGATATCGCAGTTGACCTTGGCCAGCAGCAGTTCGCCCTGGTAGGACTCGGCAATCTGCGCCAACAGCGGCATCAGCGCCTTGCAGGGGGCGCACCAGTCGGCCCAGAAATCCACCAGCACGGGCTTGTGGAAGGAGTTCTGGATCACCGCCTGGTCGAAGTCGGCGCCGGTGGTATCGAAGATGTAGGGAATGTCGCTCATCTGGGCTCTCGAAGGCACGAAAGGATGGGCGAATCATACGGCTGGCAACCGGGAAACACGAGAACCCGCGCGAGCGCTGGGTTTGCCCGCCACTCGGTCTGCTCTACCTGTAGGGGCGAATTCATTCGCCAAGCGCCACGTAGGGGCGCCCCGACTCCGAGCCGTACCGGGACGATTCCTTACCTGAATTGGCTATGTCTGCCAAAAGTCAGGAGCCTTGTAGGAGCTAGCTTGCTAGCGAAAAAGGGCCATTCGCTGGCAAGCCAGCTCCTACGGGCAATGCATTGGCCCAGGCTCACCGAATCGCGTGATACAGGCTCACATTGCGGAATTCCGCAGGCTCCGCAAGGTCCGGCCAGGTGCAGGCATCCAGCACGGCGAGGCGGGTGTAGAGCGGGTGCTGGAAGTCACGGACCCGCGAGTCGGCCACCAGGGCCTGGCGACCTCGGGTGAGGAAGTGGTCGAGCAGCGGCAGGTTGGCGCGGTCGTAGAGCACGTCGGCGACGATGATCAGGTCGAAGCGATCCTCTTCCTGAAAGAAGTCCGCCGAGTAGCTCAGCACCACGCCGTTCAGTTCGGCGTTGGCACGACAGGCTTCCAGGGCCAGCGGGTCGAGGTCGCACGCCACCACTTCAGCGGCGCCGGCCTTGGCTGCGGCAATGGCGGCGACACCCGATCCGGCACCGAAATCCAGCACACGCTTGCCGGCGACCCACTCGGGCTTCTCGGCCAGCCAGCGCGCCAGGGCCAGGCCGCTGGCCCAGCAGAAGCACCAGTAGGGCGGCTCTTCGAGGATGCGCCGGGTCTCTTCCGGGCTGAACGCACGGTCCATGTTGTCGGCGTCGATCAGCCAGAGCTTGAGGTCGGTTCCGGGCAGGGTTTCCGCGCTGAGGCTGGCGTCGCCGAGCAACTGAGTCAGCGCCTGCTGCAGCATCTTCGGGGCGGTCATGGCGCGGGGACCATCTGCAGCGGGCCGAGGGTCTGGCTTTCCGGCTGGAGAATGAGGCGGGGTTGCAGCTTGAGGATCAGGCGTCCGGAGAGGCTGGCGCGACCACGCAGTTCCACTCGCTCGCCACGGGGGAAGGATTCCGGGTTGAACAGCAGGCGGAAGGGCAGCGGACCGCCATTGCCGTTCAGTACGAGATTGCCCAGCAAACGCTGTGGACGGTCGCGGGAATCGATCGACATCAGCGCCAGTTCGACTTCACTGCCGGACGGTGGCGTCTGTAGCACGCCGATGAGCTCGCGCATATGGGCCGGCGTCGCTTCCACCCTGGGTTTCTGCGTCGGCGCGGGCAGTTCCGGGGCGGGCTCTTCGCTGGCGCAGGCCGCGAGCAGGGCGGCCAGGAGCAGGGGGAGGAGTGGGCGCATCTGGGCTTCCTGATACTGGTGCGCGGGCCTTATAGCGCAAAGCCGCCGGCTTGTCTTGCCCGGGGGATGCGCTACCATGGACCACCTTTTCCGCCGATGCCTCTTCGAACCCATGCACTGTCCCTTCTGCGGCGCCCACGACACCAAGGTCATTGATTCGCGGCTGGTTGCCGAGGGCGACCAGGTGCGCCGTCGCCGCGAGTGCCTGGCCTGCGAAGAACGCTTCACCACCTTCGAGACCGCCGAACTGGTGATGCCCCGGCTGATCAAGCAGGACGGCAGCCGCCAGCCCTTCGACGAAGAGAAGCTGCGTGCCGGCATGCAACGCGCGTTGGAGAAACGCCCGGTGAGCATCGAGCGCCTGGAAGCGGCCATCGCCCATATCAAGCACAAGCTGCGCGCCACCGGCGAACGCGAAGTGAAGTCGCGGGTGCTGGGCGAGCTGGTGATGGCCGAGCTGCAGAAGCTCGACGAAGTCGCCTATATCCGTTTCGCTTCGGTCTACCGCCGCTTCCAGGACCTCAACGAATTCCGCGAGGAAATCGAGCGCCTGGCCCGCGAGCCGTCGAAAGACTGATGGCCGCCAGCGACCAGGCCTACATGGCTCGCGCCCTCGAGCTGGCGCGCAAGGGCATCTATTCCACCCATCCCAATCCGCGCGTCGGTTGCGTCATCGTTCGCGATGGCCAGGTCGTCGGCGAAGGCTGGCACGTCCGCGCGGGTGAGCCCCACGCCGAAGTCCATGCCCTGCGCCAGGCTGGCGAGCTGGCCCGTGGCGCCACCGCCTACGTCACTCTCGAACCCTGCAGCCATCACGGCCGCACGCCGCCTTGCGCCGATGCGCTGGTGGCCGCCGGGGTAGGGCGCGTGGTGGCTGCCATGCAGGACCCCAATCCCCAGGTCGCCGGCCGTGGTCTGAAACGGCTGGCCGATGCCGGCATCGCCGTCGAAAGCGGCGTGCTGGAGGCTGAGGCACGAGCGCTGAACGCCGGTTTCATCAAGCGCATGGAGCAGGGACTGCCCTTCTTGCGGGTCAAGCTGGCCATGAGCCTTGACGGGCGCACCGCCATGGCGAGTGGCGAAAGCCAGTGGATAACCGGCCCGGCTGCCCGCTCGGCAGTGCAACGCCTGCGCGCCCAAGCCAGCGTGGTGCTGACCGGCGCCGACACCGTGCTCACCGATGCCGCGCGCCTCACCGTCCGCGCCGATGAGCTGGGCCTCGATCCCGAACTCACCGCCCTCGCGGTCAGCCGCCCGCCCTTGCGGGTGCTGGTGGATGGCCGCCTGCGGGTGCCGCTGGCGGCGCCCTTCTTCCAGGCGGGACCGGCATTGGTGGCAACCGCCAGTGATTGCAGCACGGACGCCTACGCGGACCACGAATTATTGGTGCTGCCCGGCGCCGATGGTCGCGTCGACCTGCGCAAGCTGTTGCAGGAACTGGCCAGCCGTGGCGTGAACGAAGTCCTGGTGGAAGCCGGCCCGAGCCTGGCTGGTGCCTTCGCCCAGGCCGGACTGGTGGATGAGTATCAGATCTTCATCGCCGCCAAATTCCTCGGCTCCAGCGCCCGTCCGCTACTGGACTGGCCCCTGGCGCGGATGGCGGAAGCGCAGGAACTGAACATCGTCGAAATGCGCGCTGTGGGCGACGACTGGCGAGTCATCGCGATACCCCGCGCCACTGCCTGATTTACGCACCAGCGGCATGGCCGCAAAGGCCGATGCAAGTTCGCCACGACTGTGATAAAACGCCTGCCAGCCAGTTAGATGCTGGCTGAAACGTTCTCAGGGCGGGGTGCAAGTCCCCACCGGCGGTGATTGCGCAAAATGCGCATAGCCCGCGAGCGCTTGCTGGAAGAACACTTTTCAGGATTGAGCGAGCTAGAGCGAGACAAGGCAGAAACAGCCGAGGAAGCGGAGTTTACGACTGTAAATGAGCATTCCGAGGCGGTTTTTAACGCCGTATCGCCGACGCGCAGCCAATCCATCCAGTGAGGTCAGCAGACTCGGTGCGATCCCGAGGCCGACGGTAATAGTCCGGATGAAGAGAGAACGGGATTGCCTGCCTGGTCCAGGGTGCGTCCGTGCCCGTGTCCGTCAGATCCCTTTCGATCCGATACGCCCTGTTTTTCACGAAACAGGAGTTCCATCGATGTCAAATGCAACAGTCCACATCCTTCCGGCGTCGGCGGCGTGCCCGCGCGCGGGTGAGGGGCGGGCGCCTATAATGCGTCTTTCGCCGGTATCGACCGGTTCGCTGCAAGCTCTGGAGGACCCATGTTCACCGGCATAATCGAAGCCATCGGCACCATCCGCGCGATCACGCCCAAGGGCGGTGACGTCCGTGTCCTGGTGGAAACCGGCAAGCTGGACCTCGCCGACGTCAAGCTGGGCGACAGCATCGCCGTCAACGGCGTCTGCCTCACCGCAGTAGAACTGCCCGGCAACGGCTTCTGGGCCGACGTCAGCCGCGAAACCCTGGCCCGCACTGCCTTCGACGACCTCAAGCCCGGCAGCCCGGTCAACCTGGAAAAGGCCCTGACCCCCACCAGCCGCCTCGGCGGCCACCTGGTCAGCGGCCATGTCGATGGCATCGGCGAGATCGTGATGCGCGAGGACAACGCCCGCGCTGTGCAATTCCGCATCCGCGCGCCGCGTGACCTGGCCAAATACATCGCCTTGAAGGGCTCGATCACCGTCGATGGCACCAGCCTGACGGTGAATTCGGTGAACGGCGCCGAGTTCGAGCTGACCATCGTCCCGCACACCCTGGCCGAGACCATCATGGTCGACTACCGCCCGGGTCGCCGCGTGAACCTCGAGGTCGACCTGCTGGCCCGCTACCTGGAGCGCCTGCTGCTCGGCGACAAGGCGGCCGAGCCCCAGTCCTCCGGCCTGACCGAAAGCTTCCTCGCCGAACACGGCTACCTCAAACACTGAATTCAGAAGGAGGGCCCATGGCTCTCAACAGCATCGAAGAACTGATCGAAGACATCCGCCTAGGCAAGATGGTCATCCTCATGGATGACGAGGATCGCGAGAACGAAGGCGACCTGATCATGGCCTCCGAGTGCGTGCAGGCCGAGCACATCAACTTCATGGCCCGCTTCGCCCGTGGCCTGATCTGCATGCCGATGACCCGCGAGCGCTGCGAACTGCTGAAGCTGCCGCTGATGGCGCCGCGCAATGGCTCCGGCTTCGGCACCAAGTTCACCGTGTCCATCGAGGCCGCCGAAGGTGTGACCACCGGCATCTCCGCCGCCGACCGCGCGCGCACCGTGCAGGTGGCTGCAGCCAAGGGCGCCAAGGCCGACGACATCGTCAGCCCCGGCCACATCTTCCCGCTGATGGCCCAACCGGGCGGCGTGCTGGCCCGTGCCGGCCACACCGAGGCGGCCTGCGACCTGTCGCGCATGGCTGGCTTCGAGCCTTCCGGCGTGATCTGCGAAATCATGAACGACGACGGCACCATGTCCCGTCGCCCCGAGCTGGAGGCCTTCGCCGCCGAGCACGGAATCAAGATCGGCACCATCGCCGACCTCATCCACTACCGCCTGATCCACGAACGCACCGTCGAGCGCATCGCCGAGCAGCCGCTGGACAGCGAACTGGGGCATTTCAACCTGGTGACCTACCGCGATGCCGTGGAAGGCGACGTGCACATGGCCCTGACCCTGGGCAAGATCTGCCCGGAAGAGCCGACCCTGGTGCGCGTTCACAACATGGACCCGCTGCGTGACCTGTTCATGGTCAACCAGGCTGGCCGCTGGAGCCTGCGTGCCGCCATGAAGGAAGTGGCCGCCGCCGGCAGCGGCGTGGTGCTGCTGCTCGGCACCCCGCTCACCGGTCCGCAGCTGCTCGCGCACCTGGAGCGTCAGCTGGGTGCGGAAACCAAGGTCACCAACCCGACGACCTACAGCACCGTTGGTGCCGGATCGCAGATTCTTCGCGACCTCGGAGTGCGCAAGATGCGCCTGATGAGCTCGCCGATGAAGTTCAACGCGATATCCGGTTTCGACCTGGAAGTTGTAGAATACCTGCCCGCTGAATGATCCCGCAGGGCTCCGACCGTCAAGGCCGGGGCCCTCGCTCTTTAATTGACGAGAACTCGCCCATGTCCCTGAAGACCATCGAAGGTACCTTCATCGCCCCCAAAGGCCGCTATGCCCTGGTGGTCGGCCGTTTCAACAGCTTCGTCGTGGAAAGCCTGGTGAGCGGCGCCGTAGACGCCCTGGTTCGCCACGGTGTCAGCGAAAGCGACATCACCATCATCCGCGCGCCCGGCGCCTTTGAAATCCCGCTGGTAGCCCAGAAGGTCGCCCAGCAAGGCGAGTACTCCGCCATCATCGCCCTCGGCGCGGTCATTCGTGGCGGCACCCCGCACTTCGAATACGTTGCCGGCGAGTGCACCAAGGGCCTGGCCCAGGTTTCCATGGAGTTCGGCGTACCGGTCGCCTTCGGCGTGCTGACCGTTGATTCCATCGAGCAAGCCATCGAACGTTCCGGCACCAAGGCCGGCAACAAGGGTGCCGAAGCTGCCCTGTCCGCTCTGGAGATGGTAAGCCTGCTGGCTGCCCTGGAGGCCAAGTGAGCAACGCAGACGGTTCGGCGCCCAAGGCTCCGAAAGGCAAGATCGCAGCTCGTCGCCAGGCTCGTACCCTGGCGATGCAAGCGCTCTACTCCTGGCACATCGCCGGTCAGCCGCTCAACGAAATCGAGGCGCAGTTCCGCGTCGACAACGATTTCGCCAGCGTCGACGGCGCCTACTTCCACGAGATCCTCCACGGCGTACCGCGCCAAAAGACCGAGATCGACGCGGCCTTCCTGCCCTGCCTGGACCGCGCCCTCGAGGAAGTCGACCCGGTAGAGCTGGCGATCCTGCGCCTGTCCACCTACGAGCTGATGAACCGCGTGGACGTGCCGTACCGCGTGGTGATCAACGAAGGCATCGAGTTGGCCAAGGTGTTCGGCGCCACCGACGGACACAAGTTCGTCAACGGCGTGCTGGACAAGCTGGCGCCGCGCCTGCGCGCCGCTGAAGTCCGTGGCGGCAAGCGCTGATCGCAGCCCAGTGAATGGGTGAGTTCGAGCTGATCCGCCGTTTCTTCGCCTCCGCCGCCTGTGCGGCCGGGGGCGAAGGCATTGCCCTTGGCATCGGCGACGACTGCGCCCTGTTGCAAGTGCCCCCCGGCGAGCAACTGGCAATTTCCACCGATACCCTGGTGGCCGGCGTGCACTTCCCGCAAGTGGCCGACCCCTTCCTTCTCGGTCAGCGCGCCCTGGCGGTTTCCGCCAGCGACCTGGCCGCCATGGGCGCCAAGCCCATTGCCTTCACCCTGGCCCTGACCCTGCCCGACGCACGCGCCGACTGGCTCGAAGGCTTCGCCCGTGGCCTCTGCGCCATGGCGCGGGATTGCGGGATCGGCCTGGTGGGCGGCGATACCACCCGTGGCCCGCTGAGCCTGACCCTCACGGTGTTCGGCCGGGTGCCTGCCGGACTGGCGCTGACCCGCGCGGGTGCGCGCCCCGGCGATCTGCTCTGCGTGGGCGGCAGCCTGGGTGACGGTGCCGGCGCGCTGCCGCTGGTGCTGGGCGAAAGGCAGGACAGCGGCGCGGATGCGGAGTACCTGTTGCAGCGCTACTGGGCGCCGCAACCGCAATTGGCCCTGGGCCAGGCGCTGCGCGGCCGGGCCACTGCGGCGCTGGACATCTCCGACGGCCTGCTCGCCGACTGCGGCCACATCGCCAGGGCATCGGGCGTCGCGCTGCTGGTGGAAGCAGAGAAGCTGCCGCTGTCGCCAGCACTCGAACGACTCTTCACCAATGAGTTCGCGCGCAAATGTGCGCTAGCCGGTGGCGACGACTACCGCCTCGCCTTTACCCTGCCCGCCGCAGAGTTGGCCGCCGTTCAGGCGCAGTGGCCGGAAGTGGCCGTGATCGGCCGGGTGGAAGCCGGGCAGGGGGTTCACCTGCTGGATGCCGCCGGTCTCGAACTGCAGCCGCCAGCATTGGGTTATCAACATTTCGGGAGTCAAGGTGACTGATCACGAGTCGGCCACGCCGCAACCCATCCCTCATTCGGTGTGGAGCAACCCCTGGCATTTCATCGCCTTCGGATTTGGTTCGGGCACGCTGCCCAAGGCTCCGGGCACCTGGGGCTCTCTCGTAGCGCTGCCGTTCATTCCGCTCTGGCAGATGCTGCCGGACTGGGGCTACTGGCTGATGCTGGGGCTGACCATGCTGTTCGGCTTCTGGCTGTGCGGCAAGGTGGCCGACGATCTGCGCGTGCATGACCACGAAGGCATCGTCTGGGATGAAATGGTCGGCATGTGGATCACCCTCTGGCTGGTGCCCGAGGGCTGGCATTGGCTGCTGATCGGCTTCCTGGTGTTCCGCGTGATGGACATCCTCAAGCCCTGGCCGATCCGCTGGATCGACCGCCATGTCCACGGTGGCGTGGGCATCATGCTCGATGACGTCCTGGCCGGTGTCTTCGCCTGGCTGGTAATGCAGCTCATCGTCTGGGGTCTGGCCTAATCTTGGTTGGACCCGCAACGGCGAAGGGCTGGTGGAGGGATGCGTGATGCGGAGCTGGTTACTGAAGTTCCTGATCGGCTGCCTGCTGCTGCCGGCAGCCTGGGCGGCGCCGTTCCCGGATAATGAAATCCATCTCGCCAGCGACGTCTGGCCCGGGCACACCGAAGCCGATGGCACCGGACTCGGGTGGGACATCCTGCGGCGGGTCTACGAGCCCGAAGACATCCAGCTGAAGATCCACATCGTGCCCTATACCCGCTCCATCGGCCTGGTGCAGCGAGGTGAGGCCGACGCCTGGGTCGGCTCCTACCGCAACGAAGTCGACGGCGCCTACTATCCGAGATGGCATTACGATGCCGACCAGGTCAGCGCGCTTTCGCTGACCTCCACGCCCGTTCCCACCCTGGCCACCCTCGGCCAGTACCGCCTGGCCTGGATTCGCGGTTACGACTATCAGGACCACCTGCCGAACCTGAAGCACTTCACGGAAATCCAGCGGCGTAGCGGTGTCCTCTCGATGCTCGAACTGGGCCATGTGGATTTCTACATCGATGCCCGTACCGAGGTGGAAGATGTGCTGGGCACCGCCACCGACCGCAGCCGCTATCGCATCACCCCGCTGGTGCGCCTGCCGCTCTACCTGGGCTTCGCCGATACGCCGCGCGGTCGCCGCCTGGCGGACATCTTCGACCGCCGCATGACGGACCTGGTGGCCAACGGTGAGTTGCGGCCGCTGTTCAAACGCTGGAAGCAGCCGTATGCCTTCGACAAGGAACTGGAGAAACCCGATGTCACGCCCTGACCTGCGTATCGCCGCCTGCCTGCTGGCGCTGGCTCCGCTGTTCGCTGCTGCCACCCAGGTGCAGGTGGTCGGCCTGTTCCCAGGTGCCGCAGTGATCAACGTCGACGGCCAGCGCAAGCTGGTGAAAGTCGGGCAGACCGGCCCCGGTGGCGTCCAGGTGATCAGCGCCGACAGCAAGGGCGCGGTGCTTCGGGTCGACGGTGTCGAACGCAGCTACGGCCTCAGCCGTGAGTACAACCCGGCCGGCAGCACGGACAGCCCCGGCACCCCGGCGTCACCGCAGAAGGCCCAGCTGAGCATCGCTCGGGGCAATAACGGGCACTACCAGGTCGCGGGTTCCATCGAGGGCCACCCGGTGCAGTTCCTGGTGGATACCGGGGCTACCAGCGTCGCCATGAACGAGGGCCAGGCCCGCCGCCTGGGCATCGACTACCGGGTGAAGGGGCTGCCGATGAAGGCCAGTACCGCCAGTGGAACGGTCAACGCCTGGCGGGTGAAATTCGACCGCATCAAGGTCGGCAGCCTCGAAGTGCTGGGCGTGGAAGGCGCGGTAATCGAAGGCGAGGCGCCGGTGGAGGTGCTGCTGGGCATGAGCTTCCTCAACCGCGTGCGCTGGCGCGAGGAGCAGGGCGTGCTGATGCTGGAGTCCAAGTTCTGAGGCCGCGTGCTTCGAGCCATTCGATACTTATCCCCAACTATTCAATCTGACGTGCCGGTTAGCGCTGCTGCTACAATGCCGGCCTTGCCAATTTCCAGGAGTTACACGGTGTCTGTCGTTTTCGTCGCCGCCTCCCAGCTGCCCACCCCGTTCGGCGTGTTCACCATGCACGGCTTTCTTGATGAGGCCAGCGGCAAGGAACACGTTGCCCTGACCTTGGGCGATGTGGCCAGTGGCGAACCCGTCCTGGGTCGCCTGCATTCCGAGTGCCTCACCGGCGACGCCCTGTTCAGCCTGCGCTGCGACTGCGGATTCCAGCTGGAAGCGGCGCTGCGTGCCATCGCCGAAGCCGGTAGCGGTGTGCTGCTGTACCTGCGCCAGGAAGGCCGTGGCATTGGTCTTCTGAACAAGATCCGTGCCTACGAGCTGCAAGACGCCGGTGCCGACACCGTGGAAGCCAACGAGCGTCTGGGCTTCGGTGCTGACCAGCGTGACTACGCCATGTGCCAGCCGATGCTGGAGCACCTGGGCATCTGCGCGGTCAAGCTGATGACCAACAACCCGCGAAAGGTGAAGGCACTGGAAAGCTACGGTCTCAAGGTCGCCGAGCGCGTACCGCTGCAGACCGGCCTGAACAAGCACAACCGCAAGTACCTGGCCACCAAGGCCGGCAAGCTCGGGCACATGCTCGGTAACCTGCATCAGGCGGAATCCGAATCGTGACCCGCAAGGAAGTCCGTCGCCGGTTGGCCATGACCTGGTGGCGCCAGGTGGGCTTTACGCTGGTGCCGCTGTTCATCATGGGTTACCTGTTCGGCGACGGGGAACCGGTGCTGCCGGTATTGCAGATGCCGATCTTCATTGCCGCCCTGGTTTCGCTGTTCCTCAGCCTGCCGATGTTTTCCGCCTACAAGCGCGCCCTCGTGGCCACCGAGGCCTCCCTCGGTCGTGCCGAGGAGCCCGGTGCCTGGCAGGAACTGACCCGCCGTCGCAACAAGGGCTTCCTCGCCGCCGGCCTGCCAGCCTGGATCGCCGCCCTGGCGGTGCTGGTTGGACTCAACACCGTGGCGCTGTTCCTCCTGGCCATGAGCAGCCTGGTACTGCTCTACCTTTACCGAATCCCCCGCCAGCTCGGCTGATGCGCCGGCTGCTCGCCTTCCTGCTGCTGTGCCTGGCGCTGCCCGCCACGGCGCAGCTGCGAGTCGTCAGCCTGGCACCCTCCCTGACTGAAATCATGCTCGACCTCGGCGCCGGTGACCTGCTGGTGGGCGTGCTCGACGGCGGCGATCGCCCTGCAGCCCTGGCCGACCTGCCTTCGGTGGGGCGCTACGGCCAGCTGCAACCGGAAAGCCTGCTCGCCCTCAAGCCCGATCTGGTGCTGCTCTGGCCCGACAGCGTGGGTTCGGCCGGACGCGAGCAATTGAAGAAATTCCCGGTTCCCCAACTGGTGGTGGAGCCGCGGAGCCTGGAGCAACTGGCAGATGCCTTCGCCGAGATCGGTGAGCGGGTCGGCCGCGCCGAACAGGGCCGCCAGATGGCCGAGCGCTTTGAGTCGGGGCTGGCGGAACTGCGCCAACGCCACCATCGCGACGTGCCGTTGAAGGTCTTCTACCAGGTCTGGGACAAGCCGCTCTACACGCTTGGCGGCAAGCAGATCGTCAGTGATGCATTGAAGGTCTGCGGGGCGGAAAACGTCTTCGCCGACCTCTCCCTGCCGGCGCCGCAAGTCGGGATCGAGGCAGTGTTGCAGCGTGACCCGGCAGTGATCCTGGTGAGCGAGCCGGACCAGGCCAGGGCGTGGGCGTCCTGGCCGCAACTGGCGGCAGTGAAGAACAAGCAGGTCTGGCCCGTGCCGGACCGAGGGCTGGAGCGCCCGAGTTTCCAGATGCTGGCGGCGACTGGAAAGCTCTGTCGGTTGCTGGACACTGCAAGGTAGGGTGCGCCATGCGCACCGACAGAGGCTTGGTGCGCGCGGCACACCCTACAGACGAAATCCGAGGCCAGTCACTGATTTCGGGTGATTGTGGGAGCGAATTCATTCGCGAATGAATTCGCTCCCACAGCTTCTGGCGAAGGTCAGAGGCCGAGCAGGGCCATCCGTTTGCGCACCGAGGCTTCGATACCCGCCGCATCCAGCCCGCACTCGGCGAGCATTTCCGCCGGCTTGGCGTGCTCGACGTAGTAGTCCGGCAGGCCCAGGTGCAGCACGGGTTTGATCAGGTTGTCGCGGGCGAGGAATTCGCTGACGGCGGCACCGGCGCCACCCATCACACTGTTTTCCTCGATGGTCACCAGCAGCTCGTGGCTGCCGGCCAGCTCGCGCACCAGCGCTTCGTCCAGGGGTTTGACGAAGCGCATGTCGACCACGGTGGCATCCAGGCCTTCGGCAACCTGCAGTGCCTCGGCCAATTGCACGCCGAACACCAGCAAGGCGACTTTGGAGCCCTGGCGGCGAACCACGCCCTTGCCGATTTCCACCGGCTTCAATTCACGCTCGATGGGGGCGTTGGGGCCGCTGCCGCGCGGGTAACGCACCGCCGCCGGACCTTCGAAGTGGTGGCCGGTGGTCAGCAGCAGGCGCAGCTCGTTTTCGTCGCTCGGTGTCATCACCAGCATGCCGGGGATACAGCGCAGGTAGGAGAGGTCGAAGCTGCCCGCGTGGGTCGGACCGTCCTCGCCCACGAGGCCAGCGCGGTCGATGGCGAACAGCACATCGAGGTTCTGCACCGCCACATCGTGGATCAGCTGGTCATAGCCGCGCTGGAGGAAGGTGGAATAAATGGCCACCACCGGCTTGGCGCCGTCGCAGGCCATGCCGGCCGCCAGGGTCACTGCGTGCTGCTCGGCGATGGCGACGTCGAAATAGCGGTCCGGGAAGCGCTCGCTGAAGGCCACCAGGTCCGAGCCTTCCTTCATCGCCGGGGTGATGCCCACCAGGCGCGGGTCCTGCCCGGCCATGTCGCACAGCCATTGGCCGAACACGTTGGAGTATTTCGGGCCGGACGGTTTCTTCGGGGCGGCCGGAGCGTTGATCGGCTCCAGCTTGGTGATGGCGTGATAGCCGATGGGGTCGACTTCGGCCGGAGCGAAGCCCTTGCCCTTCTTGGTCACCACATGGAGGAACTGCGGGCCCTTGAGGTCGCGCATGTTGCGCAGGGTGGCCACCAGGGTGGGCAGGTCATGGCCGTCGATGGGGCCGATGTAGTTCCAGCCCAGTTCCTCGAACAGGGTGCCGGGAACCAGCATGCCCTTGGCGTATTCCTCGGTGCGGCGGGCGATTTCCCAGGCGCCGGGCAGGCGCGAGAGCACCTTCTTGCTGCCTTCGCGCATGCTCGCGTAGGTGCGGCTGGAGAGGATCTTCGCCAGGTAGTTGGACAGGCCGCCGACGTTGCGCGAAATCGACATGTCGTTGTCGTTGAGGATCACCAGCATGTCGGCCTGTACGTCCGAGGCGTGGTTGAGCGCCTCGAAGGCCATGCCGGCGGTCAGTGCGCCGTCGCCGATCACGGCGATCGACTTGCGATTGGAACCCTGCATGCGGGCGGCGATGGCCATCCCCAGGGCGGCGCTGATGGAGGTGCTGGAGTGACCGACGCCAAAGGTGTCGTACTCACTCTCCACGCGGCGCGGGAAGGCGGCGACGCCGTCCTTCTGGCGCAGGCTGCCCATCTGCTCACGGCGACCGGTGAGGATCTTGTGCGGATAGGCCTGGTGGCCCACGTCCCAGACCAGCCGGTCGTCGGGCGTGTCATAGACGTAGTGCAGGGCGATGGTCAGTTCCACCACGCCCAGGCCGGCGCCGAAGTGGCCGCCGGTCTTGCCGACGGTATAGAGCAAGTACTGGCGCAGTTCGTCGGCCAGGGTTTCCAGCTCAGCCTCACCAAGCCGGCGCAGCGCATCCGGCGTCGCCGCGCGGTCGAGCAGGGGCGTGACGGGGCGTTCGCGGGGAATCTCGTGGAACGTCGTGGGCATCAGGCTAATCGTTATGGGCAAAAAAAGATGGGCAAGTTTACCTGATGCGCCCCTCAGTGCCCAAACACGCTGTCAGTCGGTTCGTAGCAGCCTGTGTGATCGGTTACGCCGGGTAATGGCGAGCCAGGAAATCCAGCAGGTGCGCGTTCACCTGGTCGGGCCGTTCGTTCTGCAGCCAGTGGCCGCAATCGGGCAGGCGATGCTGCTCCAGTTGGGGCACAAGATCGGCCATGCGCTTGAGCGTGTAGGCCTCCAGCCGCGCCACCGGATCATGGTCGCCGACCATGAACAGCGTGGGTTGGCGGATCTGCTGGCCTGCCAGATGCTCGGTCTGCTGCCAGTTCAGGGTGAAATTGCGGTACCAGTTCAGCGCCCCGCGAAAGCCGCGATCGGCAAAGGTGCGTTGGTAGACGGCGAACTCGTCGGCATCGCACCAGTTGGGCAGGGCCGGCGACTCGCTCAGGCCGTCCAGCATTCGCGCATCGGCCGGTTTCTCGCGCAGCACGGCGTCGCCCAGGTCACTCAGCAGAAGGCGCAGGCTGCGGTCCAGGTCGGCATCCAGCTCCGCTTCGGCCACCCCGGGTTCCTGGAAGTAGAGGATGTAGTTGAAGCGCCCCGCATTCACTTCGCGCATGATCTCGATGGCCGGACGCTTGGGGCGGCCGCCGAAGGGGACCGACATGGCGCCCACCGCCCGGATGCGTTCTGGCTCCAGCAGGGCCAGGTGCCAGGCCACCGGCGCGCCCCAGTCGTGGCCGACCACGCAGGCCTCGGTCTGACCGAGGCTGTCCATCGCCGCCTGGATGTCAGCGCACAGCGTCAGCAGGGCGTAGTCCTCAATCGCCTCCGGGGCGCTGCTTTCCCCGTAGCCGCGCATCTCCGGCATCAGCACACGATAGCCTGCCGCCGCCAGCGGTTCTGCCTGCAGGCGCCAGGAGTACCAGCATTCCGGGAACCCGTGCAGCAGCCAGACCGGGCGTCCATCGGCCGGTCCGGCGGTGTAGAGACTCAGGGTGATGCCATTGACCGGCAGCAGGTGGTGTTCGAAAGCGGGCATGGCGACCTCCACGGTTTACCAGGTATCGACGAATGGGCGCTTCCTGCCGGTGCGCGGAGCTGGCCGCGGCGCGGCGTTCAGCCCGCGCAGCAGCCAGGCACGGGTTTCCTGCGGGTCGATCACGGCATCGATCTCCAGGTAGCTGGCCATGTTGATCGCCTTACCGTTCTGGTAGGCCTTGGCAACCATCTTGTCGAACAGCTTCTGGCGCTCGGCCGGGTCCTCCACCGCAGCCAGCTCCTTGGCGTAACCCAGGCGCACCGCGCCCTCCAGGCCCATGGCGCCAAACTCTCCGCTGGGCCAGGCGATGGTGAACAGTGGCGAATGGAAGCTCCCCGCCGCCATGGCCTGGGCGCCCAACCCGTAGCCCTTGCGCAGGACCACGGTGAAGAAGGGCACAGAGAGACCGGCAGCGGCGACGAACATGCGCGAAACGTGGCGCACCGTGGCCTGCTTCTCCGATTCCGGTCCCACCATGAAGCCGGGGGTGTCGCAGAGCGAAAGCATGGGGATGTCGAAGGCGTCGCACAGCTGCATGAAACGCGCGGCCTTGTCGCCGGCCTGGGCGTCGATGGCGCCGCCCAGGTGCATGGGGTTGTTGGCGATCAGGCCGAAAGCTCTGCCTTCGATGCGGATGAACGCAGTGATCAGGCCCGGTGCGAACTGTCGGCGCAGTTCCAGTACCGAGTCCTGGTCGGCCAGGGTCTCGATCAGCGTGCGGATGTCATAGACCCGCAGGCGGTTATCGGGGATGGCGTGGCGCAGTAGGCGCTGGTCGGCGCACTGCCAGTCCGCCAGGTCGCCCTGGAAGTAGGACAGGTACTGCTGCGCCACGCGCACGGCCTCGGCTTCGTCTTCCACCAGCACGTCGATCACCCCGTTGGGGCCCTGGACGCTGGTGGGGCCGACTTCCTCCGGCGCGAAGCTACCGAGGCCACCGCCTTCGATCATCGCCGGGCCGGCCATGCCGATACTGGCGTTGCGGGTCGCGATGATCACGTCGCAGCAGCCGAGCAGCGCGGCGTTGCCAGCGAAGCAGCGGCCGGACACCACGCCCACCAGTGGCACCAGGCCGGACAGTCGCGCCATGCCGACGAAGGTGTGGCAGTCCAGCCCCGCCACCCCGACGAAGTCCGAATCCCCCGGCCGGCCGCCGCCACCTTCGGCGAACAGCACCAAAGGCAACCGCCATTGCTCGGCGAGGCCGAGCATGCGGTCGGTCTTCTTGTGGTTCATCACCCCCTGGGTGCCGGCGAACACCGTGTAGTCGTAGGCGATGGTCATGCAGCGCGCGGCCTCGTTGCCGAAGCGGCTGGCGTTCACCGTGCCGATGCCGGCCACCAGCCCATCCGCCGGGCTCTGCTCGATCAGTTCTTCCAGCGAACGGCGCCGGCGCTGGGCGGCCAGGGCCAGGGCGCCGTACTCGATGAAACTGCCTTTATCCAGCAGGTCGTCGAGGTTCTCGCGAGTGGTGCGCTGGCCGGTCTTGCGGCGCCTGGCCACGGCCTGCGGACGGCGCTCGTCATGGGTGATGGCATGGCGCTCCAGCACTTCGGCAAGATCGGCGCGGATATGCGCGAGGTCGAGGTTTTCCTCGCTTTGCACCGCATCGCCAGCGACCTCCGCCGGTTCCAGGAACAGCAGCGGCGCGCCTTCGAACAGGCTGCTGCCCGGCACCACGGCGAGGGAGCGGACGATGCCGCCCTGGGTCGCCTTGACCACGAACTCCATCTTCATCGCTTCCAGCACCGCCACCGGCTGGCCGGCGGCAACCGCGTCGCCCTCCTGCACGTCGAGGCTCACCAGCACCCCCTGACTGGGCGCGTTCAGCGGTACGCAACCGGCGGGCGCTTCCACCAGCCCGGTTCCGGCGACCGTGGCAGCGCCCGTGCTGCTGACGAACAGGTGCGGGTGGGCGGTCTGCTGCGGGGCCAGCAGTTGACCGATTTCCCGTTCGATGAAGCGGGTATCCACGCCCCCGGCCAGTTCCGGGCGGCGCAGCAGGTTTTGCAGGAAGTGGATGTTGCTCGCCACCCCTTCCAGGCGGAATTCGCAGAGGGCGCGGTAGGCACGGCGCAGGGCGGCCGGCAGGTCATCGCCCTGGACGATCAGCTTGGCCAGCAGCGAGTCGTAGCTGGGGCTGGTGGCGTACCCGGCGTAGCCATAGCCATCGACACGGATACCGGGGCCGCTGGGTGGTTCATAGGCGCTGATCAACCCGCCGGCCGGTCGCGCACTGCCGTCGGCCTGCATGCTTTCCAGGTTGATGCGCAGTTGCACGGCGAAGCCGCGCGGAGCGACGGGCTCCAGCAAACCCAGCTCGGCCAGGCTGAAACCCTCGGCCAGGCGCAATTGCGTCTGCACCAGGTCGATGCCGGTGACCGCCTCGGTGATGCAGTGTTCGACCTGGATGCGCGGATTGGCCTCCATGAACACGAAGTCACCACGGTGGGTATCCACCAGAAACTCGAACGTGCCGATACCGCGATAACCCACGGCGCCGGCCAGGGTCAGCGCGGCGTCGAGGATGCGCTGGCGCAGGCTGGCATCCAGATCGGGCGCCGGGGCGATCTCGATCACCTTCTGATGACGACGTTGCAGGCTGCAGTCGCGTTCCCAGAGGTGAGTGACCCGTTCACCGTCGCCCAGCACCTGGACCTCGATATGCCGGGCGTTCTCGATCAGCCGCTCCACGTACAGGTCGCCATTGCCAAAAGCCGCGCGAGCCTCGGACTGGCAGCGCTCGAAGGCCTGCTCCAGTTCGCCGGCTTCGCGCACCGCGCGCATGCCGCGTCCACCGCCACCCGCCAGCGCCTTGAGCATGATCGGGCCGCTTTCCAGCAGCGCGTTGGCTTCTTCCAGGGAGGTGGCGCGATTGCTTCCGGCGGCCAGCGGCAGGCCGCAACGCGCGGCCAGTTCGCGGGCGCGGGCCTTGTCGCCGAACAGCTCCAGCGCTTCGGCCGAAGGACCGATGAAGCGGATGCCGGCGGCTTCGCACTGGCGGGCGAAATCGGCGTTCTCGCTGAGGAAGCCGTAGCCGGGGTGCAGCGCATCGCAACCGTGCTGGCGCGCCAGCTTCACCAACTGTTCGGCATCCAGGTAGGCCGCCGCGCCACGGCCCTTCAGCGGTACCGCGAGGTCGGCCTTGCGCAGGTGCAGGGACTGGTCGTCGTCCTCGGCGTAGACGGCGACGCTGCGAATGCCGAGTTCGGCGGCGGCTCGGGCGATGCGGATGGCAATCTCGCCACGGTTGGCGATCAGCAGGGACTGGATGGCGGTGGTCACGGCGAAGGTCCTTGGCGTGCAATCCAGTGATCTTAGGCAGCCCGGGCCAATCGCCGCAGCCAACTGTGCCGTGACGAATACCCACCTCTCATGGCGGCTGATGATCAGGTGATATGGATTGTCCGAATCGGCCCTTGTGGCGGTCCCGCGCCGTGCAGTATCTGTGGCGCCTTTATTTCCTCCACAAGGACCGTCCATGAACGAACTGCTGCACAGCCTGGACTGGGTGCTGCCCCTGCGTAGCGAGGCGCTGACGCCTGTGATGCGCTTCTTCACCCTGCTGGGTTACGAGAAGTTCATCCTGTTCTTCCTGCCGCTGGGCTACTGGGCCTGGCACCGTGGCGTGTTCCTGCGCCTGCTGGTGCTGGTGGCCGTGACCGCCTTGATCAACGCCTGGCTCAAGGACTACTGGCAGGACCCGCGCCCGGACATCGCCCTGCGCATGGACCATGAGGTGGGCGACAGCTTCGGCCTGCCCAGCGGCCACGCGCAGATAGCCGTGGTCATCTGGTTATGGCTGGCCTTCGAGCTGCGCCGCGCCTGGGCCTGGGCGGTCAGTGGCGTGGTGGTGACGGGGATCATCTTCAGCCGCCTCTACCTCGGCGCCCATGATGTGGAAGACGTGCTGGGCGGTTCCCTGCTGGGTATCGCCACCTTGCTGGTGTTCGCCCAGGTGCGCCAATGGAGCTGGTGGCGCGAGGCCCATGGCCTCTGGCACCTGGCGTTGATCCTGCTGGTGTTCCTCGCCGCCTGGCTGACCTGGCCGGGTGTCGCACCCAGCTATGTGCCGCTGCTGGCGGGGCTGATAATCGGCGTGCTGTGCGGCTATCGCCAGATGGAGTTCTCCGCCGAAGTGGCGACCTGGCGGCGCCTGCTCGCCGCCGTCATCGGTGCGGTGAGCTTCATCCTGCTGCAGAAGGCGCTCAAGCTCGCTGGCACGGCCTGGCCGCTCGACCCGCAGCTGTGGCAAGGGCTGCGTGGATTGGTGATGGGCCTGTTCGTGGCCGCGGCCATGCCCTGGGCTCTGGTGCGCCTGGGCCTCTTGAAGTCGGTCGACAAGCCAAAGGTCGAAGCACTGGCCGGATCGGCCGCCTGAAGACCGTGAGGTAACTGTCGGACGGCGAGCTTAGCTGCGCCGTTCGACGATATAGCGTGCCAGCGCGCGCAACGGCTCGGCGGCATCGCCCAGGTTGGCGGTGGCGCGCAGGGCCTGGTCGCGCAGTTCCAGTGCATAGGCCTTGGCATTGTCGAGGCCGAGCAGGGAAGGGTAGGTGGGCTTGTCGTGGGCCTGGTCCTTGCCCTGGGTCTTGCCCAGGGTGGCGGTATCGCTCTCCACGTCGAGGATGTCGTCCTGCACCTGGAAGGCCAGGCCGATGGCGCGGGCGTAAATGCGCAGCGCCGCCAGGGAGGCCGGGTCGGCCTGGCCGCTGGCCAGGGCGCCGAGACGCACGCTGGCTTCGATCAGCGCGCCGGTCTTGTGCCGGTGCATGGCTTCCAGGGCCCCCTGGTCGAGTTTCAATCCAACCGAACCGAGGTCGATGGCCTGGCCGCCAACCATACCGGCGGGGCCGGCGGCGTGGCTGAGGCTGGCGATCATCGCCAGGCGGGTTTCGGCGTCCTGCGGGTTGCGCATGGGATCGGCCAGCACCTCGAAGGCCAGCGCCTGCAGGCCGTCGCCGGCGAGGATGGCGGTCGCTTCATCGAAGGCGATATGGGTGGTGGGCTGGCCACGGCGCAGGTCGTCGTCGTCCATGGCCGGCAGGTCGTCGTGGACCAGGGAATAGGCGTGGATCAGCTCCACTGCGCAGGCCGCGCCATCGGCACGGGCCGCATCACCGCCGAGTGCTTCGCAGGCGGCGTAGACCAGCAGGGGGCGTACGCGCTTGCCACCGTTCACGACGCTGTAGCGCATGGCCTGGTAGAGACGTTCCAGCGGGGCGAGCGGGGGGATGAAAAGCTCGGCGAGGGCGGCGTCCACGCGTTCCTGGCAGCGCGCCTGGTAGCTGGCGATCATGCTTGCTCGTCCGCGTCGAAGGGCGCTTCTTCCAGTTGGCCGTCGCGCTCCAGCAGGATCTGCACCTTCTGCTCCGCCTGGGTCAGCGAGGCCTGGCACTCGCGGGTCAGGCGAATACCCTGCTCGAAGGCGCTGAGGGAGTCCTCCAGCGACAGTTCGCCGCTTTCCAGACGCTCCACAAGGGCCTGCAGGTCGGCGAGGGACTGTTCGAAATCGGGGGTGGCTTTCTTGCGGGCCATGATGCTGTCTCGCGGCGGTCGAATCGGGCGCGACACTAGCAGAGCCGCACCTTGCGGGCAAATGAAGGGGGCGGATGGTTGTCGGGGAATGGAGATGCGTCTGTAGGGGTGAATTCATTCGCCAAGCAGGCCGAAGGGCTGCCAATGGGCCGTTGGGGAACGCTGCGCGTTCCTTGGCGAATTAATTCGCCCCTACAAGGGAGTCCGGGTCAGGTGATGGCGAAGTAATACGCCGTCATCCCCGTTCCTACCGCAATCACCAGCCAGCGCAGCCACCGGGTCGGCAGTTTCCGCGCCAGCGCACCGCCGCAGTAGCCGCCGCAACTGGCCGCGCCCAGCAGTACCGCCAGCTCGCTCCAGCTCACCCGGCCCGCCGCCACGAAGGTCACCACCGCCACGCTGTAGATGGTGCTGGACAGCAGATTCTTCAGCGCGTTGGCGCGCAGCAGCGGATGGCCTTCGATGGAGAACGCCGCCAGTTGCAGGATGCCCATGCCGGCACCGAAGTAGCCTCCGTAGAGGGCGACCAGGGTGTGGCTCAGGCTGCTACCGATGCCATGGGGCGGCAGGTCTCCGGCCTGAAGTCGGCGGTTGATCAGCCTGCTCAGCCAGGGGCTGGCGGCGAACAGCAGGGTGGCGGCCAGCAACAGCCAGGGAATCAGCCTCCGAAAGGTTTCGTCGCCGCCAGCGAGCAACAGCAGGCCGCCACCCAGGCCGCCCAGCAGGGACAGCAGCACCAGCGGCACCACGTAACGCCCCAGCGGACGCAGCTGTTCCCGCGCGGCCCAACTGGCGGCCAGGCTGGCGGGCCAGAGGGCCACGGCATTGGTGGCGTTGGCGGTCACCGGCGGCAGGCCGGCCGCGAGCAGGGCGGGGAACGAGAAGAAGGTGCCGCCGCCAGCGAGGGCATTCATGCCCCCGGCGGCGAAGCCGGCGATCAGCAGCAGGAAGAAATCGTGAAGGCTCATGTTCGGATGCGCAAAAGCCGGCAGGTTACCGCTGGAGGTGAACGGTGGCAAAGAAGGGCCGAACGGTCGTGGGCCTGATGGCCCTCCGACCAGTGAGCCGAATCGCTGATGAGTGGAAATACGCGAAATCGCGGCAGCAGTATTCTGTGAACAACTCGTATGGGGCGGGGGCCGTAGCGCAAGGAAGCCCACTCCACAAGCCTTCCCGAGCAGTAGCAGTGGAAGGCGACAAGGCAAAGTTCCACGCATTAGCGTCAGACCGGAATCGGGTTCAGCAGTCCCGCTTCCGGTCTTTTTCATTTGTGGGTGGGGAACTACCCGCCGGGGCCTGTCGGGTAGGGTGCGCCGCGCGCACCAACGGTGGACCGATGAGCAATGCCCTACTTGCCCTGGGGTTCGTCCGCCAGCAAGGCAAAGCCTTCGCGATTGTCGCTGACGATGCGGAAGCGCTCGCTCTGGCCCGGCTCGATATGCGCGGCCTTTTCACGACGGAGGCTGCCCTTGGAGCAGAGGGTGTCGTCGGTTTCGTCGATGCCGATGCCGACGATGCGGTCGCCCGGTGGAACCTGGAAGCTGGCGACTTCGCCTATGCCGATGCGCGCCGCCAACTGGCGGTCCACATGCACGGCGATGTAGCAGCCGCTACCCAGCCCGCCCATGTCGCGGTTCACCACGATCTGTCCACCACCCTCTACCGGTTCCTGGAACGCCAACAGACGGTCGGCGGGGACCTGGGTGATCTGGCCCGGTTCCGTGCGGTAGGACGAACAACCGGCGAGCAGGAGCAGAGAAACGGCGGCACAGATCAGACGCATGGAGCCCTCCTTGGGCGGAAAAGCGGAAGTGCTGGTGGAACTCTAGTGGATGCCCCGGGCTTTGCCATGGGAAAGCCCGGGTGGATGCGTCAGCGATGGTCCGCCGCATCCTCCGTTGGCAACTTCTTCAGCCGGTAGGCCAGGGCGGGGCGGGTCATGCCCAGCAGCCGCGCAGCTTCGGACACGTTGTTCTGTGCGCGCTTCATCGCGCCCTGCATCAGCGCTTCTTCCACCGAATCCAGGCTGACGCCGCTGTCGATCAGGCGTTCCACCCAGTCCGGCTCGACGCTCGGCACCGCTTCCACCAGCGCGCCGCTGCTGGAAAGACCGATGCTCTGGGCCTCGTGGGACAAGTGCGGGAAGAGCGCGTCAGCGCTGATGCTCTGGTTGGCATCGGTGATGATCACCCCGCGTTCGACGAGGTTTTCCAGCTCGCGGATGTTCCCCGGCCAGTCGTAGCGCATGCAGGCTTCCAGCGCCCGGTCGGAGAGGCCCAGGGTGTGCTTGCCGTAGGCGGTGTGCAGGCGCGCGAGGAAGTGATCCACCAGCAGCGGAATGTCTTCCTTGCGTTCGCGCAGGGAGGGAATGAACACCGGGTAGACGTTCAGCCGGTAGTAGAGGTCGGCGCGGAAACGGCCGTCCTTCACCGCCTTGGCCAGGTCCTCGTGGGTGGCCGCGATCACCCGGACGTCCACCTTGCGGGTCTGCGAGTCGCCCACCCGTTCCAGTTCTTCCTCCTGCAGCACCCGCAACAGGCTGGCCTGGGCGCGTGGCGTGAGCTCCACCACTTCGTCGAGGAACAAGGTGCCGCCGTTGGCGCGCTCGAAACGGCCCATGCGTGACTGCTGGGCGCCGGTGTAGGCACCGCGCTCGACACCGAACAGCTCGGCTTCGATCAGGTCCGGCGGAATGGCCGCGCAGTTCAGCGCGACGAAGGGGCCGCCGGCGCGTTCGCTGCGCAGGTGCAGGCTGCGCGCCATGACTTCCTTGCCGACGCCGGTTTCCCCCAGCAGCAGGACCGAAGCCTTGCCCGGCGCGGCCTTGTCGATCAGGGTGCAGGCCTTGCGGTAGAGCGGCGCCTTGCCGATGCCGTAGTACTGGCCGGCGTCCTGTTCCAGGCGCTGGCGCATGGTCGCGACCTGAAGCTGCAGGGCCTGGAGTTCTTCGATGATGGGGTCGCTCTGGAAATAGCGCATGAACTCTTCGGCGTCCTCCCATTCCTCCACCGGCTTGCCGATGATGCGGCAGCGCGAGTCCCCACAGCCGCGGCAGCTGACCTCCTTGTAGAGCACCTGGCGACCGAGGAAAAACGACGAGTAGCTGATGGCGTAGCCGAGCAGGGTCCAGCACACCGGTTGGTCGGACTGGAGGCCTTCGGCCCGGCAGTTTTCCACCTCGTAGGAGTTCTGCCATTCGAGGTCGGCGTAGAACTGGCCGTTCTCGATGTCGATGTTCATCTCCAGCGGATTGACCTTGACCATGCCCTTGAGGGAATGGAGCTGCGGGCCGGTGAGGAACATCTCCACCGCATCGGCATCGGGGCGCAGTTTGCGCGCCAGCTCGGCGTCCTTCAGGCCGGACTGGTAGCCCAGACGCAGGAACAGGCCCTTGGCGCGTTCCTCGCCGAGCATCTCCACCAGCTCGCGGCGGAACGAGCCCATGGCGGCGGACTGGAGCAGCAGCATGCGCTGCTCGTCGAGCCAGATCTTGCCCTCGTTGCCGAGGAAGCGGACCCGGTCGGTCAGGTCCTTCAGGGTCGGGCTGTGCTCCGACGCCTTGTAATCAACTTTCATCGTGCTGCACCCCAGATTGTTCTTGTGCGGGGAGGCCGGCGAACCACCGCTCAGGCGGGCGGTTTGGACGGTTCGACCGGGCGGCCGGTGGACGCAAGGAAGGGCCGCGTTCTTTTTTCTAAGCGGCCTGAAAGCCACTCAAAAGTCAATCGGCTGTGTGGCAGGGGAGGGCCGATTGGCGATTTGCTCAAAGCGCCCTGGGGCAATTGAGCAAATGGTGAAGGGCCGCCGTCTGGGCTGGCCTGTTCGGGTTGTGCCATTCGCGCGTTGATGAACGTAAAAATCAATATAAAACAAAGAGTTGAGTTGTTTTTGGTGGTGCTTTCAAGGCCCTGGCACAGCCGTTGCTCTGACACAGACAACCCGCCCATGGAGTTGCCTTGCATGAGCCAGCCAGTGACCCGCTTCGATCAACTGCCGCGCTACGTCCGGGTGCGCAGCGAGCCCGACGCCACCTTCGTCGAGTTCGACTTCGCCATCGGCTATCCCGACCTCTTCGTCGAACTCGTCCTGCCGCGGGCGGCCTTCGCCAGCTTCTGCGAACAGAACCGGGTTCAACACATGGACGCGCAGATGGCCGATGCCATCGACGCCGACATGGAGAAGTGGCGCTACGGCGAGAGCCGTGGCCAGGCCGACTGACCGCCCCGCAACGACGCGTCGGTTCCTCACAACAACAAGTACAGGACGCCCTGCATGAGTATCGAGATCAAGACGGCGACGGCCGAGCCGATCCGCCAGACCTTCAGCCACATCCGCCGGCGTTTCGGCGACAAGCCTGCCAGCCGTTACCAGGAGGCCAGCTTCGACATCGAGGCCGCCACCAACTTCCACTACCGCCCGCTGTGGCAGCCCGACAAGCTGCTCAACGACGCCACCCGCACCGCCGTGCGCATGGCCGACTGGTACGCCGTCAGCGACCCGCGCCAGTTCTACTACGGCGCCTACGTGCAGACCCGCGCCCGGATGCAGGAGAACGCCGAGCACGATTACGCCTTCTGCGAGAAGCGCAACTTGTTGGCCAGCCTCGATGCCAGCAGCCGTGAGCAGATCGCCCGCCTGCTGCTGCCCCTGCGTCACGCCGAACTCGGCGCCAACATGAACAACAGCGGCATCGCCGCCGATGGCTTCGGTACCAGCCTGACCCAGCTGCACATGTTCCAGGCCATGGACCGTCTCGGCATTGCCCAGTACCTGTCGCGCATCGGCCTGATGCTCGACGACGGCGGCACCGACCTGCTCGCCGAGGCCAAGCGCCAGTGGCTGGACGACCCGGCCTGGCAGGGCCTGCGTCGCTACGTGGAAGACACGCTGGTGGTGCGTGACTGGTTCGAGCTGACCCTGGCGCAGAACCTGGTCAGCGACGGCCTGCTCTTCCCGCTCATCTTCCACAAGTTCGACGACCAGCTCTGCGCACAAGGCGCCGGCCAGGTGGGGATGCTCACCGAGTTCATGCGCCTGTGGTTCGCCGAGACCCAACGCTGGGTCGATGCCCTGGTGAAGACCGTGGTGGCCGAAAGCTTTGATAACCGCGCGCTGGTGGAAGGCTGGGTCGGCCAGTGGCAGGCCCGCGCCCTGGAAGCCCTGGCCCCCCTTGCCGCCATCGGCCCGGGTGCAGCAGCCCTCGACACCGTGGCCGGCGAGTTTGCCGCCCGCCTGAAGAAACTCGGCCTTGCAGGAGCCGCGCAATGACCTCCCTCGTCTACATCGCCTTCCAGGACAACGACAACGCCCGCTACATCGTCGACGCCATCGTCCAGGACAACCCCCACGCCGAGATCCAGCACCAGCCGGCCATGATCCGCGTCCAGGCCGAAGGCCGCCTGGAGATCAACCGCACCACGGTGGAGGAAAAGCTCGGTCGCGAGTGGGACGTGCAGGAAATGCTCATCGACGTCATCACCCTCGGCGGCAACGTCGAGGAAGACGAAGACCGCTTCGCCCTGCACTGGAACTGACCCCGCGTACAACGACAAGAATCGGGAGAGCCACCATGGCCGCCAAACGCCTGAACCAGAAAGACAAGTACCGCTGCCTGACCCGCGACCTGGCCTGGGAGCCGAGCTACCAGAGCAAGGACGACATCTATCCCTACGAGCGCTTCGAGGGCATCAAGATCACCGACTGGGACAAGTGGGAGGACCCCTTCCGCCTGACCATGGACGCCTACTGGAAATACCAGGCCGAGAAGGAGAAGAAGCTCTACGCCATCTTCGATGCCTTCTCCCAGAACAACGGCCATACCAACCTGTCCGACGCGCGCTACGTCAACGCGCTGAAGCTGTTCCTCTGCGGCGTGACCCCGCTGGAGTACCAGGCCTACCAGGGCTTCGCACGCGTCGGCCGGCACTTTGGCGGTGCCGGGGCGCGGGTCGCCTGCCAGATGCAGGCGATCGACGAGCTGCGCCACGTGCAGACCCAGATCCACGCCATGAGTCACTACAACAAGCACTTCAACGGCCTGCATGACTTCGCCCACATGCACGACCGCGTGTGGTTCCTCTCCGTGCCCAAGTCCTTCTTCGAAGACGCCCGCACCGCCGGCCCGTTCGAGTTCCTGACAGCGATTTCCTTCAGCTTCGAATACGTGCTGACCAACCTGCTCTTCGTGCCCTTCATGTCCGGCGCTGCCTACAACGGCGACATGGCCACCGTCACCTTCGGCTTCTCGGCGCAGTCCGACGAGGCCCGGCACATGACCCTGGGGCTGGAGGTGATCAAGTTCCTGCTGGAGCAGCACGAAGACAACGTGCCGATCATCCAGCGCTGGATCGACAAGTGGTTCTGGCGCGGTTACCGCCTGCTGACGCTGGTGGGGATGATGATGGACTACATGCTGCCGAACAAAGTCATGTCCTGGGCCGAGGCCTGGGAGGTGTACTACGAGCAGGCCGGCGGCGCGCTGTTCAAGGACCTGGAGCGTTATGGCATCCGTCCGCCGAAGTACGTCGAGCAGACCACCATCGGCAAGGAGCACATCAGCCACCAGGCCTGGTCGATCTTCTACCAGTACAGCCAGGCCACCAACTTCCACACCTGGATGCCCACCGACGAAGAACTGGACTGGCTCTCAGCCAAGTACCCGGACACCTTCGACCGCATCTACCGCCCGCGCTACGAGCACTGGCGCGAGATGCAGGCCCGTGGCGAGCGCTTCTATAACAACGCGCTGCCGATGCTCTGCCAGATCTGCCAGATCCCGCTGTCCTTCACGGAGCCGGACGCGGATACGACCCTGAGCCACCGCAGCGTGATGCACGGCGGCGAGCGCTTCCATTTCTGCTCTGACGGCTGCTGCGACATCTTCCAGTACGAGCCGGAAAAGTACGTCCAGGCCTGGCTGCCGGTGCACCAGATCCTCCAGGGCAACTGCGGCGGCGCCGATGTCGAGGCGGTGGTGCGCGACTACTACAACATTGCCTTCGGCCAGGACAACTTCGACTACCAGGACTCGCCCGAGCACCAGCGCTGGCGAGAGTGGCAGGGCGACAAGCCCGCCGACCTCGCCAAGGTCGGCTGAGCCCCGTGGCGGGTGCCCCGCGCCCGCCAACTCCCCCATTACAAGAAGGACAGCGTCATGCCCGTGACTGCCATCGGCGCCTATGCGGCGCAATCCCTGGACCGCCAGGAAAACTTCAACGGCCTGCAACTGGTGTACCTCTGCTGGGAACGCCACCTGATGTTCTGCGCGCCCTTCACCTTGCCGCTGCCGCCGGACATGCCCTTTGGCGACTTCATCGAACAGGTGGTCAAGCCGTCCATCGCGGCGCACCCGGACGCGGCGAAGGTGGATTTCTCCCGTGCGATCTGGCGCCTCGATGACGCGGACTTCCAGCCCGATCTGAAGGCCGGGCTGGCCGCCAACGGCATCGGCCACAAGAGCCTCCTGCGCTTTTCCACCCCTGGCCTGGATGGCCTCAACGGCAGCTTCAACTGAGGAGGTCGCCATGAGTTACCAGGTCACCATCGAACCCACTGGCGAGCAGATCGAAGTCGAAGAAGGCCAGACCATCCTCCAGGCCGCCCTGCGCCAGGGCGTCTGGCTGCCGTTCGCCTGCGGCCACGGCACCTGCGCCACCTGCAAGCTGCAGGTGCTGGAAGGGGAGGTGGACATCGGTGCCGCCTCGCCCTTCGCCCTGATGGACATGGAGCGCGACGAGGGCAAGGTGCTGGCGTGCTGCGCCATTCCGCAGAGCGACCTGGTGATCGAGGCCGATATCGACGTCGACCCCGACTTCGCCGGCCACGCGGTGCAGGACTTCCAGGCGACGGTGGTCGCCCTGGACGACCTCTCGCCCACCATCAAGGGCCTGCGCCTGAAACTGGACCGCCCGATGGACTTCCAGGCCGGGCAGTACATCAACCTGCAGATCCCTGGCATCGAGGGCACCCGCGCCTTCTCCCTGGCCAATCCGCCGAGCCGTGCCAACGAGGTGGAACTGCACGTGCGCCTGGTGGAAGGTGGCCAGGCCACCAGCTTCATCCACGGCGAGTTGAAAGTGGGCGATGCGCTGGAGCTCTCCGGCCCCTACGGCCAGTTCTTCGTGCGCGGCTCGCAGGCTGGCGACCTGATCTTCATCGCCGGCGGCTCGGGCCTTTCCAGCCCGCAGTCGATGATCCTCGACCTGCTGGAGCAGGGCGACACGCGGCGCATGACCCTGTTCCAGGGCGCCCGCACCCGTGCCGAACTCTACAACCGCGAGCTCTTCGAGCGTCTGGCCGAAGAGCACGAGAACTTCACCTACGTGCCGTCCCTCAGTCAGGCCGCTGACGACACCGAGTGGACCGGCTTCCGGGGTTATGTGCACGACGCGGCGAAGAAACATTTCGACGGTCGCTTCACCGGCAACAAGGCTTACCTCTGCGGCCCTCCACCGATGATCGACGCGGCCATCACCGCACTGATGCAGGGACGGTTGTTCGAGCGCGACATCTTCATGGAGCGCTTCCTCACTGCCGCCGACGGCGCCGGCGAGAGCACCCGCTCAGCCCTGTTCAAACGCATCTGACCCGTTTCATCCGCTGCTCCGCGCCACGCGCGCGGACGGCGGCTCACGCCCATAAAAACAAGAAGGTATTGCTGATGAGTGCCAAACTGCGTGTCCTGTCCTGCTGCATCCTCGCCGCCCTGGGCCAGGTGGCCCACGCCACCGAAGGCGGCGGTTCCACCTACCCGATGGGCGCCGAGAACTACATGTCCGGCGCCATGCCGCCACCCGGTTTCTACGGCCAGGTGTTCTCCACTCACTACGAGGCCGACACCCTGCGTGGTAACGACGGTGACAGCCTGCCGGTGGACTTCCGCGTGCGCGCCAATGTCATAGCCCCGCGCCTGATCTGGGTGAGCGAGCAGCAACTGTTCGGCGGCAACCTGGCCTTCGCGGCGCTGTTTCCCTTCGTGGACCTGAAGGTGGACGTGAACGGCCAGTCCCAGAGCAAGAAGGGCCTGGGCGACATCATCTTCGGCCCCGCCTTGGGCTTTCATCACAGCGACAAGCTGCACAGCATCTTCGCCCTGGACTTCATCGCCCCCTCGGGCGAGTACGACCGCGGCGACCTGGCCAACATCGGGCGCAACTACTGGACCGTCGAGCCGGTGTGGGCGATCTCCTACATCGACCCGGCCGGCCTCAACGCCAGCGTGAAACTGATGTACGACTTCAACCAGGAAAACCCAGCCACCGACTACCGCTCCGGCCAGGAATTCCACTTCGACTACGCCGTGGGTTGGGGCCTGGGCAACGGCTGGGTGCTGGGCGTGGGTGGCTACTACTACCGCCAGACCACCGACGACCGCCAGGACGGCGAGACCATCGAGGACAACAAAGGTCGCGCCTTCTCCATCGGCCCGTCGATCATGTACAGCAACAAGGACGGCTGGTTCCTCACCGCCAAATGGGAACAGGAGACCCAGGTGCGCAACCGCGCGGAAGGGGATGCCTATTGGTTGAAGCTGACCGTGCCTTTCTAGCGCTTTTCCTCCCCTCTCCCTCCGGGAGAGGGGCCGGGGGCGAGGGAAATGGAACCCCGCTCGGACTCCCGGCAACTACCCCCGCCGAAATACCAACGCCTTCAACCCCGCATCCTCATCGATATCCGCAAACTCCGGCGGATTCTCCAACCGCTCCACGAACCGCAATTCCGGTGCTTCGACCTGCATCCCCTGAACGAGGAAGTCCGGCCCAATGGCAGGGTCATTCACACAGGCCAGCACCACCCCGCCCTCGGTCAGCAACTCCGGCAGGCGACGCAGGATCTTCTGGTAATCGCGGGTCAACGCGAAGCTGCCCTTCTGGAAAGACGGCGGATCGATGATCACCAGGTCGTACGGCCCAGTCTTCTTCACCTTGCCCCAGGATTTGAACAACTCATGGCCAAGGAAGCTCACCCGGCCGAGATCATGGCCATTGAGCCTGTGATTTTCCCGCCCCCGGCTCAACGCCGAACTGGCCATGTCCAGGTTCACCACATGCTCGGCCCCACCCTCGATTGCCGCCACCGAAAAACCGCAGGTGTAGGCGAAGAGATTCAGCACCCGCTTGCCCTGCGCATTGGCGCGAACCCAGTCGCGGCCGTAACGCATATCGAGGAACAGGCCATTGTTCTGCTTCTTGCCCAGGTCCAGCTTGAAGCGCAGGCCCGCCTCGCTGACCACGCACTCGTCCACCGCCTCGCCCCAGAGCAACTCCACGGTGCTCTCCAGCAAGTAGCGATGTTGCAACAACAGGCTCCGCGCACCGATGCGCTGCCAGACCGGCGATTCGGTCAGGCGCAACAACATGGCCCGCAGTGCAGCGAGCTCGTCTTCCTCGACTTCGCGGAACAACGACACCAGCACCACGCCCTGCAACCAGTCCACGGTCACCTGCTCCAACCCCACCCAGCGCCGTCCACGGCCGTGGAAGATACGGCGGACTTCGTCCGGCAGATGCTCAAGGGCGGAAGTCAGTTGCTGTTCCAGGGCGGCAATGGCGTCGAGATTCATGGCGGGCGGTTCGAGAGAAAACGAGGGGCGGCATTCTAACCCGAGCATTCCGTTGCCCGCCGTGGCACGGTGTGCGGCCATTGGCCGGTATTGGGCGCATGCTCGTACCGAATTGCCCCATGCCGCATCTAAGGGAGAAATAGAGGCGCTGCGTATCCACTTTCCTCCAGGCAATAAAAAAGCCGGCTTGTGGCCGGCTCTTTTAACAATCTAAGCTGCTGATTTTTATCAGTTTTTAAAAATTAATTTCACATGTACCCCCATTCGTCCCCCCACCAAGCTTTCTCGTGGTGTCGGATTGAGCGCTACCGATAGCCGAGGTGCTTGATGTCGGGCCTCGCGGGGGCATGGGGATAATAAAAGCTACGTCCCTTTTGCGCTGGCTACCATTGGCTACTGATTTAAGTACTACGCCCAAGATAGTAGGGGGGCGGAGTCGGCTGGGTGCCATGTTGGTACTTTGCGAGCATCGGGGGCCACGGTCATGGCGTTTATGCCGGATGGAGACAGCAGATGTTCTCAGCTAACTCCCCCTGGAGTCCGTTCAGCAATTCTCTCGGCAGGCAAGGCAATGTTGCTCCCCATTGCCTTGCCTGGCCGGGACAGTTCACCTGAGGCTGGGCTGGTTTTATTTATATAGCCAATAGACAGTATCCAACTATCAATCAATAACCATTCAGTAGGGAATTGACTAGTACCTACACAGCCCAGGCTACCCAAGCCTGGGAATAGGTCATCGGTTAAAAAGTACACAGCCCGTATCTGGTATGCGAACAACCACCCAGGTACACAACCATGACCAAGCGCAACACCTACGAGCACCTGTCCCAGTCCGATCGCGCCATCCAGATCCAACGACTCGTCCAAGCGATCGAGCGTCATGAGACACCGGCATTCAGAGTCGGGGATGAACGCTCAGGGTCCGACCGGATCGAACCGACCAGGATTTCTCGGTACTTCAACCACATCCAGCAGATGGTCGACCTGTTCAATGACCGCTACGAATACCGCTATAGCGAACACCTGCAAGCGTTCAGGGAGGCCTGTCAGGACATCGGACTGGAGCGGAGTCGTAAGGGGCCTGTCTGTTTGAATGAAGAGGGGACGGCGTATCTGGACCATCACCGCAGCATGAACGTCCTGGTGGCACAGATCCGGCGTCTGAGGCGCACTAGGGACTATCGACCGAATGCCAATGACCTCCGTTATCAGGCCAAGCGACAGGAGATTCGTGTCTGCGATTACTCTGACGCTATGGTTGAGCGCTACTCGCGCACCATCATCATCAGGATCGATCTGTATTACCGTTCTGAGGCTCAAGCCAGGTTACGTGTTGAGCACGTGTTCGATGATCTGGACCGGCTGATTGCGGAGCATGAGCGCAACCCGATCTTTGACCACCTCTCTGGTTACGTCTGTGCGGCTGAGCAGGGCGACGACAGGGGCTACCACATCCATGCTGCCTACTTCTTTAATGGCAACGAGGTGCGTGGAGACGTCTACAAAGCACAGCAGATTGGTGAGCTGTGGGAGTGCATCACTCGGGGGCAGGGCTGTTTCAACAGCTGCAACCACGACAAGGAACAGTATGGTGAGCGGTGCGCTCTTGGGAGCATACGACGAGACGATCTGAATGCCCGGCGTCATGTCCACTACGCGATGCGCTACCTGGTCAAGGATGCACAGCAGCTCCGGCTGAAACCCAAGGGAGCTCGATGCCTGCGGATGGGGATGCTTCGATAGTCGAGCATGGCGTGGGCGAGGATAGCGTGTCTAAGTAGCGCATCCATCGCTTCAAGGGGGACCTGTTCACTTTGTTTACATACGAAAAGTGGGCAGGTCGCAATGGCAAGGATGCCTCGTTATGGTCGAGCCATCACCTACCCGGAGGTTCGCCATGTTCACTCAGCGGATCTCACCCCATGATGTCCTGATCCTCGTCTGTCAGGGAGCAGTCATGCTTGGGCTGGCCAGGCTGGCCTATGGCGGTGCAGTCCAGTGAGTGCTCGAGGTTGAGCATCGGCTTTGGATGCAGTCGTGGACAGTGGGTCAGGATTGGCACGTCCAGCTCAACGAGTTGCGGACCTCGCGTGCGTTCGGGTGGTACATGTGAATCAGACCACTTCGCTATCCGGCCGCAAGATGAGCTTGGGAGCAGCCTTTACCGACATACTTGGCTTTGCTGAACAGTGCATTCGCTTGTGAATCGTCGAGGCGATATCCGCAGGAACACTGACAGGTCGCACTTCGCTCCTGTCGGCCGTGCAGTAAAGACAGAACCTGGTGTCAGGCGGGCTCAGTAGATGGCAGGCGGTGCACTCCACCGCCTTTCCATCCCAGGCTCGCATTGCTTTCAACATAGTCGCCGCAATGAGCTCCGCTCGGCCTTGGACGGTAGCGTCCTGCTCCGTAGCTGGATATTGCGCTGCCATGTCAATTTGCATGGCGCGGTATGCCTTCAGGGCCAAATCACGCTCGGCTTTTTCTTCCGCAATCGCGTGCTGTCGAGATTTTTCTGCAGCTTCCCGCTCGGCCTGTTCCTGCAACCACCTGGCATTCAGCTCAGCTGCGTGCAATTGGAGCTTCTGCTCTGTGCTTGTAATAGCCTTTCCCCACGGATGCATCTGATCCAGGAGCGAGTTGCCGGATCCAGCAGCACGACATGTGTGAAGCTGGCTGGGTCATTAATCTGCTCCAGTGTCAGACGATGCAGGCCAACCTCCATGCTGGAGTGTTCCAGGTCTTCTGTCTGGCCCTCAAGGTGCCAAGGTCAGGAGGACTCCATTCCATTGCTATTGGTTCTGGATTCAATTGATGCTGACGCCAGCATCCTTGATGTCAGTGTTTGATAATGCACGCTTATGTCCTCCCGGGAGAGGCGTCCTACCGGCGGTCGCCGAACAGATGAGTGCGGTGATGGAGAAGAGCACCCGTGGCCTGCAGCGGCAGAGCGACGAGATCGAGCAGGCGGCCACAGCGGTCAACGAGATGAGCGTGGCGGTGGAGGAGGTGGCCAGCAACGCGGTTTCTACCTCCGAGGCGTTCCGCGTCCAGCCAGTTGGCGCAGCAGGGGCCGGCCCAACTGGACGACGCGATCGCCCCAATCCAGGCGCTGACCGACGACGTGCGCAGCGCCTCGGAGGTGCCGCGTCCCTGGCGGAGCAGATCCAGACCATCAACCGTGTGCTGGACGTGATCCGCGCGGTGGCTGAGCAGACCAACCTGCTGGCGCTGAACGCCGCCATCGAGGTGGCGCGGGCCGGCGACGCCGGACGTGGCTTCGCCGTTGTGGCGGACGAGGTCCGTGCCCTGGCCCACCGTACTGGCGAGTCGACGCGGGAGGTCGAGGGCATGATCGCCAGCATCCAGGAGGGCGCCGGCGCGACCCTCGATGCCCTGCAGCAGAGCGCCGAGCGCGCGCGGAGCACCACCGAGAAGGCCGACGCCAGGCGCTGACGAGCATCACCGAGGTGGTGGTCGGCATCAACGAGCGCAACCTGCTGATCGCCGCCGCGTCTGAGGAGCAGGCCCAGGTGGCGCGGGAGGTGGATCGCAACCTGGTGATCATCCGCGACCTCTCGGTACAGACCGCCGCCGGCGCCCAGCAGACCAGCGTGGCGACCCAGGAACTGGCGCGGCTGACATCGTCCCTGAACGGGCTGGTGCGGCAGTTCCGGCTGTGGGCCACCTCGGCCAGGGCGACGGCCTTTCCCACTGCTGCCGACGCAGCGCATCGCAGAACCATGGGCGATCCAGGCGTTCCAGCCGCGTGGGCTGGAGCCTGGCATGGCCCTGCTCGGCCCCTGCGCTGAGAACACACGTCAAAAACGATAGCCACTCGCTTTAAAGAATTACTATTCGTCTGCAGTCTATTGACATCTTCGCTTTTGTGGCGATAGTCTCGATTTCACAAAAAAGAACTATATTCGTTTTTTGAGGAGAACATCGACATGTCCAAAGCGTCATCCGCTTTCATCACCGACCGCTACCCCGATCTGGGCAAGGGGCCGGTCCCGGTCGCCCCCTATATCGATCCGGCGTACTACGAGCGAGAGAAAGAGCTGATCTTCAAGAAGACCTGGCTGCAAGTGGGGCGTGTCGAGGAAATCCCGAAGGCGGGTGACTATCTCGTGAAGGACCTGCCCTGTGCGGATGCCGAGCTGATCATCGTTCGCAACAAGAAGGGGCAGATCAACGCGCTGCATAACGTCTGCTCGCACCGCCTCAACCAGATCGCCTACGACAAGTGCGGGAACACCCGGAAGTTCGCGTGCAAGTTCCATGGATGGGCCTTCGACCTGGACGGGAACCTGACCGGTGTTCCGGAGGAAGAGTGCTTCTTCGACCTGGACAAGTCCGCGAACGGGCTGGCGCGTGTTGCCTGCGATGTCTGGCAGGGGTTCATCTTCGTCAACCTGGACCCCAATCCGTCCCAGACCCTGGCGGAGTTCCTCAAGCCCATGTTCGGCTGCATCGAGGGTTATCCCTTCGAAAAGCTGACGGCCGGTTTCAGCTGGATTTCCGAGGTCAACTGCAACTGGAAGCTGGCCCTGGATGCGTTCCAGGAGGCCTACCACGTCGCCTACATCCATGGCCGCTCCATCGCCGATGCCGTCGAGAAGAGTGACAACGGCACCATCCCCCCGCTCGATGCCATTTGCGGTGACTATCACCGCCGCCTTTCGCTCGCCGGTAACCAGAAGTCCGTCTACGGCAACCCGAAGGCGCTGACCGAAGGCGGCGAAGTCGCTCGCCAGGCAGTCGAGGCCGCACGCAAGAGCAAGCCGATTTCGGCCGCCGCGCTGACGGCCGCGATGGGCAGCGCCAAGCACGAATTCCCGCTGGAGGACCTGCCGGAGGGGATGAACTGGACGCGCAGCGACAAGTGGCTGTTCGACATCAACGTCGTGTTCCCGGACCTCTATCTGTCCCTGCGTCCGAACTACTTCCAGTGCTACACCTTCCGGCCCGTCGCCTACAACCGCACCCGTGTCGAGTGCCGGGTTTTCTATCCGGAAGTCACGACCGCCGGTGGTCGCTTCTTCCAGGAGTACATGAAGGTTGCCCTGCGGGACGTGCTGCTCGAGGACATGAGTACGGTGGAGCGCACCCAGCGCGCCGCCGAGACCGGCGCCAAGCCGCACATGTTCCTGCAGGACAGCGAGATTCTGGTTCGCCACAACTACCACGCCGTCGAACGCATGATGCAAGAGAACGCCGTCGCCGCCGGAGAACAAGCATGAACATGATTGCCAGCACTCACGTCGAAGCCACTTGCGATGTCCTGCTGCCGGAGCAGTTTTCCGCGCTTCAGGGATATGTCAGGACCTGGGCTCTCGAAACCGAGACCCAGCGCAATATCTGTCGCCACCAGCAATCCATGGACGGCATCGCGGCATTTAGGGACGCCATGTTGGCGCACATGGACGTGGTCCTCGCCTTCGTCAATGCAAGCCCGCTCGATCAGCTGAACGAAGAGCAAGCCACGCTGCTGAAGATGCTGCTTTCGTTGGCCGAGATCGCGCCGGTCGTGGAGTGCTACAACCAGCAAAGCGTTCCGGATGGCTTCGACCCGCGGCGCTTCCCGGCGGAAGAAGACTTCTCAATGAAGCCTGTTTTCTAAGAGGGGGCGGCCATGGCGAAGTGTCGCGTTTTTGCGATTGAGCATGACCTCAAGGAGATCGTCGCGGATGGTCTCTATTCCAAGCATCTGTTCGGGCGCGATATCAGCGTCTCGGTGGTGAAGTTCGTCGAAGCGGCGGGCCGGAACCTGCCGGCCAAGTCCCATGCCCATGGCGAGGAAGCGTCGCTGCAGATCGTCGGTGGCTGCTCGGTGTTCGAGGGGCTCGGGGCGGTTGATGACCCCGCGGTCGGGATGGTGGCGCGCTCGGCGATGATCATTCCCGCGCAGCAGATGCATTACGGCAGCAATGACTTCGGCCCCGAGGGGGTCAGCATGCGCCTGAACGTCGTGACACCGCGTCGCGCCGAGTTCGGCCCCGAAGGCAGCACACCTTACTACCCACTGAAATCCCGGGAGGACCGAGCATGAGCGATAGAATCAGATCTCAGGTCAGTTCGCCCCTGGCGGCGAACGCCCAGGCGCCGGTTGCGCTGGAGGGGGATGCCCTGCGCGTGGCGCTGCGTAACTTCCGCCAGGGAGAGCGGATCGAAGGCGGCTTGGACTGCCTGGGCGAGGAAGTGGGCGTGGTGCTCGAAGGTGCCTTCGAGGTGAGCGCCGCGGGTGAGCATTACCACCTGGTTGCCGGAGAGGGCATCGTCATTCCGCCGGAAGAGGCCCGCAGCTGGGTCTGCGCCAGCGAAACCGGCGCGCTCTATCGCGTGATGGTGAAGCAGGATCATGAAGGGCTGCCGGCATGAACAGACAGGTCATAGCCGTGGTGGGTGCCGGCCACGCGGGCGGTCGAGTGGCGCAGGCCCTGATCGAGCGCAGCGATGACTGCGCGGTGGTCCTGATCGGAGATGAAAAGGCGGCGCCTTATGAACGGCCTGCGCTTTCCAAGGGGCTGTTGAGCGGCCGCGAGTCCAGTGACGACCTGACGCTGCAGCCCGGGGATCTCTGGGACGGTCATCCGCGTCTCGAACGTGTCATCGGACGGGCCGATAGGCTGGACCCCGAGTCGAAGACGCTGGGTCTTGCCGATGGCCGCCAGGTCTCCTTCGATCAACTGGTCGTCGCGATCGGCGGGCAGCCGAGAAAGCTGCCTGCCGCAGTCGCGCCGGATGGGAAGTTGCATGTACTGCGGACCCTGGACGATTGCAGCAGTCTGCAGGCGGCGATTCGGCAGGGCGGTCACCTGGCCATCGTCGGTGCCGGCGTGATCGGCATGGAGGTGGCGGCTACCGCTCGGCAGATGGGGCTCGAAGTGACGGTCCTAGATGCGAGCCCGAGCGTGATGCGTCGTTGCCTGCCAGCGTCCGTTTCCAGCTGGTTGGCCGGTGAACATGCGCAGGCGGGCGTGAACCTGCGTTTGGGCAGCCAGCTACAAGGCATCCGCCAGGGCGAAAAGGGTTTTGTGCTCGAAGGAAAGGCCACCGGCGGCGAACCGCTCAGTCTCGACGCAGACCATGTCCTGCTGGCCATTGGCATCGAGTGCCAGGTCGACTTTCTCAAGGCGGCGGGCATTCCCTGCGATACCGGCGTCGTCGTGGACTCGTTCTGCCGAAGCCCCGCCTACCCCTGGTGCTATGCCGTGGGGGATGTCGCGCAGACCTTCAGTGATTTCTATGGGCGCCAGCTGCGCCAGGAAACCTGGCGGAACGCGGAGAACCAGGCGGTCTACGTGGCCGAGCAAATTCTCCAGGGTGGCGATCTTCCCTATGTCGAGATCCCCTGGATGTGGAGCGATCAGTTCGAGCACAACATTCAAGTCGTGGGGGAAGTCGAGGGGCACGACCATTCGGTGCTCCGTGGCGACCTGGACGGCGGGGAGGCAACTCTGGTCCTGCTGGACGATTCGCGGATCGTCGGCGCGGTGATGATCAACCAGGGCAAGGAGCGCAAGGTGCTCGAGAAGCTGATCGCCGAGCGCCGGCCTGTCGATGTGCATCGCCTGGCCGACCCCGGCGTCAAGCTGAAGAGCCTGTAGCCATGGAAGGGATCGAGGCGCTCGAAAAACGGCTTTGGCGACTGGAGAGCATCGACGCCATTCAGCGGCTCCAGGCCCATTACAGCCAGCTCGCCGACTTGAAGTATTCCGTGGACTACCAGCGTCAGGCGCCCGCCGAGATGGCCCGCGTGGCTCGGGAGCAGGCGGGCTGCTTCTGTGAGGACGCGATCTGGCATGGCGCCGAGTTCGGCGGAAGCCTGCGGGGACGCGAGGCCCTCAGCGAGTGGTTCACCCAATCGCCCTGGTGCTACGCCATTCACTATTACGTCAGCCCGCTCATCGAGGTCGATGGCAAGGAGGCGCGAGCTCAATGGCGCCTCTGGCAGCTGGCGCTGCGGGAAGACAATCGCCAGGCGGTCTTCCTCGCGGCCAATGTCCTTGCCACCTACCGCTTCATCGAAGACGAGGGTTGGCGTATCTCATCCATGCGCTTCTGTGACGTCCAGTTGCTTCCGGCTGCCGATATGCCCCTGGCATTGGCCGGGAGCCTCGAACTGTTGGACGCCAGGTACAGCCTTTCATCCGGGAACACACCATGACCTCCGTGCAGCCCCTAATTTACCCCGTCCCGCGTGCCGCGGGTGATTGGATTCCCGTTGGCAGCTTCAGCGAGCTTTTCGATGACGAGAACTGCTGCGGCATCACCGTCGATGGCCTGAAGATCGGCCTGTTCCTGGTGGAAGGGCAGCTGTTCGCGCTCGACGACATCTGCACCCATGGCAATGCCCGTCTCAGCGACGGCGATCTGGAGGGTTACGAGATCGAGTGCCCGTTGCATGCGGGCGCCTTCGACCTGCGCAACGGCAAGGCCCTTTGCAGTCCGCTGAGCAAGGACACCCGGTGCCATTCGGTGAAGGTCGACGACGACCAGATCTACATCCAGTTGAACGCATGAGAGGGTGGCGATGAACAACGTTGATTCCAGGCTGCGGGGCAAGCTCGCGGTCATCGGGACGGGCGGCACCTTCGCCATGCAGGCGCGCCATCCGTTCGATTGGGTCGAGTACAGCGAAAGCGGGATCGTGCTGCCCATCGATGATCTGCTCGGGCAACTGGGCGAGCTCGCGCCCGAGGTGGAGATGCTGCCGATTCCGTTCCGGGCGCTGGGTAGCACCGCCATCACCCCGTCGGACTGGCTGGCGCTGGCCAGCCTGATCAGGAAGACGGCGCTCGAGCGGCCCGACATCGATGGTTTCGTGGTGACCCACGGTACGGCCACGCTCGAGGAGACGGCCTGGTTCCTTCACCTGACCGTCGATATCGATGCGGGCGTCGTGGTCACCGGGGCACAGCGGCCGTCGAACACAGCCGGGAGCGATGTCGTGCCGAATCTTCGGGCGGCCATGGCGGTTGCCTTGAATCCGAGGTCCGCCGAATGCGGCGCCCTGGTGGTGATGGATAACGCCGTGTTTTCGGCGCGCGATGTCACCAAATCGTCCAGCTTCCACCTGAATGCCTTCGAGGCGCCCCTGTGCGGGCCGCTGGCCGAGGTGGACGCGGATGCGAATGTGAATTGGCGGCGCTTGCCGGTACAGCCCGCGTGCGGGAAGGCCTTTGATCCGGACGCGCTCATGTCGCTGCCGCGAGTGGATATCCTGACCTCCTATGGCGGGGCCGACGGCGTTGCGGTCGATGCCGTGGTGGCCGCGGGTGCGCGGGGCCTGGTCAGTGCGGGGCTGGCGCCCGGGCGTCCGGCCAACGGCGAGGTCCAGGCCCTGGCGCGAGCCATCGAGCGCGGGGTCGTCGTGGTGCAATCCACGCGGGCGGCGCGCGGCATGGTGCCCCTGCAGGATTTTCTGCGGCGCTCCGGCGTGCTGGCGGGTGGCGACCTCGCGCCCCACAAGGCGCGGATCCTGTTGATGCTAGCGCTGGCCCAGGGGCTCGACAAGGAAGCGATCCAGCAACTGCTGCTGGCGTCATGAGCGTTCAGTCAGGCGTCGATCTGTGCGGGCGCGCTCCTCGGGGAGAGGCTCGCTCACCCCTCGAAGCAGATATGGAGTTTTGCCTATGAACCCAGGCATTGGCAGCGTGGCCCGCATTGGGCAGTTGTACCCTTCGGGCGGTCTGTGCGACCACGAGATCCAGTGGATGGCCCCTGCCGGGGTGCGTGTCGTCACGACCCGGGTGCCGTTTCGTAGCACCTCGCTTGAGTCGGACCGCGCCTTCGCCGAGCACCTGGAGGAGCACGCCCAGCTCCTCGTCGACGCGCGTGTCGATCTGCTGGCGGTCAACTGCACCGCTGCGACCATGCTGGCCGGCCCGGAGAACATCCGGCAGCGGCTGCAGGCCGCAACCGGACTGCCGATCGTGACGACCATCGAGGCGGTCATCGATGGCTGCAAGGCGATGGGCATGCGCAACCTGGGTCTGGTCACCCCTTATCCCGATGAGGTCGTCGAGGCTGAGACGGCCTATCTGGGTGAGTACGGGTTCAGTGTGAAGCGCGCGCTGAGCCAGCCCTGCGGTACGCCGTTCGAACAGGCGAGCCTTTCTCCGGCGAGCTGGCTCGAGTTGGCGCGGTCGCTCAAGGGCGAGTCCATCGACGGTGTGTTGGTCAGTTGCGCGGGTATCCAGATCGCGAGCGTCATCCAGGCCATCGAGCAGGTGCTCGGGCTGCCCGTGGTCACCAGTAACCAGGCGCTGCTCTGGCAGTGCCTGCGAGCGTTGGACCTGCGCGGGCCGGTGCAGGGCTTCGGCGGTTTGTTGTCGTACTCGCGTTGAGACAAGGCGGCCGCCGCGTGACACCGGGCGGGCGGCCGCGGTAAGGCCCGAGGGGCTGGCGCCACCCGGATTCCGGGTGCGGCTCCGGGGCGGTTTTTGGTGGCTAGCGGGAGGTGCGGTAACCGGACATTTTTCTCTGATCAGGAAAAGTTTTTCGAGCTTTCAAAAACGAATTATGTAATTTTTTAGGTGGAGCCCATTGCTCTGCAAAATCCTGCCAAAAAAACAAAATCATGAGGAGCGGACGCGTGCATATTCTCGAGACAACTCAGACTGAAAAGGTCTCAACGCTACCACCTACAACAACTTTGCTGGTGTTGTTGCTCTGTTGGGCAGCCATTCTTTCTGAAGGCTACGACATCGGAGTAATGGGTACTATCGTTCCGGCATTGCTTGCGGACCCGCAATGGAATCTCTCGCCATTGGAAATTGGCGCGATGAGTAGTTCGGCGCTACTTGGAACTTTGATCGGGGCATACTTCATCAGTCCGCTGAGCGATGTTATTGGCCGCAAACCGCTGATCATCCTGTGTGTCACGTTGTTTTCTGGCTCGATGCTGGCGGCGGCGTGGTCAACTTCTCCTGAAATGTTCTCCATCGTCCGGGCCATTGGCGGCTTGGGCCTGGGGGGCGTGATCCCGGTTGCCGCTGCGCTCACTATCGAATATTCGCCACCGCATCGCCGTAACTGGAACTTTGCGCTCATGTATTCCGGTTATCCGCTGGGTGCCCTGATCTCCGCATGGGTCGGCATGAACTACATGCCGGACCATGGCTGGCGAGCCGTTGTCGCGGTGGGGGCTGCGGCATTGCTTCTGGTGCCGGTCATGATGATCTGGCTGCCTGAGTCGCTGGAGTTCCTGGTGGCAAAGAAGCGCATCAAACAGGCGGAGGTGTTGGCTGCGAAACTGGGCGTAAGTGAACTTCCGGTGCCTGCGGATATCGGCGCCGCGAATACTTCGCAAAGCACCTTCAAGGACATCTTTTCCGAGATATTTTCCCAGCGTAATCGCCGTGCAACGTTGTTCCTGTGGCTGGCGCAAATCGCGGCGATCCTCATGGTCTACGGACTGGGCACCTGGCTGCCGCAGTACATGCGCCAGAATGGCTATGACCTGGGTTCCAGTCTGGCCTTCTTTGCAATATTCAACCTGGCTGCAGCGCTGGGTGGAATCATGATCGGGCGTATCGCGGATAACTTCGGGGCGCGTCGTACCCTTGCGTTTGGTTACACGTTCGGGGCCTGCGCCATTGCTGCGCTGTCGATCAAGACTCCATTGCTTGTCACCTACCTCCTGGTGGCCTGTGCCGGTTTCGGAAGCATTGCGGTCGCACTGGTTCAATTGGGCTTCATCGCAAACTACTACGCCCCGCACGCGCGTGCTTCGGCAACTGGCTGGGCAGTGGGGATCGGTCGGTTCGGTGCAATGGGCGGCCCGCTGCTGGGTGGCTTCGTTGCGGGTCTTCAACTGCCCAGTACTTGGAACTTCATAGTGTTCGCAACTGCGGCACTCATAGCCGCTCTGGCAATTACGCTGACACCCGCGCCGAATCATGAAGGAAGGGCTTGAGAGGGTTGAGGACTAGCGTTTTTTCTTAGTCGCTATCCGAATAATGCCTCACCGATCGCTATGATCGGTGAGGTTTTTTTTCGGGTCGGAAAATCATGATCCCGGACACGGCAGTTCGAGTTGTCCTGGGGGGCGGAGTTGTCGCGGTTATCGGAGCCGGCCTGGAGCAGGGGCTGTCGCTGCAAGGAGCGCTGTTCGGGGCGATCGGGATGGATTGGTGGGATATGTTTGGCGGGGAGCGGGGGCGTTTTATAGGGCTCTGGAAACCTGCACCGAAGTGATGGTCGGCGCAGGTTGTTGCCGACCTTTAAAGCAGCGGTAGTGTGTAGCTGATGATCACGCGATTCTCGTCGACATCCCGGGCACCGCTCACGTCAGCTGCGCGGTAGGTGACGTTACGGAGGTGGAAGCGCAATCCCCTCAGGCTGCCACTCTGGATCACATAGGCAAGGTCGGTATCCCGTTCCCACTCTTTCCCGTCATTGCCCGCCGCCGTTTCGATATTGAAGCCGGAGACGTAGCGGGTCATGAAGGTCAGCCCCGGAATACCTTGTGCGGCAAAGTCATAGTCATATCGAAGTTGCCAGGCGTCTTCTTCCTGGCGGGTGAATGTCCAGAAGGTCGAAAGGTTGACGTTGTACGGGTCGGCGCCATTCATGAAGGGGAATACGCCCTGTCCCGAGAGGTTCTGGAAGCCAAGGCCAAAGCGGTGCGCGCGGGTGCTGAGGCTGAACATGCCATTGACGAAGTCGCTGTCGAACCTGCCGGCTTTATGAGAGCCATCTTCATTGGTCTTGAAGTAGCGCAGATCAGTGCTCAGGCTGTAGTCATCACTTAGCGCCACCTTGGATACCAAGCCTGCATAGTGCTGGCTATAGATGTCCTTGAGTTCGCTGTAATAGTAGCTTGCAGTTGTATTCGGATTCAGGGCGAACATGCCGCCGAGCGTCTCGAAGTGCGCGCTTTCCGCCGCGCCGAAGCCGACTGACTGGCGATTGGAAGAGTCTCGCAGGCTGACGTCGTCTAAATGGCTTGCATGTACTGTAAGCCCATCTATTTCCTGAGAGGTGAGCAGGGCGCCGGTAAAGCTGCTGGGTAGCAGCCGAGTGTTGTTGAAGTAGGCAACCGGCAAGGTCGGCATGAGCGTACCGACATGAAGGGTGGACTTGGATAGACGGGCTTTTGCGGTCAGGCCAAGTTGGCTGAACTCATCTACAGGATCTCCGTTGCTCTCGAGAGGAAGCATGTTTCCTGCACTACGGGTCTGGCTAGAGTCCAACTTGACACCTAATAGACCCAGCGCGTCCATGCCAAACCCAAGGGTTCCATCGGTATAGCCTGACTCGAACTTTGCGATGAATCCCTGTGCCCAGGTTTCGCCATAGGAAGGGGCTTCTGAGCCAGAACGGAAGTCTCGGTTCAGGTACATGTTGCGCAACTCGAGGCTGGCCTTACTGTCTTTTACCAGTTCGGCTGTGGCGCTACCGGGGAGACTCATGATGGCGGAAAATACACATAATGATAGTGTTGAGCGTTGAGAGATTTTTATCATTATTGGTCGTTCTCCAGGGGCTAATTAGGTGGATGAGGCAAGGTGAAAGGCGTGCACATTAATGTGCGGCCAGCATGACGTCCGCAATGAGCTTTCGAGTCATTATGGTAATGTCGTTCGTTTTTGTGGGTGTGTCAATAAACCTAGGGGGCTGCCGGTGATCAGGGGCGGCGTGGGGTGTCGGGGAGCGGGCGGCTGGTGAGACTGAAGCTATGGCATCATCCGCGGTTGCTGACTGGCGTCTGGTGTGCCGGAGCGCCCCGGCAGGATGCGCCTGGGCAAATTCAGAGACTATCGATCAGGGGTGTGGTTTGGTTCAGGTCAAGAAGCAGGAGGTCAGGGACGCTATTGTTGAGGCGGCTTTCACGCTCTTCAAACACAATGGCTATACGTCGACCACTATGAGCAAGATCGCTCGGGAGGCCGGCACCACGGTCTCAAACCTATACGTCTATTTCGACTCCAAGATCCTGGTGCTGTATGAGATATATACGCCCTGGTTGCTGGAGCAGATCGATCGCATCGAGCGCTCGGTACGCAAGCTGCGCCACCCGCGCGCCCAGGTGAAGCGGCTAGTGATGGGGTTGTGGGCGGACATTCCGGCGGCCGACCAGTCATTCTCCAACTGCATGATTGAGGCGCTGGCCTCGGCGCCCAGGGACCAGGGCAAGCCCAACGAATTGCTGTTTCTGGCTGAAACCCGCATCTCGGCCCTGCTTCGCGACTGCCTCCCCGAAGAGCGCTACGCCTTGCTGGGTGATGGACTAATGGCGCACATCCTCTGGATGGCCTTCGACGGTTTCGTCATCAACCAGCGCATTGGCGATACCCGCAACGTCGAGCACCTGGCCGACCTCATGGTCGTCTTGCTGCTCGGGACGGATGAGGCCAATCAGGACGCTTGAATAAGGCAAGGACCGCGCTCCGCATGGCTCCTTGTGGTGTCTATCGGCTGCAGGTTGTGGCCGCCAGCGTGATTGACGGCAGATCATGGCCAGGTGGAGTTCTTAAGGATATGAACTGGCGACCTTCGGGGTTGCACTTTCTGGTCAGTTGCAATGGTAGGAGGCCGATCACCAGTTAATTCAGCGATGACAGCGAGCGTGCTTACTTTTCTGCGCTATTGGGATAGTGCCGTAAGCCATGGGAGCGCTTGCTGAAGGGCAGCTCCTTACCCTGCGTCGAGCCAGCCTCGGTTTTCGAGAGGCAAACAATGCGCGAACGTCTTCTCGTCAGGGCGTTGCCGGCGCAGCCGACGTAGTCACGGAGCCTGTCCCGTATGAGTCATTCAAGCTATCCAGTTTTACTGTGCCTGTCGGCGCGCTCGATGTGGGTAGCGCATCGATGAGCGCTTTGTTGCAGTGCCTTTCGCACACGCCATTGGTTGGTTTCGTCGATCCGGCACCGGACGTGCTTGTCGAGGTTAATACGGCGATCGCTACCGCGCGCGAGCGGATCGAATGTTTCTCGCCAGAGCTGGTGTTCCTCTTTTCGCCGGATCATTACAACGGTTTCTTTTATGACGTGATGCCGTCGTTCTGCATCGGCATGGCGGCACACGCTATCGGGGACTTCGGCACCGCCGCCGGGGTAATCAGCGTGCCCCAGGGGTTGGCCGAAGCCTGCGCCGAGGCTGTGCTGGCCGACGGGGTTGACGCCGCGGTGTCCTACCGCATGCAGGTGGACCATGGTTTCGCCCAGCCGCTGGAACAACTGCTCGGCGGCCTGCAGCGCTATCCGGTGATCCCGGTGTTCATAAATGCGGTGGCCGCGCCGCTGCCCGGCTTCCGGCGCGCGCGCCTGCTCGGCGAGGCGGTCGGCCGTTTCGCCCGCTCGACCGGCAAGCGCGTGCTGTTCCTCGGTTCCGGCGGCCTCTCGCACCAGCCGCCGGTGCCGGAACTGGCCCGGGTCGAGGGGCTGATGGCCGACCGCCTGAAGGGCAGCGGGCGCCATCTGCCGGCGGATGAACGCGAGGCCCGCCAGCAGCGGGTGATCAATGCCGCGCGGCGCTTCGTCGAGGACCCGGACAGCCTGCACCCGCTCAATCCCGAGTGGGACCAGTCCTTCCTCGGCACCCTCGCCAGCGGCCGTCTCGCCGAACTGGATGGCCTGGGCAATGCCGAGCTGTCGGCCATCGCCGGCAAGTCCACCCACGAGGTGAAGACCTGGGTCGCCGCCTTCGCCGCGCTATCCGCTTTCGGCCCCTACCAGGCCAGCCACCGCTATTACCGCCCGATCCCCGAGTGGATCGCCGGCTTCGGCGCCATCGCCGCGGCCCCCACGCAATCCTGAACCCGGAGTCCGACATGAGCACATTCAGCGAGGCCGCCACCAGCCAGTTCATCCGCATCCAGGAAGGCGAACTGGAGCTGAACATCCACTACAACGACTGCGGCCAGGGCAGCGAAACCGTGGTCATGCTCCACGGCTCCGGCCCGGGTGCCAGCGGCTGGGCCAACTTCAACCGCAACATCGAACCGCTGGTTAGCGCCGGTTGCCGCGTGATCCTGCTGGACTGCCCAGGCTGGAGCAAAAGCGACTCCATCGTCTGCAGCGGCTCCCGCTCCGACCTCAATGCCCGCATCCTCAAGGGCCTGGTGGACCAGCTCGACCTCGACCGGGTGCATATCCTCGGCAACTCCATGGGCGGTCACAGCGCCGTGGCGTTCGCCCTGAACTGGCCGGAGCGGGTCGGCAAGTTGGTACTCATGGGCGGCGGCACCGGTGGCGCCAGCCCCTTCACGCCCATGCCCACCGAGGGCATCAAGCTGCTCCAGGGCCTGTACCGCGAGCCGACCATCGACAACCTGAAGAAGATGATGAACGTCTTCGTCTACGACCCCAGTGACCTGACAGAGGCGCTGTTCCAGGCCCGTCTGGACAACATGCTGGCGCGCCGTGATCACCTGGAAAACTTCGTCTCCAGTCTTGCGGCCAACCCCAAGCAATTCCCCGATTTCGGCCCGCGCTTGGCGGAGATCAAGGCCGAAACCCTGGTGATCTGGGGCCGCAACGACCGCTTCGTGCCCATGGACACCGGCCTGCGCCTGGTAGCCGGCATCCCCAACTCCGAACTCCACGTGTTCAACAACTGCGGGCACTGGGCGCAGTGGGAGCACGCGGACAAGTTCAACCGCATGGTGCTGGACTTCCTCACCCACTGAGTCCCGAGGTGCGAGATGACCCTTTCCCAAGATTCCCTGGAACAACTGGCCGCTGGCTTGCGCTTGGCTGAAGCCAGCGGCGAGGCCATCGGCCCGCTGCGCGAGCGCATCGGCGAAGACAACGGCGAAGCCGCCTACGCCATCCAGCGCCTGAACGTGGCCCACGGCATTGCGGCCGGACGTCGCGTAGTCGGTCGCAAGATCGGCCTGACCAATCCCAAGGTGCAGGCCCAACTGGGTGTGGACCAGCCGGACTTCGGCACCCTGTTTGCCGACATGGCCTACGGAGACAACGAGTTGGTGCCCATTGGCCGGGTGCTGCAGCCGAAGATCGAGGCGGAAATCGCCCTGATCCTCGACCGTGACCTGCCGCGCGCCGACACCGGGTTCGCCGATGTACTGGCCGCTACCGGCTGGGTATTGCCGGCCCTGGAGATTGTCGGCAGCCGCGTGGCGGGCTGGAACATCCGCTTCGTCGACACCGTGGCCGACAACGCCTCCAGCGGCTGCTTCGTGCTCGGCGGCCCGGCCCGTCGGCTCGATTCCCTGGACCTGCGCCAGGCCGCCATGCGCATGACTCGCAATGGCGAGCTGGTGTCTAGCGGCAGCGGTGCCGAATGCCTCGGCCACCCGTTGAATGCCGCCGTGTGGCTGGCCCGCACCATGGCTCGCCTGGGCGAACCGCTGAAGGCAGGTGACCTGATCCTGACCGGAGCGCTGGGCCCGATGTCAGCCGTGGTAGCTGGTGACCGCTTCGAAGCGGTGATCGAAGGCATCGGTCAAGTGGCCGTGCAGTTCAGTGCCGAGTGATAGCAGAGAGACCTTTCCCATGAGCAATAAACTCAAAGTCGCCATCGTCGGCTCCGGCAACATCGGTACCGACCTGATGATCAAGGTGCTGCGTAACGCGCAGCACCTGGAAATGGGCGCCATGGTCGGTATCGACCGGGCGTCCGACGGTCTGGCCCGCGCAGCACGATTGGGCGTCGCCACCACCCATGAAGGCGTGGAAGGCCTGACCCGCCTGCCTGTGTTCCAGGACATCGACTTCGTCTTCGACGCCACCAGTGCCGGCGCCCATGTAAAGAACGACGCCTTTCTGCGCAGCGTGAAACCGGGGATTCGCCTGATAGACCTGACCCCGGCTGCCATTGGCCCCTATTGCGTGCCGGTGGTGAACCTGGAGCAGAACCTCCAGCAGCTCAACGTCAACATGGTCACCTGCGGCGGCCAGGCCACCATTCCGATGGTGGCGGCGGTGTCGCGGGTAGCTAAGGTGCACTACGCCGAGATCATCGCCTCTATCGCCAGCAAGTCCGCCGGCCCCGGCACCCGCGCCAATATCGACGAGTTCACCGAGACCACCTCGAAAGCTATCGAAGTGATCGGTGGGGCAGCCAAGGGCAAGGCCATCATCATCATGAACCCTGCCGAGCCGCCCTTGATGATGCGCGACACCGTGTTCGTACTTTCGGAGGCAGCCGACCAGGCCCAAGTGGAGGCCAGCATCGAAGAGATGGCCGCTGCGGTACAGGGCTATGTGCCCGGCTATCGCCTGAAGCAGCGGGTGCAGTTCGATGAGCTCCACGACCTGAACATCCCCGGCCACGGCCGCTTCTCCGGACTGAAGACCTCGGTGTTCCTCGAAGTCGAAGGCGCCGCCCATTACCTGCCGAGCTACGCCGGCAACCTCGACATCATGACTTCTGCCGCGCTGGCCACCGCCGAGCGCATGGCCCAGTCGATGCTCAAGGCCTGAGGAGACCGACCATGAACGGCAAGAAGCTCTACATCTCCGACGTGACCCTGCGCGACGGCAGCCACGCGATCCGCCACCAGTATTCGATCGGCCAGGTGCAGGCCATCGCCCGTGCACTGGACCAGGCGAAGGTGGACGCCATCGAAGTCACCCACGGCGACGGCCTGCAGGGCTCATCCTTCAACTACGGCTTCGGCGCCCACACCGACCTGGAGTGGATCGAAGCGGCCGCCGATGTCATCGAGCACGCCCGCCTCACCGTGCTGCTGCTGCCCGGCATCGGCAGCGTGCACGACCTCAAGGCGGCCTATGACGCCGGTGCCCGTAGCGTGCGGGTGGCCACCCACTGCACCGAGGCGGACGTGTCGCAGCAGCACATCGAATACGCCCGCAGCCTCGGCATGGACACCGTGGGTTTCCTGATGATGAGCCACATGATTCCGGCCGAGCAGTTGGCTGCCCAGGGCAAACTGATGGAAAGCTACGGCGCCCAGTGCATCTACATGGCGGATTCCGGTGGCGCGATGAACATGCAGGACATTCGTGACCGCATGCGCGCCTTCAAGGCGGTGCTCAAGCCGGAGACCCAGACCGGCATGCACGCCCACCACAATCTCAGCCTCGGGGTGGCCAACTCCATCGTCGCGGTGGAAGAGGGTTGCGACCGCATCGACGCCAGCCTGGCCGGCATGGGCGCCGGTGCCGGCAACGCGCCGCTGGAAGTGCTCATCGCCGCCACCGAGCGCCTCGGCTGGAATCACGGCACCGACCTCTACCGGCTGATGGATGCCGCCGACGATCTCGTGCGGCCGCTGCAGGACCGCCCGGTGCGGGTGGATCGCGAGACCCTCGGCCTGGGCTATGCCGGCGTCTATTCCAGCTTCCTGCGTCACGCCGAAGTGGCGGCGGCCAAGTACGGCCTGAAGACCCTCGACATCCTCGTCGAACTGGGCAA
>NZ_SSOH01000056.1:0-34061 GCF_029873155.1 Pseudomonas sp. BN515 | reverse complement strand
ACCCTGCTGCTGCGCAACGCCTACTTCAACCGTGATTTCAAGGACGGCGCCGCCGACGCCAAGGTCTGGGGCCAGGGCTTCATCGGCACCTTCGAGTCAGGCTTCACTCAGGGCACCATTGGTTTCGGCGTCGACGCCTACGGCTTGCTCGGCGTGAAGCTGGACAGCGGCCGTGGGCGCAATTACACCGCCTTCTTCGACACCGACAGCGACGGTCACCCGGTCGATGACCTCTCTGAAGCTGGTGGCGTGCTCAAGCTGCGCGCGTCCAACACCGTGCTGAAATACGGCAACCAGTTCCCCAACCTGCCCGTGCTGGCCCATGACGACAGCCGCCTGCTACCTCAGGCCTTCACCGGCACGCTGCTCACCAGCAAGGAAATCACGGGTCTGGAGTTAAACGCGGGCCACTTCACCGGCGACAGCCCCATGGGCGACCCGGCGCGCGACCCCAACCACCTGAAGAGCATCGACGTGGTCGGCGGCAGTTACGCTTTCACCGACGATTTCAGCATGGCGCTGTACCACTCCGACGTGGAGGACATGTTCAGGAAGTACTACGCCAACCTGAACTACAACATCCCGTTCAGCGACGAGCAGGCGCTGAACTTCGACTTCAATGCCTACCGCACCAAATACGACGACGGCTCCGAGGCCGCGCTGGCGTTCGGCGGCGATGGCCAGGACGACAAGAACACGATCTGGAGCCTGGCGGCCAAATACAGCATCGGCGCCCACGCCTTCATCGTCGCGCACCAACGCAACACCGGTGATGCAGGCTACGCCTACGACTTCGGCGACGGCGGCAGCACCATCTACGTGGCCAACTCCTACTTCTCCGACTTCAACCTGGAAGACGAGCAGTCCTGGCAAGCCAGCTACGAGCTGGACTTCGGCGGCTACGGCGTACCGGGCCTGACCTACAAGGTCGCTTACGTGCGCGGCACCGACATCGTCGCCGGCGGCGAGAACGACGGCACCGAGCGCGAGCTGTTCAACCAATTCAAATACGTGGTGCAGGACGGCGCGGCGAAGGACCTGTCTTTCAAGCTGCGCAACTCCATCTACCGCGCCGACAACCAGGTGGGGCCGGACCTCAACGAAGTGCGTGCCTTCATCGAATACCCGTTGAGCATCCTCTGACCCGTACCCGTCTCGTGGCAGCAATGGGCAGTCACGAGACGACCCAACCGTTCAAACGCTTGCTTGGATTGCGCTTTCCACATTTTCTGGTGCAGCATCGAGTGCGTTGGCTGGCACAGCCCCTGCATCGCCAATCACGTCAATCCACAGATACCGAGGCCCATCATGCGCATCGTCCAAGCCACCCTGGAGCACCTGGACCTGCTTACGCCGCTGTTCGTGAAGTACCGTGAGTTCTATGGTGAACTGCCGTTCCCGGAGTCCTCGAAGAAGTTTCTGGAAAAGCGCCTGAGCCGCAAGGAGTCGGTGATCTACCTGGCCCTCGCCGATGACGACGAGAGCCGCCTGCTGGGCTTCTGCCAGCTCTATCCGAGCTTCTCCTCGCTGGCCCTGAAGCGGGTATGGATTCTCAACGACATCTACGTCGCCGAAGACGCCCGCCGCCAACTGGTAGCTGACCGCCTGCTGCAGACCGCGAAGAAAATGGCTCGGGAAACCAACGCCGTGCGTATGCGCGTGTCGTCCAGCGTAAGCAACGAAGTGGCGCACAAGGTGTACGAATCCATCGGCTTCCACGAAGACACCGAGTTCAAGAACTACATCCTGCCGATCAACAGCGATTAACCCCGCTGCCAGGGGCCGGCCAGCGAGCCGGGCCCCTGCCTCCCCTCAGCAGCAATCACGGGACCGCCAAGGCCGCCTGCTGCGCCTCCCTAGTCGACAAGTCGTCCTTTCCTGCAATTACAAGTGCGTGAATGCGCATCCTTGTAAGGGAAATCACTCGAAACAGTCGTAGCATTCCCGCCGTCCACGATTCGGACAACCGCTCGCCGTTGCAGGGAAACTTCCCCCTATAATGCGTCGATAAGCGCCCTCACCCGCCGCAGTCACCCACAAGGCGTCTCATGGATTTCAACCCGATCGACCTCATCCTGCACCTGGACCAATACCTCAACCTGCTGGTCACCAATTACGGAACCTGGATCTACGCCATTCTCTTCCTGGTCATCTTCTGCGAGACAGGCCTGGTGGTAACGCCCTTCCTGCCTGGCGACTCCCTGCTGTTCATTGCCGGCGCCGTTTGCGCCACCGGCGGCATGGACCCCTTGCTGCTCGGCGGCTTGCTGATGCTCGCGGCCATCAGCGGCGACAGCACCAACTACCTGATCGGACGCACCGCAGGCGAGCGCCTGTTCAGCAACCCGAACTCGAAAATCTTCCGCCGCGACTACCTGCAGCGCACCCACGAGTTCTACGACCGCCACGGCGGCAAGACCGTGACCATGGCGCGCTTCCTGCCCATCGTGCGGACCTTCGCCCCCTTCGTCGCCGGCGTGGGCCGTATGCCCTACGCCCGCTTCCTGGCCTTCAGCGTGCTGGGCACCATCCTCTGGGTGGGCGGCCTGGTGACCCTGGGCTACTTCTTCGGCAACGTGCCCTTCATCAAGCAGAACCTCTCGCTGATGGTGATCGCGATCATCGGCGTGTCCCTGCTGCCGATGGCGATCGGCTTCGCCCGGAGTCACTTTCGCCCCTCTGGCAAAGGCGCCGAGCACTCAAGCTGACCCGCGTCCCATGTGGTCCTATCGCAGCTGGCGCCGCCGGCGCATCCTCGCCCGCAACCCGTTCACCGCCCAGCAGTGGGCGGTGGTGAAGCAACGCCTGCCGATCCTCGACGGCCTGGACGAAGCGGAAAACCAGCGCCTACGCGAGCGCAGCGTGCTCTTCCTGCATGAGAAGCGCATCACCGCCCTCCCCGGCGTCGAACTCACCCGCGAGGACCGCCTGACCCTCGCCGCGCTGGCCCAGTTGCCCCTGCTGCACCTGCCGGACCTCAACTGGTACCAGGGCTTCCACGAGCTGGTGCTCTACCCCGACGACTTCGTCAGCCCCCAGCGCCACCGCGACGCGGCAGGTGTAGAGCACGAATACGACGACGAGCGCAGCGGCGAAGCCTGGCAGTACGGCCCAGTGATCCTCGCCTGGCCCGGCGTGAAGGCCAGCGGTGGCTGGGATGGCTACAACCTGGTGATCCACGAACTGGCGCACAAGCTCGACATGCTCAACGGCTCGCCCAATGGCTTGCCGCCCCTGCACCGCGACATGCGCCAGTCCGACTGGGCGCTCGCCATGAAGACCGCCTACGACGAGCTGAACGCCCAGCTCGACCGCAACCCGGACGCCGAAACGCCGATCGATCCCTACGCGGCTGAAGATCCGGCGGAATTCTTCGCCGTTGCCAGCGAGTACTTCTTCACCGCGCCGGACCTGCTGGACCAGGCCTTTCCCGCCGTCTACCGCCAGCTCCAGACCTTCTACCGCCAGGACCCGCTGGACCGCCTGAAGCACTTGCAGGACACCCATCCTGACTATCGCGACGCGACCAATGGATGAGCACAACGGCGTAGCATCGGCCCCGGAATGTGCCTATAATCGCGCCCACTTTTTTGGCCCCACCCCAGGGAGTTGACCATGAGCTACAGCAAGATCCCGGCTGGCAAAGACCTGCCGAACGACATCTACGTCGCCATCGAAATCCCGGCCAACCACGCGCCGATCAAATACGAAATCGACAAGGACAGCGACTGCCTGTTCGTCGACCGTTTCATGGCCACCCCGATGTTCTACCCGGCCAACTACGGCTACATCCCGAACACCCTGGCTGACGACGGCGATCCCCTGGACGTACTGGTCGTCACCCCCTACCCGGTCGCTCCGGGTGCCGTAATCCGCGCCCGTCCGGTCGGTGTCCTGCACATGACCGACGAAGCTGGTGGCGACGCCAAACTGCTGGCCGTTCCCCACGACAAACTGAGCGTCCTCTACAAGGACGTGAAGGAATACACCGACCTGCCGGCCCTGCTGCTGGAGCAGATCAAGCACTTCTTCGAGAACTACAAAGACCTCGAAAAAGGCAAGTGGGTGAAAGTTGAAGGCTGGGGCAACGCTGACGCTGCCCGCGCTGAAATTACTAAAGCGGTTGCGGCCTACCAAAAGTAAGCCCCGACCTCTCATGAAAAGCCGGCCACAAGCCGGCTTTTTTATTGTCCTAAAGTCGCTTGATTTGGGCCTCCGCCAAGAAAGCCTGAATCCGACCCACACCTTGACCCACACCTCAATCCAGGCCTACGTGCGATCAGGCGAGGAAGCACCTGCCTTGGTCTGGTCTGGTCTGGTCGAGGTTTAAGCGGCCTAGCCGCCAATCGATTCCAGCCAGTCGTTCAGCTTCTTTCTCACGCCGTTCCGAATAGGCTCGCTGCCGATTCGCTCAACCTGGTCGTAAGCCCAAACCCGCCAACGCCCCTTCTGCTCCGACTTGCCGGCGAGGATGCGGCGGAACTCTGATTCTACTGTCAGCGCTTTCACACCGATGGCTTGATGGTTTTCCAGCGCCTGCTTCCGTGCATCGTTCATAGCTGCTCTCTCCTCCGGGAAGAGATTCGCCAGGTTGTGGGACATGTCGATCTCCTTTCTTATGCGCCTTGAAAATCACAAACCCTCCCTCGCCCTGGCGAGCGCCGGAACGGAGATTATCGACGGGGTGGCCTATGCGCAGTCGTGGCATTGCAGGGTAGTGTGAGACTGGAAGGAGGCTGAGGAAGCGCTATTGGCATAACTCATCATCGCTGATGGAAGCACGCAACCGTCTCACAAGCTCAAACCCATCGTCCTCCGGAGAAAGCTCGTACGGTACTGCGTGCAGCGAAATACCTACTGAATCAGGGATCGCGTCCAAAAGTATCAAGCAGTACTCAATCATGGAGTTTAGAAGCTCGGTAAGATCCCCTTCTTCAATTGTGTGGGTGTAGTCCTCCTTACCGAATACAGCATTGTAGTCGTTGTGCGCGATAAATTTATTTCTGAACTGCGATGCACCCAGAGCTTCGAATCTATCTTCAATGTCTTTCTGATGCTGGACCAGTTCAGCATTCAGGTGTTGCTGATACTTCTTGGCCAAAAATGAAAGCGAGAAATTATCTCGCTTGCCGAAGTCAGGCCGATCCAACACAGCCGCCATGCGGGTCAGGATGCTGACGAACATGGACTTCCTAATAATCTTGAATGGTTCTCTAGCCGTAGCGCTCAGAACCTCAACGTTTTCACTCACGCAATAAAGCTGTTCGTAAAGTTGAACCTCTCGTTTTATATCAGCGAGATAGCTCAGATAGAACGTGACTTCCTTGGCAACGCTTTCTATGTCGACCACTTCAGACCCTTACAGTTATCCCGCGAAAACAAAAAAAACTCCCGGATTCCATCCTTACCCGATGTGTGCCCGGGAGCTGCGTCCAGGCTTACATGCTCTCAGGGAAGACGTCTTTGAATGGCAGAACGCCGACAACCGCCTGGCACTGAAGATTCGCGCAAATGATCATCGGGATCGACTGGCTAGTGCGCGCGACATAAGCGTTGGCGACAGCAACGAAATTCTCGTTCCCGCACTTCGGACAGGTTGGCCTGAATTCATCGTTCGTCATTTCTTCCAGCAACATCTCAATCTCCTAGATCCGGCCCCACGCCGGGCTCCCGAACCTACCCCACTCCATGCCATAGCGCCACTACGGCTGAAGCCTGGCAAGTAGCCCCCTTTACCTCCAGGCTCACTTGAGCCAGAGCACAGGCTGGCGCGCGGACTTGCGAATCGTCCCTCTGGGCGCGGGAATTGTTGGTTGTGGTATGGCGCCAATAGGCCACTGGCTCTCCAACCAGGCCTCGTACCGTTTCAGGCTGTAGAACCAGGTCGAGCCAATCTTCTGGCAAACCTCTGGCGGGATTTGCCCGCGACTCCTTCGCCCTTGGATGGCACGCTTGGTTATGCCCAGGTGCTCGGCCATCTGCACCTCGGTCAGCATATCTGGACGATTCACTCTGCTGCGCTGTTCAAACAGTTCAGCAAGCTCTCCGATTGTCTCGCGGATCTCCGCCAATTGCTTCTGCAGCAGCCTGAACTGCTCACCGATTGGGTCAGGTTTGGACATCGCTATCGCTCCCGCGTATTTCTCCGGCGGCTCTGGCTCTCGAGGTGCAAGACCCTCTCCGCCATGATTCGCTCGATCAAGCTGCCCGGCGGGATTCGAGGCCGATCAATCGGCACATAGCGAGCGGCGGGTTCGACGTAGTAGCTACGCCCATGCTTGATGGGGGCCGGCTCAATGCGGCCCTCCCTGACCCACTTCCTGACAGTGTTCAGGCTCGGGGGTGGATCAAAATTCAGTGACGACCACTTCTCTAGAGTGACCAATTTCATCGGCTCTCTCCTCGCTAGCTGGCCAGAGAAAGATAGATGTGAAGGTGAAAAGTTGGTGCACAGCCAGTCGCGTGCCCATTCGGCAACGAAGGGGTCGTTTCTGGAAACGAGACCCCATTTGAAACGTCGTGCTTCATCTCTGTCGGGCCTATCACCTCGGTGGCGCAGACCGCCAGAAAACCGCGAAGACCGCCAACAAAGCCCGAAGACCGCCACGAAAAACAGTGACGGTGTTCGGAGATGATCTGGCGGCCTTCCGTGATATTGGAGTATCAACCGCCAGTGCCATCGTTCTGGCTGTGCGCCCCGATCGCATCGCCTTCGCAAGGCACAGGTGGGGTGCCCAAAGTGATGTGAAGGTTCGTGATCCTTCCTCGCAGAGCCCGGACTTACTTCGGCCTTCGCGCTGCCCGCCCAGGAGAACGGGGAGGCTGTGGGCGACGGCTGCCACGTGCCACATACCGCCGGGGGCCCCTAGGGCAACCGAGGCGCTGAGGGTAATTCGAGCCCCCGACCTCGACTACATACCAACTTTTTCCACGGGAGCCGTTTCCGGTTCCGGTTTGGGCTGGAGCCCGCATTCTCCCTGGCTCTGGCTTCAGCGCAAACCGGAAACGCTTCACTGGTTCAGCATGATATCCAGGGGTGTGCTTTGGCTATTGGTTGACCGGTTAGGGGGGCGTTTCGCCAGCGCTCATCAATGCGGAATATGTTGGTGCAGAAATCCCGCTTTGGTTGGTGTTTTCCTGTGTCAGGGCTGGTCAGGTGGCAGGGAGAGCATCCCCCATCGAGTGAGAGCCAAATCATTCCTGACAATTGGTCGAAAGCTGCATGTATCAAGGGCTGGCGTGCTGGCGCTGAGGGCTCTGCTACTCAGATGGATTCGAGCCTATAAGGCCGCCGAGCAGTGCTGGAGCTGCCCGTGACAACACAACAACCAACCGCTGAATTTCGGTCATACATAGTTCGCGCGCGGGGCTCGAATTACCCTCGGCGTCTCGGTTGCCCTAGGGGCCCCCGGCGGTATGTGGCACGTGGCAGCCGTCGCCAAGTGGTCTAGACCCACCGCCACGACGGAGAATCCGGAGCGATCCCAGCCAGCCGCCGCAGCCCCCTGCTCTCCTGGAGCAGTCCACGCCTTGCGTAGGCGAGGCGCCCATGCACGGTCTCCATCGGACCGGACGATAAGCAGTGGTGGAGCATCTGAAAAACGAAAAATTGTCTGTCACCGCGCGGCTCGACGCCTTCCCCGTGGTAGGGGGCGGGGTGCCAGGGTCCCTCCTCACGGAGCGTGCCATGACGTGGCCCCGCTGCGCGATCGAACAAACGGATTCGAAGGTAATAGCCCCGTGCTATCGTCTCGGCTCAACATGAGCAACTCGGGATGGAACCATGGGGCACTTCATCATTACTTTTAGAATAAAGAACGACGCTGGCTATCAGAGCCGATACGAATCCTTTACGAAGAAAGTTTCGGAGTTGGCAACTGAAGGATGTTGGGAAGAAACATCATCATTCTATGCTCTGCGTGCCAAGGGCACCGCAAGCAGCATCTGCTCCGATCTCTACCTCTATACAGAGTTCGACAGCACCAAAGACAAGATGGTTGTCATTGACCTAGACAATCAAGAGAAGGCCACAAAGGGAGCGATCGAGTATCCGGCAACCTTGGAAGCAAGTCTTGGGTTCTGAACTCGATCATTCTTAACGACAAAGCCCCAGCACGCTTGTCGGGGCTTTCAATGCGTAGATATTGCTAGGGCAGGATGACTAGAGGGTCTCTATCAACTTAACTTGAACGCATCCAATCACACACCCTAGCCTCTCCCTGTTAGCTCCATGCCAATATCGAGCGCCTTTCCATATATCATCAAGAGCTCTTCAAAAGTCTCAAGATCGCCACCCTCTTCTTGTATCAATCCATCCGGCGAGATGTCCTGGACAATCGCGTCTATCAACTGGTGGAACTCGATGATCTTCGAGGATAGAGGGGGAGCTATTTTTCCAATTCTATCGACGTGACCTTGATAAACCCTGGAATAGTGATCCGGAATCCTTACTGTGTACTTGTACCTAGCATCCGGGTTCTTCTTTAGATACTCAACAACTTCTCTGAAACCACCCAGGTAGTCTCGATGTTCGGCAATTGTAAGAATGGCGGATATCTCTGAAATCAGAGCAATCTCGATCGCCTTTGCCTCCCGTTTATTCTTGAAATGCTCAACGAAATGAGCCGGAAAGAACGTCGAAACCCCACCAACGAAAGCGCCACCGATGGCAGCAACAACTGGCAGCCATTCGTTAGGCTTGTCCGTAAATAGAGTTTTGATGACCTGAATAGTCTGTACTGCTTCAAGTAATTGCTGAGTTTCCATTCTTAGCTTCCTTGGGAGAACTCGATCCTTGTACCACAGCCGGTAGCCTTCGCTTCGCTGAAAACCTGTCTCCGAGACAATGAATTCATCTACCACCCTGAGAGATTCAAAAATCGGCCACAGGCAGCGTCGGCCGTGGCCTAGACCGCATTCTAGGAAAACACGGTTTTGCCACTTTTCGGCCAGCGCTGAGCCAAAAGGACACGCCGCCGCTGGGCGTGACGGCGCTTCTATACTTTGCCGGGATGCCGCCCGGCCTGGGCGGTTCACCTCGCCAACGGAGGGCAGAGCATGTCTACCTCAAACATCGACCAGTTCAACGAGATCACGGGCCAGGTATTCGCCCACCTCTACCAGGCTTTCCCGATTCCCACTGACCTTCGACCAGCCGCGATCGGGATTCAGGAGGCAAGCCCAGGCGACTATGACCCCGTGACTGGAACCTCAATTGGCCAGGAGCCCAGGACGCACGAAGAACAACTGTTCGCGCATAGCGTCGAGTGGCTACGCCGGACGGGATACCTCACGGCCGAGCGGTACGCCATGAGCGACCACTTCACCAAGGCAGTACTCACGGCGAAAGGCCTCGAGGTGCTGAACGCGGTTCCGGACAGCCTGACGCAGCGGACATCGATCGGCGAGCAACTGGCCGAAGCCTCGAAGAGTGGCGGCAAGGAGTTGTTGCGGTCGATCACCACCGAGGCCTTGGGGTTTGGTGTTCGCCTGATGCTGAAGGGCACGGGCTTGGAGTGAGTCGTCGCAGTCACGCCTCGAGCGTGACAAGTCCGTGACCAAGCGTGACGAGCGCGTGACGCGGAGGAGTGGGGAGCCCTTCACCAAAGAGGGGCATTGGTGAAGGGTGAAATGACGGGTCACCCAATCAGGTTTTCCAGGATGGCGTTCGTTTCGACCTGGTCACGCCTGTCGCTATCCATCAGGTAGCGGAACACTGCCAGGGCTTCCTCCTTGCGCCTCGGCCGGATCTCCGCCATCAGTCCGAACACGAACCACTCGCGCGCGCTGGCCTCGGGGGCGCCGTCACTGCCGTAGGTGTCCACGGCGTTGCGTAGCCAGTAGAGCTGATTCCAGTAGCTGAGCTCCTGTAGGCAGTCGGCCAGTGTGTACGGCATCAGCTCGGGCCGGCCGCGGAATCGCTCAGCTACCTCCTCCTTGACGAGGAAGCCGAACTCTCCTGGCTCGACGCCTCGGAGTGCGTCAATGCAGAAAGCCTCCGCCGGCGTGTCATCAAACAGCGAGTCACCGAAGCGGGCCGCTCCCTCAGCCTGGCGCTGACTGCGCTCGATGGCCTTCTTGGCCAGGCCGCCTAGGTCAGCAAACCCGAAGGATGAAAAGGCCGCGAACAGATTTCCGGGGTTCGTTGCCGTCAGGTGGGACCGATAGCGCTTTTCCAGGTCCTGGAGTGGTGTCTTGATCCGCTTCGCTGCCTCCATCGCCCTGCTGATCAGTGCAGGCTGCCCGGTGTTGATGACGCTGTGTAACCAGAGCACCGCGTCGACCTCTTTATCCGGCATTCCCTGGCGATTCCAGCAACAAGAGTCCGGGGCCCACGCCCCAAATTGTCGGCGACGAATCGTCGAATGCTCGTCGAGCGCTCGCCCCCGGAAAGGAAGGGAAATGGAAGGGGAACGCAAAGGAGAAGAGCAAAACCAATCTGCCGCCCAAGGGTGCCGCGGCTACGCCGAGCAGTTTCCCGAGCACTACCAAGTCGGCCGTGCCGCGCTGCTGGTGGGCAACATCGGTACCGGCAAGACCCACCTCGCCAGCGGTATCGTCCAGCATGTGATTCGCGAGCACGGCGCTTAGGCGGTGATCACCTCGGCTGCCGAGATTATCGCCGACACCAAGGGCGACGACTTCACCAGGCGCATGCTCGACGCCATCAATTCGATGCTGGTAGAGATGATGGCGGCCATCGCCCGCAAGGACTACGAGCAGCGCCGCGAGCGCCAGGCCCAGGGCATCAAGAAGGCCAAGGATGAAGGCAAGTACAAGGGGCGCCCAGTCGACGCCGATCTGCACAAGCGGGTCGCCGAGTTACTGAGGGCGGGTCTGGGCATTAGATCTTCAGCACGGCATGCCGACTGCTCGACCACTACCGTCCTGCGTATCAAACGAGAAATTGAGGGCGATTCAAACTCCAGCGCTGCCATGCCTCATGGCCTTCAAAGTAGGAGTTCTAACCTGGGCATCCACAGCACGGAATCCACCGAAAGTGACCAATCGGCGAGGCATGTAAATGTCCGAGGGCAGCGGGTTCACCGGCAGCGAAATTGCACTAGCTTGAGCGCCCGACAGCCTCCCTCCCGAGCAAGCATTGGCATTCGTGTCGACCATCCGCTTACAAGTGGTTTAATCAGCCATACCGGGCAGCGCCGGCTGCGGTCGCCCCGAAGCTGCTGGGGGCCGGCAGAAACCAGCCAAAAGCGCCACATTGCGGAATCTACAGAACCAGGATTGATTGAGGCCCAACGCAGCCTCGAATCGGCCTCACTCTGCCCCCATTCCACCATCAACCGACAGCGCCGAGCCAGTGACGTAGGAAGACTGCGCCGATAGCAACCAGAGCACTGCGGCACTCACTTCATGCTGCTGGCCGATGCGACGCATCGGTACAGCATCGTCGTATAAATGATCGTCGCCCCCCGTGACACGGTCATAGCTCGGCGTTTTGATCGGACCCGGGCAGATGGCGTTGACCCGTATCTGGCGCTGCGCGTAGTCCAGCGCGGCGGCTCGTGTGGCACCCACGATGCCGTGTTTGGCAGCGATGTAACCGGCCGTCCGCGGCATGCCCTTGAGGCCAAAGATCGAGGCGTTGTTAACGATGCTGCCATGGTTGCCCAGCATCGCCGTAGCCTCGTACTTCATCATGTAGAGCATGCCTTTCAGATTGACGTCGATGACTTCGGAGAGCTCATCGTCCGGGGTTTCGTGTAGGTCATTGAACGCGTGTTGCAGGCCCGCATTGTTGAAGGCGCCGTCGAGACGGCCATAGCGCTCCAGAGCCAGGGCAACCAGGGCTGCGCAGTCAGCGGGGCGAGATACGTCGGTCCGAAGGAACAGCGCTTCGCCGCCCAATGTGGCGATTTCTTCGACCACCGCCTGGCCCGCTGCCGCAGTGCGATTGCCCAGCACCACCCTGGCCCCCGAGCGGGCCAGGGCCAGGCAGACATCACGGCCCATGCCACTGCCACCACCTGTGACGAGAATCACCTTGTCACGCAATTGAACGTCCATTTGCATTCATCAATCTCCTTTGCTGGGGTCATGCGCCACTCCTGGATGCCGCAGCGAATTACGGCCCACGATGCGATCCAGGAACAGCTCGCATAAACGTTGAGCGAACTTCGGTACGTCATCCCCTTCGGATACGCCGTGGCGAATGAGCAGGTCCTGCTCTTCAGGCGTCAGCAGTTGCAAGGGAACGACCATCGATCACCTCCGTTGCGCCTCAAAGGCCCAGCTCGTGGCGCGGCCGGGTCAGGGTGTCGATCAGGGCGTACATGATTTTCCTGGCGCATGGGATCAGGTCGGGGATGTAGGTCGCGCCCATCCCGCCCAGCCCTTCGGCAATCGGTAGCGGTGCGCCTTGCGCAGGCCAGGGCCAGCCGATCCGGGCAGTAGGGATACCGAAGCGGCGCAGTGCCGCACCATCGGTCTGGCCACCCAGCAGGTCGGGAACGCCGTGGGGACGCTGCTCGATATGCTCCCAGCCACGCTTGCACGACTGCACGATCCAGTTCTGCGGGTCGGTGGTGCCGCCGGGCACCGAGCCGTACATCTCCCAGTCCAGTACCAGCTCAGGACGCTGCGCCTGTAACTGGCGGACGAATTCGGCGAACTGAGCCTTGACCTCGCCCGGCGAGGTACGCGGGTTGATCCGCACATCGAAGAAGATTTCGGTCTGCGCTCCAGGGAAGGCCGGGCGCTCGGGATCGCCGCCACGCAACCCGGCGATCCAGCCGTGGGGCTTCACCACGCCGGAGGTGTTGCGCTCGGCGTAGTCGATGATCCACTGCTCCAGTTCCTGAATCACCGTGGCGGCCGGCACCACCGAACTGCGGAAGCCCGGAGTCCCTCGCGGCACGCCCGCGTAACCTAGAGTGCCGTGCACCCGCAGCTTGAACCAGCCCATGCCCGGTTCTTCGTGGTAGACCCAGTTCCAGGGCTTCATGACGATGGCGAAGTCAGGCGCGCAGCCGCGACTCAGCAGATGCACCACGCCGTTGGACATGCCGGACTGCTGGCGAGCGGAGACATCCACCGGCATACCGCCGTCGGCCGCCCCCACCAGCAGGTCGCCGATCAGCGGAACCTCGGCCTCGATCAGTGCCGTGGCCACTTCGGTGAGCGTGGCGAGCATGCCCTTGGGGTTGGAGGCACCCAGTCCGAACACCCAGTCGTCCAGCATCTGCGCCGACGTCTGCATGTCCGCCTCGGTGGCCTCGCCGGTCAGCAGTTTCTCGGCCTCATTGCACTCCAGGTGAGTGTCGATCGGCGCGTAGAGCAGCACGCTGGCGCCGCCGCCGCTCCCGCGCAACTCGCCCAGCACGTTGCCGCTGGTGAAGTTCATCGGCTGATAGCGCGCAGCCATGCCGATCTGTCGCAAATGGGCGGCCATGTACTCGCTAGCCACGCGTGCGGCGCCGGTCGGGCTATGGATGTCGGTGATCGCGTAAAGCAGGTGCTGCAAGCGCTTGGGATCGATCTTCGCGCAGGCCTGCTCATACCATTTCATCTGTTCCGCAGAAAACGGATTCGGGGTGGTCGGTTGCATGGCAGGCTCCTCAGTTACTGGCCACGAACTGTTCGGCGAAGATGTTGGCGGGGTCGACACCCAGCTCGATCAGCCGCGCGGTGGCGGCGTCGATCATCGGTTGCGGACCGCACAGGTAGGCAACTGTGTCAGGGCTCACATCTCCTTCCCGCAGGGCGCTCACCGGGCTGCCGTGGTGTAGCCCTTCGCGCGGCTCGCGGTCCACGCAGATGCGGGCCTCCAGGCTCGGCAGCCACTGCTGGCGCAGCTCGATGTCATCGAGGCAGAACAAGGCATCCGGGTTTGCGCAGCCAAAGCTCAGCAGCATCGGAGGCTTGCGTCCGCCGCCCTGACGCAGGGTGTCGATCATCGACAGGATCGGCGCCAGCCCAGTGCCACCCGCGACGAAGATGTGCGGCGCGCGACGCTTTTCCTCGCGCAGGAAGAAAGCGCCGTAAGGACCGGAAAGCGTCAGTACATCCTCAACCGCCGCCTTGCCTTCCAGGAAACCGGACATGGCCCCGCCAGGCAGCAGACGAATGAGGAATTCCAGTTTGGGCAGGTCGGTGGCGGTACTCGACGGCGAGTAGCTGCGCACGGCACCGTGCCCGGGCACTTCGATCTGCATGAACTGGCCGGGCCGGAACTCCAGCGAGTCCCCCTCGGCCAGCTCCAGGGTCAGGCGCATCACGTTGCTGGCGATGCGCTCCACCGAATCGACGAAGGCATGCACCTGCTGGGCGACACTGGAGCCAACCTCGCTGCCATAGCCCAGCTCGAAGGTGCAATCGGACTGCGCCTGGCACAGGCACAACAGGCGCTGCCCGGCCGCATACTCGCTGGCCAGCAGGGTCGAACTGGCGCCGAGGCGGGTATGCGCCTCGCCCTCGGACAGCTGGGCGACGCAACTCGAGCAACTGCCCGAACGGCACTGGTACAGCAGCGGAATATCCGCTTCGAGCGCGGCGTCGAGAATGCTGGTGTCACCGGCGACGCTGAGACTGCGGCTTACGCCGTCGGCAAAGTTGAAGGTGACTTGATGGAGGATGTCGTTCATGAATCTGGCTCCGCACAGGCATCGGGCTCCAGCGGCGTACCGACTGGGTTTGACATGGCCCGATCTTAGGAAGGCCCCACCCCGGCGGCGCTCCCATGCCGGTGCGGCTTATCCCGTGAGCGCAGATTCCTCCGCCGCTTGTTGCGGGCAAAAAAAACCCGCACCGGAGGCGCGGGCAAATCTCAAAGGAGTCGGATCAAATTCCGGGCGGATGCAGCCGGTGCCAGTCGGTGACCTTCTGCAGCGCCATGCCGGCACGGCAAAGCAGAGCCTCCGCGCCCTTGCCGGCGATGAACTGGCAACCGATCGGCAGGCCCTCCTCCGTCAGCCCGCAGGGTAGGCTGATGCAGGGATGTCCACTGACGTTGAAGGGCGCGGTGAACTGGATCAGCATCCGGTTTGCCTCCGGATCCCCCGCCAGACTGGCGAGCTGCGCATGGGTTGGCGCCGCATAAGGTTGCACTGGCGCCAGCAGCAGATCGACCTCGCTCAGCACGCTTTCCAGCGCCCCGGTGAACCGCTGGGCCTCGAGCAGCACGCGCTGATAATCCATGGCGGACAACTCCCGCCCACCGTCGATCAGTCGGCTTAGTGCCGGACCGTACTCAGCCGCGCGCTGCGGGTAGGTATCGGCGTGCGCCACGGCGGTCTGCACGCCACAATGCCGCTCCCAGTTGCCGCTCACCGCACGGGTGTCCGGCATCCGGATGCGCACTAGGCTACCGCCACCGTCGACGATGATCGCCATGACGGTGTCCAGCGCGCGGCGGATCAGCGGGTCCACCCCCTGGCTGATCCACTCTTCGTCCACGCCCACCCGCAAGCCGCGAAACGACTCGTCGATCCCCGGTACTTCGAGGCAGACGCTGGGCAGCGAGGTGGGATCCTGCGGATCGTGACCGGCGATAGTCGACAACAGAAACAGTGCATCGCGGGCGCTGCGGGTGATGGGCCCGATGTGATCGAGGCTGGCAGCCAGCTCGAAGCAGCCGTGGCGGCTCACCCGCCCCCAGGTCGGCTTGAGGCCAGTCAGGCCGTTGGCGGTAGCCGGGAAACGGATCGAACCGCCGGTGTCGCTGCCGACCGAGGCGTAGCTCAGGCCAGCCGCTACCGCCACACCGCTGCCGCTCGACGAGGCGCCAGCCCAGTGCCCTGCCCCCCAGGGGTTTACCGGATCGGCAATGCTCGGATGGTGAATCGCGAAGGCGCCCTCGGTCATCTGCAACTTGCCGAGCATCACCGTGCCGGCCTCGCGCAGGCGGGCGACCACCGTGGCATCCTCGGCCGGCAGGAAGTCGCGATGGATCGGCATGCCGGCGGCCGTCGGGACATCGGCCGTCCACAGCAAGTCCTTCACCGCCAGCGGAATGCCGTGCAGCGGACTGCGGCAAACGCCTCGCACGAGTTCCCGCTCGGCCTCGCGGGCCTGCGCCAGGGCCAGCTCGGGCGTGACCCGGGCATAGGCATGCAACTGCGGATCGAGCTGTTCGATACGCGCCAGTTGGGCCTGCGCAACTTCCACAGGCGACAGCTTACGGCTGCGGATCAGCTGCGACAGCTCGCAGAGCTCCAGGTAATGCAACGCACTGCTCATGCATGGCCTCCAAGAAAGTTCAGGGCGACTCCATTGAACTCCGCCGGGCACTCGCTCTGCAGGTGGTGCGCGGCATTGCCCAGGATGTGCAGACGGGCATCGGCGAATTGATTGACCATCAGCATCGGCACGTCGATACCGCCGAACCAGTCGTGCAAGCCCCAGAGAATCAGGGTCGGTGCCGCGACATGGGCGAACTCGCCCATCAGGTTCTCCCATTCGCCGAAGGCGCCGGGCTGTAGCAGCAGTTTCCGATAGACAGGGTTGGCGCTGGCCTCGAAGCGCAGGCGTGCGGTTTCTTCGTCGAGCGCAGAATCGTCGTGCAATTCATAGCGGCGGATCAGCGCGCGCATCTTCTCCAGGGTCGGCCCTTCGTCTTCCAGGTAGTAGTCGCTCATCAGCATCGCGGCGTGCTTGCTGAACAGCGGTAGAGGCGCCAGCACGCCACGCGCCACCGGCTGCGAGCCGATCAGCAGCAGACGCCCGACCCGCTCAGGATGGTCGGCGGCGAAGCGGATCGCTACGCATCCGCCGAACGACTGGTTGACCATGTGCGCCCGCTCGATACCGAGGGCCTCCATGAAGCCGAGCAGCTTGCTCGCGTGCCAGCTGAATACCGGCCCTTCGACCGGCACCATGTCGGACAGGCCGAACTGGGGAAAGTCGAGGAAGTAGCAGCGGTAGCGGGCAGCGAACGCCGCAGCGCTGTGGCGGAAGTTGCTCCACGCCGTGCTGCCGGGGCCGCCGCCGTGAGTAAAGATAACCGGCAGATCGGCGTCGGGGCCGGCGACCTCGCGGTAATGCAGGCGCACGCCATCGACCGTGACGAAACGGCTGGGTGCATCGATGTGTTGGTCCATCGCGGAATCCTCGCAAGGCGGCCCGGCGCAATGGGGCGCCGGGCCAAGCCGGTTACTCCTCGATCTGCTTGGTCTTGTAGCCAGGCCGCTCGCCATCGGCGGTCTGCTTGAAGATCAGGCTGCTGGTCTTCACGGCACCGGCCACGCCACGCCCGGGCTTGGCGATACCGCGGTTCCAGCGCGAGGCCAGCTTGCGCCAGGTGATGGGCGAGATGTCGGTCGCCACCAGTTGCTCGTCGTCCCAACCGGTGCCGTCGCTGTAGAAGTTCTGCATCGCCTCGCGGGCGTAGATGTCGCAATCGTTGAAGCCATGCAGGCACAGCGGCTTGTAGACATGCTCGTAGCGGTAATGGTGCTTCTTGCGCTCTTCCTCGGTGTCGCAGACGCGCACAATGACTTCCCAGTACTCATGGGTGTCATCGGTGATCGGCACGTACCACTCGTACTGGGTCAGGTGCTCGCCCGGCCAGTTCTCCACCATCAGCACGCCTGGCAGGACGACGGAGGTACGGTAGGGACGGCCGTTGAGCCCGTCGACCTTCAACCCGAGCTCTTCGTTCTCCAGCACCGGCGCCCACTTGTCGGTGAACAGCCACTGCATCAGGCCCTTGGGACCGTTCTCGTCCTCCACCGCCTGGATGCAGTCGTCGCTGGTGGGCAGCAAGCCGAGGGGCAGTACCCAGTCCATGGCGTGGACGATGGTGTTGTCCTTGTGCACCAGGATGTGCGCGTTGTCGAAGCCGTTCTCGCACGCGATGCGCCAGTTGCCGTAGCCGGTGCGGTGCATGCCGAGCACCACGGCGTTCTCGTCCAGCACGCTCGGCGAGGACGGCCACATCGGATGGGGGAACTGCTCGCTACGTTCCGGAAAGCGGAACGGCAGGTCATGGGCCAGGGGCGGGACATCCTCATCGGGGAAGTCGTCCTCGCGGACGAAGACGAAGATCATCCCGTTCACTTCATGCACCGGATAGGTGGTGATGCCGGTGGTGCCGATCAGCTTGTCTTCCGGGTTGGCGACGATGGTCACCAGCTTGCCGCTCTCGAGGTCGAAGGTGAAACCGTGGTACCAGCAGGAAATGGTGCTTTTGGTGAAGCAGGTCGGCTTCTCGGACAGGCGCACGCCGCGGTGCAGGCACTGGTCCTTGAGGGCGAAGATCTTGCCGTTCACCCGGCGCAGGACGATGGGCACGCCGCAGATCTGGACACCCTGTACCTGGTCCTCGACCAGCTCGTGGGTGAACAGCGCCGGATACCAGTGGTTGATGAAACCCCAGGCCGCATCCTTGTAAGGCTGGTACTGGCTCTGGGTCTTGGAATTGTTGGTGCGGGCATCGCTGATGCCGGACTTGACCACACGGCGGCGGATGATGGGTTGCTCGGACATGGATGACTCCCCAGGAGGCTGACGGGACGATGGCGTCGCACTGCGGCGCGCTTGAGGGTCATCCTAGGAAGTGGCATCGGAGCTGACGCTCCCGGGACCGAGCGGCTTATCCCGGCAGCGCAGAAAGTGCGCGGAGGGCGGACATCCCTGTCCGTGAGGAACTAGCGGGCCAGCGTCTCGGAAGGGCTTTCACCGAAGCGGCGCTTGTAGTCCGTGGTGAAATGGCCGAGGTGGTTGAAGCCCCAGCGGAAGGCCACCGCGGTGACCGTGGCGGAGCCCGGGCTCTGCCGCTGCAACTCCTCCATCACGTTACGCAGCCGCACCTCCTTCAGATGCAGCATCGGCGACGTATTGCGGAAGCGCCGGAAACCGGTGAAAAGCGAGCGGCTGCTGACCCCGGCATGCTCGGCCATCTCGACGATGGTAATCGGTTCGTGGGCATGCTCCTCGATGAAGCGCTCGACCCGTTTGACGAAGGCCGGAGCGATGGACGTTTTCTCGTCCTCGAACAACTCGGCGCTGTAGGTGTGCGGCTGGCAGGCGAGCAAGGTGTTGACCAGCATGCTTTCGTACTGCGCGCGCAGCAGCGGCGGCAGGTCCTCTTCCACCGAGAGGCAGTCGTAGATCCAGCCGACCATGCGCATCCAGCTCTGCCCCCGGACCGTGTCTAGGGGCATTTCCGGCTGGAACTCGATCTTCTTGCGCAGGGTGCGGCCGAGGTGCTGCTGGCAGTGGCGCTCCAGCAGGCTGTAGTCGACGCGTATGATCAGCTTCTCGGTACCCGAGCAGTGGTGGATCTTGAACGGCGAGTGCGCATTGAGAATCGACCCGAGGCGCGGCGTCGAATGCACCCGATGGTTGCCATACTCGATCATTTCCTGGCCGCGGATCGGCATCTGGATCAGAGCGAAGGACTCCATCACACCCGGCTCGATGGTGATGTCGCCACCGTAGCTCATCCTGCCGATACCGATACCGCCAAGACGGCGATAGTAGATACGGGTATCCACAGCCCCCTTGGCATCCAGATTACGCAGGCGGTTCGCGCAGAAGATGCGTTCCCCCCAGCGGCGGGCTTCTTCCAGGTCCTGGGTATGACAAACCTCGAAACGGGATAGGACGACCTCGGGGGGCGTCGCGGATGAAAAAGCGAGATGTTCCATAAGGCTAATCCTCTGCTCCAGGTGTGGTGGAACAGACTGTCGTCTGTGCAAGGCGCGCAGGCCGATTTCTTGTAATGACGTTCGGCTCTGCTTTTTTGCGCGCATCGGAGATGTGGCATCACCCGTGTCGACCTCTCGGTAACACTTGTGACGATCCGACGCTGGCTAGTGAAACAAGGCAAGAAGCATGCCCCTGGCCGCGCCGGATCGTCGGATGGCAGTCGACCTGGCCGATTTCCGGGCACGGGCCATCCAACCGCGGCTGGAAAACCCAGTGAATTTCCCTGTTCAGGCCGTCGGCTGGGCGCGATCGGCGCCAATCAGAACGAACAACAGACGGGCCGGAGTGTTACCCGCGTTACGCCAGGCGTGGCGTGTCCCCATCTGGACCACCAGGTCCCCACGCTGCAACAGGCTGGTGCAGCCATCATCGAGTTCAAGGGTGATCTCGCCGTCGAGCACCACGCCATAGTCGATGGTGTCGGTGCGATGGAAACCCGGTGCATCGGCCTCGAAGCGCTCCCCGAGGCCGGGCAGGCGCTCGCACAACTCCGCAGCGGCTGCCTGCGGATCGAAATCCGCGAATTCGACGCCCGCAGGTGGGAAAGTCACCAGCATGGCGCTGGTGCCGCCCGGTCCGGGCACCACCGAGGCCAGCGGCAGGGCGGGCGCCTCAGCGGCGTCGACTATCTGGGGAGCGGCACCGGTGTGCCAGACCACCGCGGCGGAAAAGCCGGGCGAATGAACGAAGGATTCGGTGCCAGGCAACGGGCCAGCACTGACGACACGGGAACGGCCGGCACTGTCGTGGCCGGTGACGATGCGTTTGACGGACATGCGGGAGCCTCCAGGCAGACCCCAGCAGCGAGCCGCGCGGCTCGCCACTGGCGAAAGGTCTCAGGAATGGACGATGTGGAAGTTGACGAAGCCGCTCGCCTGGGACTGGATGTCCTCAAGTGCCTCATTGAGCCGCTCCAGGGGATAGGCTCGCTCCTCCAGCCAGGACAGATCCACGGTGCCGGCCTCGATCATCCGTGCCATCTCCTCGCCCTCCGTGGTGGTGAACCACAGCGAACCGATGTACTGCCACTGGGCACACATGAACGGATGTGGATCGATCGGGATCGGTCCGGCCACACCACCGATCTGCACGATGCGGCCGCCGCGGGCGACCGCCTGCATGGCGTCGACGGACAAGGCCGCGGGCGCCTTCGCGCCGAGGGTGTCAAGCATCGCGTCGACACCTTCCGGGCAGTGCTCGCGCACTTGCTCGGAAACCGGACGGTCGCCGATCGGCAGGCCGATGACCCGTTGCGGCGCGAGCGCCTCCAGGCGTTCCAGGGCCGCACGGTCACGAGCCGCCACCAGCACCTTGGCGGCGCCGAAAGCCAGTGCCAGCAGGGTGGCCCCAACGCCCAGGGTTCCCGAGGCGCCCAGGATCAACAGGCTCTGTCCCGGACGCAGCGCCGATTTGCGGATCGCCGAATAGGCTGTGCCCAGATATCCGAGACGGGTTGCCTGGGCGCTGCTGAGATTGGCCGGCAGGCGCACCAGGTTGTTGGCCGGCGCCGTCATGAACTGCCCGTAGCCGGCATGGGAATACTGGCTGAACACGTCCTGCGAACCCGGGCCGAAACCGAAGTAGCCGAGGAAGGTGTAGGCGTCGCAACGTGGCGCTTCGCCCTGCTTGCAGAACCGACACTGACCGCAACCCACGCCGGGGTTGACGTAGACCCGGTCGCCCGGTGCGAATTGACGGACCTTGGAGCCGACCGCAGCGACGGTACCCGCACTGTCCAGGCCGAAGATCGCGGGCAGTTTTGGTAGCGGCAGGAAGGGGTACCACTCGGGGAAGTGGGTGGTGACGTTCTTCAGGTTGGGGATGATGCCGCTGGCTTCGACCTTGACCAGCACATCATGCTCACCGGGTACAGGCATGGGGACTTCGTCAACGGTGAAGCGGCCGCCGATCTCGTGCAGGCGCGCGGCTTTCATGTTCGACATTGCGAGGCTCCTTCGGCCATGACCGGTGCAGGCTCACCGCGTCTGGCCGATTCGTATTGTTGTGGCCGGGGCGCGTTGCCCCGGCGGATGCTTGCCAGGCCCCGCCTCGCCGGCGGGGCGTGCCGGTCCTCAGCGACCGGCCTTCTGCAGGGCCTGCAGCGAGAAGTCGCTGGCCTTGGCCTCGAAGTTGGTCTTCCAGGTAGCGGTATCGATCAGCGATACCGTCGCGTGGTTACGCTGGAAGTCGATCACCGCGCTGCCGGCGGTACGCATGTCGCCGCCCTGCGGGTTGTAGTAGGTGTGCCACTCCATGAACTTCCAGAACTCACCCTTGCGGTTGTACGCCTCGACGTAGTGGATGCGCGGGTACTTCGTCTCCACGTAAAGCACTTTCTTGCTGTAGGGGTGGGTCGCCGGGGTGATGGCTTCCACGACGTACACCTCGCGAGGCTCGTAGCGGTCGTTGTTCATGTTCCAGTACGGAGGCTGGTTCTCCAGCACCGGATACTTCTCGTCGAAACTGGAGCCCTTGGTGTTCCACAGATCCGACTTGGCGTTGGCCGCGGCGAGAACCCAGCGCTTGCCCACCAGCTTGTACTCCGGGTACCAGCACGGTCGGGCATTGAAACCTTCCAGGTCATCCTGCAGCTGGTCGGACGAGCCGACCGGGTCCATCCAGGCCCCACCGGAAAGGCGACGCACCCGTCGCACGGCCGGCACATAGGCCCATACGTCATTCACCTTCTCCGCGTCGTACATCACGGTGTAGGTGCCCAGCCCCTTCATGTCGGAAGGCGCCTTGAAATACAGCAATTGCCGGCCACGCTCGCTGCCGTCGCCTTCCACCGGGCTGTCGCCGGTCAGGCGGCCCTTCATCGTGTAACGGGTGAACTCGGCCACCGGCTCGGCGTGGACGCCACGTTTGCCGTCGATCAGCAACTGGGTGAAGTTCGGCACCTGGGATACGTCGCCCACGAGTTGGCCGAGGTGGAAGTTCCAGACGATCTTCTCAGCCGCCTGCGGGTCCTTCTCGTCGATGGTCGGGAAGGGAGCACCCGCCCCCCAGCCGTCGATCTGGCAGGTCCCCTTGTTGATCGAGGTCTTGCCCTGGTTGGCTTGCGAGGCCTTGACCCAGCGCGGGTCCAGTTCGACCTGCTGGGATTTGGCCAGCGGCAGCTTCCAGCCACTGTTGCGGATGCGCCACTCCATCTTCTCGGTCAGCAGGCTGGCGATGCTATGCCCTTCGAAGGTGTCGTTCTTGATCTGATCGATATTCTCGGCGGAAATCACGGTGCCCGCGGGCAGTTCGGCGGCCAGCCCCAGGGACGGAAGGCTGCCGGCGGCGGCGATCAGTCCGACCGCCAGGGTGCGTCGCAGAGGGAAATGGGATGCGCTCATGATGAGGTCTCCTGTGGGGGTCAGAACAGGTAGGTCAGGCTGGTGTAGACCTGGTCGCGGTCGTGGAAGACTCCGAACAGGGTGGTGCTGTCACAGTTGTTCATCTGGCCGGGAACGCACTTCGAGGCGTCGCGGTGGGCGTCATCCCAGAAGGCGTCGTACTCGACCTTCCAGCGCCATTTGCTGGACAGCTCGAAGGTCACCGACGGCACGGCGAAGCCACCGCCGTTGCTCAGGTCGGCACCCAGCACCAGTTGCGGACGGATACGCCCGCTGTCGTAGCTGAGGTCGAAGATGGTGGTGGCCAGGACGGAGTGTTCCTTGACCTTGCCGCCCCAACCGACGCTGTAGAGCAGCCCGTCGTCCTCATCGAAGTTCTGCACCCATTTGTCGAACAGCTGCACGGAGAAGAACATCGGTTTCTCGGTGCCCAGCCAGGTCTGGGTAGCCGCGATGTTCTTATCCATGCGCAGCATCAGCGCGACCACGTCCTTGCGGGTGAAACCATCGAAGCCGGGAGCGATGAACTGGCTCAGCAGGGTCGGGTTGTCCAGGGTGATCTGGTACGGCGCGTCCTTGATGTAGGCCATCTCGGTGCTGAACACCGCGTCGGCGGTTTCGGAGTAGCCGCTGGCGGTGAAGCCGAAGATATCGACGATCGGGTAGATGACCTCGCCGGCCACACCGCGGGTCTGGTCGGTGCCCTGGGTCTGGGCCCCGGACGGCACGTTCGGCAGGCCGAACAGCGCGAGGTTGTCGGAAGCGTTGAGGATCGGCGAGTTGTAGAAGGTTTTCAGGTAGGAAAGGGAGTAGTTGATGTCGCCATACAGACCGCTCCAGCGCAGGCCGCCAGTGACATCCTTGTAATCGCCTTCGTCGTTCTCGAAGTTGTACGGGTCGATATTGCGGAAATCGACACCAGCGTACGGATTGCCGGACCAGCGACCGCCGTAGATATCCAGCTCGGTGCCGATATCCTGCGTACGGTCCAGCCCCGGACGGATGAAGGCCTCGAGGCCGCCCTCCAGTTCCGGAACATCGATGTTCATCTTGATGATGTTGTTGGTCTTGCGCAGTTCCTCGTTGGCCGGTTCGAGGAAATTGCGCCAGGTGAAGTCGAATCCATGCACCAGGTCGTTGGCGGCGAAAAAGTCGGTCTCGCCCCAGGCCAGTTGCTGCTTGCCGATACGGAAGGAAAGCCGTTCTCCCACCGGGAAGTCGACATACAGCTCGCGGATCTCGGCCTTGTTGTAGAGGTCCATGATGTCGCCGCGTCCATCGGCCTCGCGGTGGTTGTTGGCGCCCATTTCCTCGAGGTGCTCGAGGAAGTCGGTTTCGACTTCGCGAACCGCGCGCAACTTAGCCACTACCGAAACGCTGTCCGTCGCTTGCCAGTCCAGGTTGAGGCGCGCCGTGCTGCGCGCCATGGATAGCTTGCCCTTGTCGTTGTAGCCCGGAGTGTCTCCCCAATCCTTGGCGTTCCAGGACATTTCCTGGCGCAGGTAACCGTCGTACTTGAAGCTGTCGTCGGCCATCAGCGGCGTGGTGACGGTTCCGAGGGCGATCGCCAGGGCGAGCTTGTGGAGCGGCGCACGCTTGTGCGTGGCCGGGATGTAATTCTTGTTCATCTTGTCTCCCGAGTGTGGTGGCAGCGTTAGGCTTTGGGTCTTGTTGTTGTGTGGTTTCAAACCTGCTGGAGCGCGGCATCGCCGATGGGGTCCGGCTCGCCGAAGATGAAGCGCGGCCGGAACACATAGAGCAGCGACGGCATGACGAAGAGGGCGGAGAAGGCCGACACGCTCAGCCAGATAGCCATCAGCAGGCCCATCTCGGCCTGGAAGCGCAGTGACGACACCCACCACAGCAGGGTGCTGACGATCAGCACGCTGGCGGTGACGATCACGCCCATGCCGGAGGAATGCAGGGCCAGGCGAATGGCCTCTTCCGCGCTACGGCCAGCGGCGATTTCCTCCTTCACGCGGTCGGCGATGTAGAAGGCGTAATCCACGCCCAGGCCGATGCCGAGGGCAGCCACCGGCACCGTGTTGATGTTCATGCCGATGCCCTTCCAGGTCATGAAGGCGAAGGTCAGCATGTTGGAAATGATCACCGGCACCATGAACACCATGCCGGCGACGCTGGAGCGGTAGACCAGAGTGCAGAGCACCGCGAGCACCAGCAGGGCCAGGGCGATGGCCTCGATCTGGCTGGACAGGATGATTTCGTTGACTGCCGCCATCACGCCGATCAGGCCACCCGCCAGGTGCCACTGCCCTTCAGCCAGGGGATGGGTGGCGATGAACTCCTTGATCCGCGCCACCGCCGTGCGGATGGTCTCGCCCTGACGATCGCGGAACATCAGGGTCACCGAGCCATTAGCGTACTGGTCGTCGGCGAAGCGGGAGATGTCCCCGGGCTCGGACACCGAATCCAGCATGGCCATCAGGCTGCCGTTGATCGCGCCGCTCTCGCCCAGTTCCAGGTAGCGCGGGTTGCCCTCGCGCAAGCTGCTGTTCACATGGGGCAGGACATCAGCGATCGACAGCGAGCCACCGACTTCCGGCTGCGCCTCGATGAAGCGCTGGAAGCTGTTCATCGCGTGCAGTGCCTCGTTGCCTTTGATCAGGCCCGGCATGCTGTCGTCTCCGATGACCACGAACATCCGGTCGACGCCTTCGAAGCGGCCGTTGATCGCGGCGGAGTCCCGGTTGTAGGGCGACTCCGGCCAGAGGATCGGCGAGCCGGGATTGGCGTCGCCGATCTTCAGGTTCAACGAATACAGGCCAGCGCCCAGGACCACCAGCAGGCTGACGCCGAGCACTCCGTAGCGGGCGCGGGACAGGCAGACCCGCACCGCCAGGTTGAGCACCTTGCGCAGTAGCGGCAGGCAGTCGATGGGATGGGCTACGCCGTGGGGCTTGCGGATGAAGGACAGCATCACAGGGGTGAGGAGCACGGCGCTGACCGTCAGCGTCGACACCCAGACCACCGCCAGCACCGTGAGCTTCTGCAGCATCGGGATCGGGCTCAGGGCGACCACCGCCATGCACGCGGCATCGGCGATCACTCCCAGCATGCCCGGACGGAACAGGTCGGCCAGGGCCACCTTCGCCGCAATGCGCGCGGTATCGGCGCCGGGCGGCAGCAATTCCAGCTCATCGTCGAAGCGATTGACGATCTGCACCGAATGGGAAACCGCCCGCGAGGTGATCAGCATGGCGACCACGATCACCAGCGGCTCGAAGTTGATGTTCAGCAGCCTGCAGATACCGAGCGCCCAGATGGCGCTGACCAGCCCGGCCAGCAGCGGCAGCGTCAGGCCGCGCCAGGTCCGCAGCAGGACGAAGAGCATCACTAGCGTCACCAGCAGGGCCGCCGCGACCAGCTGGATGGTCTCCGGCAGGTAGTGGCCCACCCAGCCGTAGAGGATCGGGTCACCCACCACACGGATCTTCACGCTGCCGTCGTCCACCTTGGTGATCAGGTCGCGGATTTCGTGGAACACCGTGGTGTAGTCCACCTGCTGGTCGATGAAGTCCACCGTGATCAGGGTGGCCTGCAGGTCCTTGGACACATAGGGCCCGTAGACCAGCGGATTGCGCAGCACGGCCTGCTTCAGTTCGGCCATGGCTTCGGCGTTGGCCGGCAGGTCCGGCCACATCAGCGGGCGGCTCTCGATGCCGGCCGTGGAGGCGCGCACTTCCTTCAGCTTCTTCGAGGCCAGGGAGGTGATCTGGTACTGGTTGACCGCGGACACTTCGCGCAGACCCAGCGTCACGGTGCGCACCTTGTCCAGCACCGCGGTCTGGAAGATGTCGCCCTGCTCCACCTCGAACATGATGGTGACCATGTTCGAGCCGCCGAAAGTGTCCTTGAACTTCTCGTGGGTCTGCACGTACTCGTGGCGCGAGGGCAGCATGTCCTCGAATACGGTACGCACCTCGATATGCAGGGCGAACCAGCTCAGCACCAGGGTGAGAATGAAGAGCCCGCCAGCCACCCAGGCGCGCCGACGGACGCACAGCTCGGCAATGAGTTCGATCATGTTTGTTTCTCGAGAAGAAGAGGCGTGGGGGGACTTCATGGCCGCAGCTCCGTCCAGTGCTGGCCATCCCAGTGACCGATGTCGGCGCCGGCCAGCCAGAGGCTGCGGCCATGCACCAGGGCACGGGTGTGCCAGGACAGGTTGCGTTCATCCAGGGAGCCGACGGTCCAGCCGTCGTCATTGCCGGAAACCCAGCGGCCGAGGGCGCCACTGGCGAACCAGCGCTGTTGCTGCGGATTCCAGAGGATGTCGAACAAGTGATCGTCGACCCCGAGGTCGACCGATTGCCAATTGCGCCCACCGTCACGGGTCACCAGTAGCGCGCCTTCCAGGCCAACCGCGACGCCGTTCTGGCTGTCGCGGAACTGCACGGACATCAGCGACCCGGGAACGGGCGCGGCGATTTCCTCCCAGCTCTGCCCCTGGTCCTCACTGCGCAGAACACGGCCGAACTCACCGACCACCAGCAGACGGCCACCCTCGAGAATGGCCACGTCGTTCCAGGCCACATCCTCCTCTTCGCGCAGGCGCTGCCAGGTCTGGCCGTAGTCGCGACTGACCAGCAGCGCCCCCATCTCGCCAGTGGCGATGGCCAGGCCGCCAGGGGCCACACGCACACGGTTCAGCTTGTTGGCCACCTCCGAACGCGGCACGCCGGCCGCAACCTGCCAGTGCTGACCGGCATCCTGGCTATGCAGGATCACGCCGTCGTTGCCCACGGCCACGGCATGTCCGGCATCCCAGATGGCGATGTCCTGCAGCGTTTTGTCAGTTGCCGAGGGCAGCCGACGGACCTGTCCGCCGGGCGCAATTGCCAGGATCTTTCCGCTGGACCCACAGGCCCAGATTTCGCCATTGGCGGCGAGGGCCAGGCCATAGAAATGGTCTCGCCGCTCCAGGGCCGGCGGGTTCACGGTGCCGCCGACAGGCTGGGGCTTGATGAACAACCCCGCCCAGAGCAGCCCGCCGATGATCGACCAGGGCAGCACCGTCATCAGCGCTTTGATGGCACGCTGCGTGACACTGGGTCGGGCTACCCGCAGAGAAGAGGATTGATCGATGTTGATGAGATTTGACATGGGTCGAGTCCACAGGGTTGGCGTCGTCTTGTTGTGGAAATGGCGCCGGCAACGCAGGCAACCCCACTCTAGGTACCCCCCGGGAGCCGAACTATCCCGACACTGCAGGGCTTGTCCCCCAGGCGCAGTTATTGCGGCCGGACACCTGCACGGACGGGATAGCCGAAGGTTCCGCGAGCGAGGCCTGGAGCCTCCGGCAGGATGGGAAGGGCAACGGGCCCGGTCAGAGCTGGAAGCGGCCCACCAGGCTGTTGAGGCGACCGGCCAGGGACTGAAGGTCGTGACTGCGCCGGCGGACCTGGCCGGTGCTGCGTGATGCGTGTTCGGCCGAGTCGGAGATAGTCACCAGGCTGCGCGACAGCTGCTCGCTCGTGGCCGCCTGCTGACCGGTTGCCATCGCGATCTGCTGACTCATTTCGCGAACCTCACCAATCATCTGGGTGATCCGGTGCAATGCCTCGCTAGCCTCCCGCGCACTGGCGACGTTGGACTGCGAGCCTTGCCGGCTCTTTTCCACCATGCCCACCACCGTCTGGGTCCGGTCCTGGATCGTCGCGATACTGCGGTGCACCTCCTCGGTGGAGTTGTGCGTGCGCCGCGCCAGCGCCCGTACCTCGTCGGCCACCACGGCGAACCCGCGGCCCTGCTCGCCTGCACGGGCCGACTCGATGGCCGCGTTGAGCGCCAGCAGATTGGTCTGATCGGCGATCTCGCGGATCACCGCCACCACACTACCGATGGTCTGGCTGGTGCCCTCCAGCTGTTCCGTGAGGGCGAATATCTCCTCCAGCAATGCGGCATTCCGGATGATCGCGGTCGCCAGCGCGGCCACCGTGTCCTGGCCACGGGCCACGGCCTGGTCGCCCTCGCTGGTGGCCCTGGCGGTCAGATCGGCGTTTCCAGCCACTTCTTCGACTGTGGCGGCCATCTGCTGCATGGCCGCCGCGAGCTGGCCGATCTCGTCGCGCTGGGTATCCACGCTCGCCCCCGCCACCTGGCTTTCCTGTTGGAGCGCCGCGGACGTGTCGTGCAGGGTCTGTCCGGTACTCTTGATCTCGGCCACCAGCTCGGCCAGGGAGCCGATGAAGCGATTGAACTCCCGGGCCAGCGTCGCCAGCTCATCCCGGCCGTGGACCGGCAGGCGCGCACGCAGGTCGGCCTCCCCGGAAGCCAGCTGCCTGACCGCCTGCACCACAACGTTCAGCGGCCGCGCCAGGGCCTGCCCCAGCAGCAGGATCAGGATCGCGGCAATCAGCACTGCGGCGGTCCCCAGCGCCAACAGCTTGACCGCCAAGGCCTTGACCCCACCCAGGACCGCGGCGCTGGGCAGGGCGACGCCGAATGACCAGGGCGTAGCGGTATCACCAATGGCGACCGGTACCGCCAGCATGAAGATTTCCTCCCCTATGGCCGGCGAGACGAAGCGCAGGGTAAGCGGTCGCCCAGTACGTACCGCGTCGATCATCGGTTGCAGGTGCTCGCCCATGAAGTCCGCCTCCGTTTCTGCCTCCTTGCGTCCGATCCGCGTCGGGTCGGGATGTGACACCAGGGTGGTGTCGTGGGCGGTCAATGCGGCCATCCCCACACCCAGCGGGCGTAGTCGGGCCACGCTTGCCTGGAGCTGCTTTGCGTCGAGGCCCAGCCCCAGGCTCCCGACCACCCGTCCGTTCTGGCGTATCGGAATCAACAGCGGGATGGCCGGCCGCGCGCTACCGAGCCCCGGCAATGTACGAGGTGGATCGACCCGCTCGCGCCCGAGCGCATCTCCTCCCACCGTTGCGGCCAGGGACTGCCGTTGCTCGGCTGAGGCCGGCAGGATGGAGGCCCCATCGCGGAACCAGTAGACCGGAGTGCGCTCCTGCCCCTGCGACGGCATCCACCAGGCGGCACTCACCTGGGGGCTGGTGTGCAGCAGGGTCTCCAGCATCTGATCGGCGATACGGCTGTCCACCAGTTCGCCATCGGCCAGCTCGCGGCCAAGCAGCTCCCCCGTGGTACGCGCCGAATACAGGGCACTGTCGAAATATGCGCCGATCTCGGCGGCCTGCTGGCGAACGATGGCGTCCACCGCTACTTCGGCCAGGGCTTCGGTCGAGGCCTTGCTCGACAGGTAGACCAGCAACACGGTGGCCAGGTAGACCAGGATGGTCAGCGGCAGGACGGTGATGAGCAGCTTGTTCTTCAGGGACAGTCTGGCCAGCATGGCGAACTCCTGTCGCGGGTGGCCGGCGGCTCATCCCTGGCCCCGCGGATTCAATGACGATGTCAGTGTCGGGCGTTGAGCCCGGAAACCAACTCCTGCAGGGGCGATTTCAATCGCCCCTGCAGTTTGTGGTTAGAGTCAGGTCTTGCGCGCCGCCAAGAGGTCCAGGGCGACGTCGACGATCATGTCTTCCTGGCCGCCTACCATCCGGCGCTTGCCCAGTTCGACGAGGATGTCGAGGGTCTTCAGGCCGTACTTGGCCGCCGCCACTTCGGCGTGACGCAGGAAGCTGGAATAGACGCCGGCATAGCCCAGGCCGAGGGTCTCGCGATCCACCCGCACCGGGCGGTCCTGCAGCGGCCGCACGAGATCGTCGGCGGCATCCATCAGCCGGTAGAGGTCGGTGCCGTGATTCCAGCCGAGGCGCTCGGTGGCGGCGATGAGCACTTCCAGCGGCGCGTTGCCGGCACCGGCGCCCATGCCGGCCAGGCTGGCGTCGATGCGGTCGCAACCCTCTTCCACCGCGACGATGGAGTTGGCCACCCCGAGGCTGAGATTGTGGTGGGCGTGCATGCCGGTCTGGGTCTCCGGCTTGAGCACCGCCTTGAAGGCGCGCATGCGGTCACGAATGTCCTGCATGTTCATCGCGCCACCGGAATCCGCCATGTAGATGCACTGGGCGCCGTAGCTTTCCATCAGTTTGCCCTGGGCAGCCAACTGCTCGGCCGGAATCATGTGGCTCATCATCAGGAAACCCACGGTGTCCATGCCGAGGCTGCGGGCGTATTCGATGTGCTGCTGCGACACGTCCGCCTCGGTGCAGTGGGTGGCCACCCGCACGCTACGGGCACCGGCGTCATAGGCCGCCTTGAGGTCGTGCACGCTGCCGATGCCGGGCAGCAGCAGCACGGTGAGGCGGGCGTGCTCGATGACATCGGCGGCCGCTTCGATCCACTCCAGGTCGGTGTGGGCGCCGAAGCCGTAGTTGAAGGATGAGCCCTGCAGGCCGTCGCCGTGGGTGACTTCGATGGCGTCCACCTTCGCCTGGTCCAGTGCACGGGCGATGGCCTGCACCTGGCCGATCGAATACTGGTGGCGGATCGCGTGGCTGCCGTCGCGCAGGGTCACGTCGGAGATGTAGAGCTTCTTGCCGTTCATGGTCGGTCTCCTCAGGCCTTGAGCATCGACTGGGCCATGCGCTCGGCGGTGGCCAGCGCGGCAGAAGTCATGATGTCGAGGTTGCCGGCGTAGCTCGGCAGGTAATGGGCGGCGCCTTCGACTTCGAGGAACACCGAGGTCTTCAGTCCGGAGAAGCGGCCGTGGCCGGGGATGTTCAGGTCGTGGAGCTCATCGAACTGCACCCGCTGCTTCAGGCGATAGCCGGGCACATAGCCCTGTACCGCAGCGGCCATCTCTTCGATGCTGGCCTCCACTTGGGCCTGGTCGGCTGCCTCCGAAAGTACGAACACGGTGTCGCGCATCATCAAGGGCGGCTCGGCAGGGTTCATGATGATGATGGCCTTGCCCTTGGCTGCCCCACCGATCACTTCGATAGCTTTCGAGGTGGTCTCGGTGAACTCGTCGATATTGGCGCGGGTGCCGGGGCCGGCGGACTTGCTGGCGATAGAGGCGATGATCTCGGCGTAGTGCACCTTAGCTACCCGCGACACCGCCGCCACCATCGGAATGGTGGCCTGGCCGCCGCAGGTGACCATGTTGACGTTGAGCTGCTGGAGGTTCTGCTCCAGGTTCACCACCGGCACGCAATAGGGGCCAATGGCAGCCGGGGTCAGGTCTATCAGGCGAATCCCCGGTTTCACGCTGCGCAGAAAGGCGTCGTTCTTTACATGGGCGCCGGCACTGGTGGCGTCGAAGACGAAGTCGATGTCCTGGAACACAGGCAGGCGGGTCAGGCCTTCCACGCCTTCATGGGTGGTGGCGACGCCCAATCGTGCTGCGCGGGCCAGACCGTCGGACGCCCGGTCGATACCGACCATGGCGCCCATTTCCAGGTGCTGCGCGTTACGCAGCACCTTGATCATCAGGTCGGTACCGATGTTGCCGGAGCCGACGATGGCGACTTTGAGTTTATTGCTCATGGGAAAGGTCTCTCTGCTATCACTCGGCACTGAACTGCACGGCCACTTGACCGATGCCTTCGATCACCGCTTCGAAGCGGTCACCAGCTACCACGGCTGACATCGGGCCCAGCGCTCCGGTCAGGATCAGGTCACCTGCCTTCAGCGGTTCGCCCAGGCGAGCCATGGTGCGGGCCAGCCACACGGCGGCATTCAACGGGTGGCCGAGGCATTCGGCACCGCTGCCGCTAGACACCAGCTCGCCATTGCGAGTCATGCGCATGGCGGCCTGGCGCAGGTCCAGGGAATCGAGCCGACGGGCCGGGCCGCCGAGCACGAAGCAGCCGCTGGAGGCGTTGTCGGCCACGGTGTCGACGAAGCGGATGTTCCAGCCCGCCACGCGGCTGCCGACAATCTCCAGGGCCGGCAATACCCAGCCGGTAGCGGCCAGTACATCGGCGAACCCGGTGTCGGCGCGCGGCAGGTCACGGTCGAGGATCAGGGCGATTTCCGCCTCGATCTTCGGCTGCAGCACCCGGCCAATGGGCACCAACTCGTTGTCTCCGTAGGCCATGTCGGCAAACAGGGTGCCGAAGTCCGGCTGGTCCACACCCAGTTGGGCCTGCACCTTGGGATTGGTCAGGCCGATCTTGCGACCGACTACGCGACGTCCGGCCGCAATGCCGTGGGCCACGTTCAGGCGCTGGATGGCGTAGGCGGCTTCGCCGTTGTCTTCGCCGATGCGCTCGCGCAGCGGGCCGATGGCCTCGCCGCTGGCTTCAGCCAAGCGCAAGCCAGCGGCCAGTTGTTCCAGGGAATCTTGGGAAAGGGTCATCTCGCACCTCGGGACTCAGTGGGTGAGGAAGTCCAGCACCATGCGGTTGAACTTGTCCGCGTGCTCCCACTGCGCCCAGTGCCCGCAGTTGTTGAACACGTGGAGTTCGGAGTTGGGGATGCCGGCTACCAGGCGCAGGCCGGTGTCCATGGGCACGAAGCGGTCGTTGCGGCCCCAGATCACCAGGGTTTCGGCCTTGATCTCCGCCAAGCGCGGGCCGAAATCGGGGAATTGCTTGGGGTTGGCCGCAAGACTGGAGACGAAGTTTTCCAGGTGATCACGGCGCGCCAGCATGTTGTCCAGACGGGCCTGGAACAGCGCCTCTGTCAGGTCACTGGGGTCGTAGACGAAGACGTTCATCATCTTCTTCAGGTTGTCGATGGTCGGCTCGCGGTACAGGCCCTGGAGCAGCTTGATGCCCTCGGTGGGCATGGGCGTGAAGGGGCTGGCGCCACCGGTGCCGCCGCCCATGAGTACCAACTTGCCGACCCGCTCCGGCCAGTTCAGGGCGAACGCCACGGCGCTGTGACCGCCCATGGAGTTGCCGAGGATATGCACCCGGTCGAGGTCGAGCTGGTCCACCAGGCCCTTGAGGATGCGGGCATTGAGGTCGGAGCGGGAGCCGCTGCAGACGATGGAGTCGCTTTTGCTCCAGCCTGGGCAGTCCAGCAGGATCACGCGGCAACCGGCGCTAACCAGCGGTTCGATGTTGCGGTTGAAGTTGGCCCAGCCGCTGGCACCCGGGCCGGAGCCGTGGAGCATGACCACGGTTTCGCTGCCCTGGCCGCAGTCGTTGTAGTGGATGTTCAGCTCCA
>NZ_SSOH01000055.1:0-3782 GCF_029873155.1 Pseudomonas sp. BN515 | reverse complement strand
CTGATGCCATAGCGTCGGCACAGCTCGCGGACATTGCTCTGCGGCTGTTCGGCCAACCACACAAATTCACGCCGAATCGACATGGTGGTGCACTCCTGCCACGGCATCGCTCGAACTCCTCATTCGACGGATCCCGTAAGCGTAAATGCGTTACCTATGTCTCCCGACACCCGTTACCTATGTCCCCCGGCTGAACACCATGCGCACCGATTCCGGGATCACGATCGGCGCCGGCTGCAACTTCCCTGGTGCGCGCGGCGCACCCTACCTACACTCTTCGCACAAAGCATTACATAGACTCTATAACTATTTGTTTTTATTAGTTTTATTCGTTAAATAGGCACGCGCCGTATCGAAATCGCTACAGCGTAACGATTCCGCAACATCCAGCCAGAACCCCCGTCACTGCTGGCTCCCCACTCATTCCCGCAAAAAGCGCCCATCACCCTGTAGCGATTTCGCTACAGAGACCATCACGCACTTCCTCCACTAATACTCGCAACGCCTTGATTTACAAGGCATACAGCCTTCTGGCACTGCCCTTGCTAAAGGCCGGGCAACAGCGCGCGGCCATGACCGCGTGCGGGGCTAAGCGCCTGGCAGAAGAAACAGGCGCGTCATACGAGTTGAGGACCAAAGATGAGCGTATTGCGTTTCACCGCCGACCACGAATGGCTGCGCCTGGAAGAGAACGGCAGCGTCACCGTAGGCATTACCGAGTACGCGCAGGACGCGCTGGGCGATGTGGTCTTCGTTCAACTCCCGGAACTGCAGGCCTATGCCAAGGGCGAAGAAGTCGCCGTGCTGGAGTCGGTGAAAGCCGCCAGCAACATCACCATGCCGCTGGACGGCGAAGTGATCGAAGTGAACCAGCAACTGGCCGACAGCCCCGAACTGGTCAACGAAGAGCCGCTGGGCAAGGGCTGGTTCTTCCGCATGCAACTGGCCGATGCCAGCATCCTTGACGGCCTCCTCGACCAGGCCGGCTACGAAAACCTGCTGAAAGCCAACGGCTGAGGAATGACCATGAGCCTCTCAACCCCCATCCTTGGCACCGCCAACGAATTCATCGCACGCCACATCGGCCCGCGCGAGGCCGATATCAAGGCCATGCTGCAACTGCTCGGCCATGAAGACATCGAAGCCCTGACTGCCAACGTCATCCCCGACAGCATCAAGGGCACCAGCGTGCTCGACCTGCCGGCCGGCCAGGGCGAGGCCGAAGCCCTCGCCGCGATCAAGGCCATCGCCGCGAAGAACCAGCTGTTCAAGAGCTACATCGGCCAGGGCTACTACCCCTGCCACACCCCCAGCCCGATCCTGCGCAACCTGCTGGAAAACCCGGCCTGGTACACCGCCTACACCCCCTACCAGCCGGAAATCTCCCAGGGTCGCCTGGAAGCCCTGCTGAACTTCCAGACCCTGGTCAGCGACCTCTCCGGCCTGCCGGTGGCCAACGCCTCCCTGCTCGACGAAGGCACCGCCGCCGCCGAAGCCATGACCTTCTGCAAGCGCCTGGCGAAGAACAAGGCCAGCAACGCCTTCTTCGCCTCGCAGCACTGCCACCCGCAGACCCTCGACGTGCTGCGCACCCGCGCCGAGCCGCTGGGCATCGAGGTGGTGATCGGCGACGAGCGTGAGCTCACCGACGCCAGCGCCTACTTCGGCGCCCTGCTGCAGTACCCCGCCGCCAACGGCGATGTCTTCGACTACCGCGAACTGGTCGAGCGCTTCCACGCCGCCGGCGCCCTGGTGGCGGTGGCCGCCGACCTGCTGGCGCTGACCCTGCTGACCCCGCCCGGCGAGTTCGGCGCCGACGTCGCCCTCGGCAGCGCCCAGCGCTTCGGCGTGCCGCTCGGCTTCGGCGGCCCGCACGCGGCCTACTTCGCCACCCGCGACGCCTTCAAGCGCGACATGCCCGGCCGCCTGGTCGGCGTCTCCATCGACCGCCACGGCCAGCCGGCCCTGCGCCTGGCCATGCAGACCCGCGAGCAGCACATCCGCCGCGAGAAGGCCACCAGCAACATCTGCACCGCGCAGGTGCTGCTGGCCAACATCGCCAGCATGTACGCCGTCTACCACGGCCCGCAGGGCCTGACCCGCATCGCCAACCGCGTGCACCAGCTGACCGCGATCCTCGCCGAGGGTCTGGTCCAGCTCGGCGTGACCGTGGAGCAGGCGCACTTCTTCGACACCCTGACCCTGGCCACCGGCGCCCAGACCGCCGAGCGCCATGCCGCAGCCCGCGCCCAGCGCCTCAACCTGCGTGAAGTGGATGCCGTCCGCCTCGGCCTGTCCCTGGACGAAACCACCACCCAGGCCGACGTCGAGCAACTCTGGGCGCTGTTCGCCGACGGCCAGGCGCTGCCCGCCTTCGCCGAGCTGGCCGCCCGCGTCGCCAGCCGCCTACCGGCCGCCCTGCTGCGCCAGAGCGCGATCCTCGCCCACCCGGTGTTCAACCGCTACCACTCGGAAACCGAGCTGATGCGCTACCTGCGCAAGCTCGCCGACAAGGACCTGGCGCTGGACCGCAGCATGATCCCGCTGGGCTCCTGCACCATGAAGCTGAACGCCGCCAGCGAGATGATCCCGGTGACCTGGGCCGAGTTCGGCGCCCTGCACCCCTTCGCCCCGGCCGAGCAATCCCAGGGCTACCAGGAACTCACCACTGAGCTGGAAGCCATGCTGTGTCAGGCCACCGGCTATGACGCCGTGTCCCTGCAGCCGAACGCCGGCTCCCAGGGCGAATACGCCGGCCTGCTGGCGATCCGCGCCTACCACCTCAGCCGTGGCGACGACCAGCGCGACATCTGCCTGATCCCGCAATCGGCCCACGGCACCAACCCGGCCACCGCCAGCATGGTCGGCATGCGCGTGGTGGTGACCGCCTGCGATGCGCGCGGCAACGTCGACATCGCCGACCTCAAGGCCAAGGCCGAGGAGCACAAGGAGCGCCTCGCCGCGCTGATGATCACCTACCCGTCCACCCACGGCGTGTTCGAGGAAGGCATCCGCGAGATCTGCGACGTCATCCACGCCAACGGCGGCCAGGTGTACATCGACGGCGCCAACATGAACGCCATGGTCGGCCTCTGCGCCCCGGGCCAGTTCGGCGGCGACGTCTCGCACCTGAACCTGCACAAGACCTTCTGCATCCCCCACGGCGGCGGCGGCCCGGGCGTCGGCCCGATCGGCGTGAAGGCCCACCTGGCGCCCTTCCTGCCCGGCCACGCGCAGATGGCGCGCAAAGAGGGCGCGGTCAGCGCGGCGCCCTTCGGCAGCGCCAGCATCCTGCCGATCACCTGGATGTACATCCGCATGATGGGCGGCGACGGCCTGCGCCGCGCCACCCAGCTGGCGATCCTCAACGCCAACTACATCGCCCGCCGCCTGGAAGAGCACTACCCGGTGCTCTACACCGGCAGCAACGGCCTGGTCGCCCACGAGTGCATCCTCGACCTGCGCCCGCTCAAGGAGACCAGCGGCATCAGCGTCGACGACGTCGCCAAGCGCCTGATCGACTACGGCTTCCACGCCCCGACCATGAGCTTCCCGGTGCCCGGCACGCTGATGATCGAGCCCACCGAGAGCGAGTCGAAGGAAGAGCTGGAGCGCTTCTGCGACGCCATGATCCGCATCCGCGAGGAAATCCGCGCGGTCGAGGCCGGTGAGCTGGACAAGGACGACAACCCGCTGAAGAACGCGCCGCACACCGCCCACGAGCTGGTCGGCGAGTGGACCCACCGCTACAGCCGCGAACTCGCCGTGTACCCCAGCGCCAG
>NZ_SSOH01000054.1:0-32677 GCF_029873155.1 Pseudomonas sp. BN515 | reverse complement strand
GGCGGCCTGGCGGGAGAGCGGGTTGCCATCCGTCCGACCGCGACCGACGGCGTCTTCGACGTGGTGTTCATCCACAAGACCGTGCGCCAGATTGATCTCAGGCAACCCAAGCCATGACTATCCACCCGTTACCCATGTCTCCCGACAAGCGTTACCCATGTATACCGGCTGAACACATGGCGCACCCTACGGGGGAGTTTTACCGGGGATCCCGTACTTGCGCAGCCGGTGGGCAATGGCGGTATGGGAGGTCTGCAGCCGCGCGGCCAGTTGGCGGGTCGAGGGATAGGTGACGAAGAGCTTCTCCAGCAGCGCCCGCTCGAAGTTCTCAACGGCCTCTTCCAGGCTGTTCACCTCGCCGTCGCTCTGGCGTGCCACTGCGGTGCCAGCGATGTCCAGGTCGCCGATCTCCACCAGGCTGCTCTCGCAGATGGCGGCGGCACGGAAGATCACGTTCTGCAGTTGGCGCACATTGCCCGGCCAGCGGTTGCCCAGCAGGGCCTGGAAGGTGCCGGGTGCCAGGCGGCAGGCCGGTCGCTGGATCTGGGTGCAGGCCTGCTGCATGAAAAAGCGGGCCAGCAGCAGGATGTCCTGGCCGCGTTCGCGCAGCGGCGGCACTTCCAGGTTGAGTACGTTCAGGCGGTAGAAGAGGTCTTCGCGGAAGGCGCCTTCGCCAACCATCTTCTCCAGGTTGCGGTGGGTGGCGCTGAGGATGCGCACGTCCACCTTGATCTCGCGGTCACCGCCCACGCGGCGGAAGCTGCCGTCGCTGAGGAAGCGCAGCAGCTTGGCCTGCAGGTAGGGCGACATTTCGCCGATTTCGTCGAGGAACACCGTGCCCTGGTGGGCCAGTTCCAGCAGGCCGGGCTTACCGCCGCGCTGGGCGCCGGTGAAGGCACCGGGGGCATAGCCGAACAGCTCGCTCTCGGCCAGGTTCTCCGGCAGTGCGGCGCAGTTCAGCGCCAGGAACGGCTGGTTGCGGCGGGCGCTGGCGGCGTGGCAAGCGCGAGCCACCAGCTCCTTGCCGGTGCCGGTCTCGCCGCGTATCAGCAGCGGCGCGTCCAGGGCCGCTACCCGTTGGGCGCGTGCCTTGAGGGTGGCCATAGGGGCCGAGTCGCCCAGCAGGGCGTCGAAACCTTCGGCGGCATGGTCGTGGTGCAGCGCTGAGAGGCGTTCGCCGATTCGGTTGGGCTGGTAGAGCGTGAGCAGGGCGCCGGTCAGGTGATCGCCTTCGGTAATGGGTACCGCATCCAGCAGCAGTGCCTGCCCCTTGAGGGTGATTTCCCGCAGGGGGAGGCGGAACCCGTGTTCCAGCAGGGCGCTGTGCAGCCTGTCGTCGCCGAACAGTTGTGCCAGGGGCTGGCCTTCCGGCTCGGCGCCATAGAGTGCAATCAGCGCCGGGTTGGCCAGCAGGATGCGGCCATCGCCATCCACTGCCAGTACCGGGTCGGTCATGGCCGCCAGCAGCGCATCCAGCTGCAGGCGCCGGCGCTGGCCGGGAAGGATGTCCACCACTGTCACTTCCTGCACACCGTGCACGGCATGCAGGGCGTCGCGCAGCTCGTCGAGCACTTCCGGGCTGAGGGTGGGGGCGTCGATATAGACGTTGGGTGGCACCATTTCCACCGCATCCAGATTGAGGTTGCGGCCGCCGAGCAAGGCCAGGACCTCCTGGGTGATGCCGACGCGGTCGATGAAGGTGACGTGAATTCGCATGGAAACGCTGGGCTGGCGATTTGAAGGGGCGAATTATGCCCGGTCTGTCGTGCTTAGGTAACAGGCTGTCGGCGTTGTGGAGGATTGCGAGGATGCGGGGACCGCTCCTTTCGGAGTGCCTTCGAGCCAACTGGCGGAGTTGCAGTCGCGAAGGTGGGTTCCCATTGATCACCCATGAAAAAGCCCCGCATGTGCGGGGCTTTTGTCGTGGGCTGCATCTTCAGGCATTCAGCGCTTTGTGCGTCCGGTCGATCACATTCTGCAGGTGATCGGCGTCGCCATAGTGCTCCGGGTACAAACGCTCGCTGTGACGGGCGACACCAAACTCGTTGACGATGGTGAAGCTGAAGTTGCCGTTGCGAGCGGCGGTGATATGGCAGGTGAACGGCGCAAATGCGTGGGTCAGGGTGCTGATTGCAGCTTGGGCTTGATGATGGATGGTCATCGTGTTGCTTCCTTCGTTTTGCGGCCATGGGCCGCCAGACAATGGCTCCGAATCCGCCGAGTAACAGACTCTGGTCGGATGATCCTTATCGGAGCAAGGGTGCCGGCATGAAGTTCCCCGATCGGGATCAAGCTCTGGCAGCTGGTACTTGGGATGCCAGGTGCTGCGCCGGGCAAGGGTCTGGCTCGGCTGGCAGTCCTGGTCAATCTACCGCGTGCTCATGACAGCTTTACTGCATCGCCTTGGGCGAGAGTTGCGGTCGGTGCGTCGGCGGGGGTGGCCGGGTCCCTTTGGGTTGGGCTTCTCAGGGGTGAGAGGCGAGGGATCGGAAGGCCGGATTGACTTACAACTTGGTACTAACGTCGGCGACCCTAAAGGATCGCCTAGCAAAAATCAAGCCCTTAGTGGCTGAGCGGTAGCTGGCTGATGTCGATTTCGGTGACCAGCGAGGTTCGCGCCGGCGGTGTGCGGGCGAGCAGGGGGCAGTAGCGGTCCAGCGACTGGATCAGGTCCCACTGCAATTCCAGGTCGTGACCCAGGCCCGTGACCTGGTCCAGCAGGCCGACCGATGCCGCCTGGAGGGTGCTGTCTGTGGAGTTGGCCATGTTCGCGGTGACCTTTGCCAGCAGGGTGGTGATGGCGGTCATGTTGCGGGTTGTCAGGGCCAGGATATTGGCCAGCAAGGCGATTTCGCTTGGCGGTACTTGTTGTTGGGGAGTCTGTTCCATGAATGCTCCGATTGGGCCACCAGTCCATATGGCATTGCGCCATTATCGGTGTGAGATGTCATTTGCAACGATGGCGTCACGCCCATGCAAGGGGCTGGCAAATCTCTCAACGGGCTGTAGGAAATCGGCCATTACGCGGTCGGATGGGACGCATGAGCCACCGGAATAGTTCCAAAGAAGCATTGCTAGCTCAGAAGGCGGGCAGGACTCTAGAATCAGGTTCCTCCCTTTTCCGATGCGCCATGTCCAGCCTTGTCGAGTCGTCCGAACAGCAGCCGTCACTGACCACTCACCTGGCCAACGGCCTGGAAGTGCGCCTGATGCATCGGCCTGGCACGACGCTTTGCGCGGTGCTGGTGGAAGTTCGCGGCGGCAGCCACGACGAACCCGGCGACTATCCCGGGCTGGCCCACTATCTCGAGCACCTGGTGTTCCTGGGGAGCCGCGAATTTCCCCCGGAACAGGGCCTGATTCCATTCGTCCAGGGCCTCGGCGGCCGGGTCAATGCGAGTACCCGCCCACGCAGCACGCGCTTCTTCTGCGAGGTGCCGGAGGCGCACATCGATCAGGCGTTGGCGCGGCTCCTGGACATGCTGGCCAATCCCTTGCTGGAAACGGCAGCGCTCTGGCGAGAGCGGGAGGTTCTGCAAGCCGAGTTCAGTGCCCGTGCGCGGGACTGCCGGACCCTCTGCGACGCCGCGCTGGCATGGGCCCTCGCGGCCGGTCACCCGCTGGCGGATTTCCATGCGGGCAATGCCGCGAGCCTGAAACTGGAATCTCCCGCATTCATGCCCGCGCTCCATCGCTTCCATCGGGACCATTACCAGCCGGGCCGCATGTGCCTGACCCTGATTGCGCCGCACCCCCTGGAGCAACAGCTGGAGCTTGCCCGGCGCTACGGCGAGCCATTACAGGCGGGCAGAGGTTTGCCGGAGCCGGTCGTGCCGCCCATGCTGCCGCTTCGTGCGAAACGGCTTCGGCTTGGCGTGCCAGGCGGAGGCGGACGTCTCCTGCTGGCGTTCGCCGTGGCACAACAAGGCGACGCTCTGGAGGCGGCCACGGCCTTTCTGGAGTGTCTGGTCCAGGACGACTCAGCCGGCGGCCTGCAAGAACGCCTCGGCGTCCTTGAATTGAGCGACGGCGTGCACCTGCGCCTGTCCTGCGCCGATGGCGGGCAAGGCCTGCTGGTGATGGACTTCGAGCGGGTGGACGGCGCGGACTGCGTGCAACTGGAGGCCGAGGTCCTGGGCTGGCTGGATTTCCTGCGCGCTACCGCACCCTGGCCGGGCCGCTGGGAGGAGCGGTTGGAGCGCCTGCGCCGACGCCACGCCGAACTGGCGCCGCTGGATGCCGCGATGGCGCACCGGCTTCCGACCTTTCAGGAAGTCCAGGCGCTGCTTGAACAATTGCGAGTCGAACGCCTGATCCATCTCCAGGCCGATGATTCCGATTGCGCGAGTAACCAGGTTTCGGCCGGCTTCCCCCTGAACCTGGAGCGGCTCGAGGATGGCTCCGGCGGAACATCCTCAGGCAATTGGAGGCTGCCGCCGCCCAACCCGTATCTGATCCCGTCGGCGCCTCTGGTGGCGACTCAGACGCGATTGCCCGCCAGGCCGGCCCTGCCCGAGGCCAGTGGCCAGGGCGCGCTGTTCCTGCACTGGCAACCCGCAGACAGCGGGCTGCCCCATGGGCTTGTCCCGGCTCTGCAACGGGCATTGCGCCCCATCCTGGGTGCCGCCGCCGGGGCTGGCGTGACAGGCGGGCTCAAGGCGGAGCAGGGCGGGATCACGCTTGAGCTGCTGGGCGATGTCCGCGTGCTACGCCACGTCAGCAGCGATGTGCTGCCGCTACTGCAGGCCCCACCGCTCTGGAGCCTTGGCCAGGGACCGCGCTTGCAGCGAAGTGCGGCGCGTCGCAATGCCGGCGAGCTGCCCTTGCGCCAGATGCTGCAACACCTGCCGGGCTTGCTCGCAGCGGCCACGGAGGCGCCGGCTGTGCTGACTGCTGAAGCCCTGGCGCACTTCTGGCAGCAGGCACGCTGGCAAGGCCTGGCCGTGGGCGATGGGGCGGTGGACGCCGAACTGCCGGGTCTGCCTGCCACACCCAGCGTGTTGGCCGGGCAGGGCGGACGTACCTGGCATCGGCTGGAGATGGAAGGCGAAGCGGCGCTGCTGCTCTTCTATCCACTCGATCCAGCCAACGCCGGGTCGGAGGCGTCTGCGCGGCTTCTGGCCAGTCTGCTGGAGCCGGCCTTTCACCAGCGCCTGAGGGGCGAGCTGCAACTGGGCTACGCGCTGGCCTGTGGTTTCAAGCAGTTCGGGCCGCACCGTGGCCTGCTGTTCGCCGTGCAGTCGCCGCGTGAATCCGTGGCCGGGTTGTTCGCGCACCTCCAGGACTTCCTCCAGCGTCAAAGCGAGCGTCTGGCGGCGCTGGACCAGGCACAACTGGATGATCTGCGCCTGAACCTCGCCCAGCGGCTGGTCCGGGAAGACATGGAATTCGCCAGCTACGCCCGCCAATGCTGGCTTGATCACCTCGCTGGTCTTCCGGTCGACCATCGCTCGCGTGTGCTCCAGGCATTGACCGAGCAGCAACCCAGCCACCTGCAAGAGCAACTCGACTGCCTGATCGCCGGCACGACCTGCCTTGCCCTGGCCAATGCCGAAACCCCTGCGCCGGGCTGGCACCTCTCGTACTGATTTCCCCCTCCATTCCTGTGCTGAAGGACGAGCCCGAAAGGGCTGCGTCCTTTCGTGCTGCTCGACCGTCCGTCGGGCTAAGACCTTGGGCGAGCCCGGTATTAAGCCTTCCCGGCGCGGCTTGCAGAACCCGGCCAAAGCAGGGCGAAACCCCCGCCAATGCAGCGTATGGCAGACCTGACGGCGTTTCGATAATCGCCTCCGACTCGACTGACCTGCCCGGTCGTCTACCCACAGCGGAGAGCGTCATGCACAACAAGAAGATCGCCCAAGCCCGTTTGTCCCGCCTTGCCCTCGCGGCAGCGGTAGCCCTTGCCACCCAGCAGGCCGCCGCGGAGATCGTCCTGTACGACAAGGACCAGACCACCTTCTCCACCGACGGTTACGTCAACGCCTTCTACGTCAACAGCGACGTGGATCGCGACGGCGAGCAGTTCGACCGGCGCCAATCGCGGGTGAAGATGGGCTTCCTGCCCAACTGGATCGGTTTCAACATGGGCAAGCAGGTGGACGACCTCAAGCTCGGCGCCCGTTCCTCCTTCTGGGTCACCATCAACGACAGCGAAACCAATGGCACCGCCACCGCCATTGACGTCCGCCAGTTCTACGGCACCGCCGGCAGCGATTGGGGCGAGGTGCTGGTGGGCAAGGACTTCGGCCTGTTCGCCCGTTCCAACATCCTGCTCGATGAACTGCTCGCCGGTTACGGCCAGGTCAGCGATACCCTCGGCCTGGTGGATGGCGGCGGCGTGTCCTTCGGCAACATCGGCAGTGGCTACCCCTATCCGTTCCCGACGTCGCAGATCACCTACCGCAGTCCGAAAACCGACGGCCTGCGCGCCGCCGTGGGCATCATGGACCCGGTGGACACCAACGACGACAGCCCCACCGGCAAGGCCTACCAGGAAAACCCGCGCTTCGAGAGCGAGGTCACCTACGAATTCGACCTGGGCGGCGCGCAGATCTATTCCTGGGTCAACGGCGCCTACCAGACCTCGGAAAACACCGACCCCAACGTCGATTCCGTCACCTCCAAGGGCCTGGGCTACGGCGTGCAGGCCAAGATGGGGGCCTTCACCCTGGTGGGCTCCGGCTTCCAGGCCAAGGGCATCAACCCCTTCTTCACCAACAACGCCGGCGAGCCGACCCTGCGCGAAGTGGACAGCGACGGCTACCTGCTCCAGGGCTCCTACCGCTTCGGCAAGAACCGCCTGGCGCTGTCCTACGGCAAGACCAAGGACGACGGCAACGGCGTGGTGAACACCGGCGCCGACTACGAAACCCGTGGCATCGCGCTGTTCCACGACATCAACGACAACCTCAAGCTGGTGGCCGAGTACAACCAGTTCGAGATCGACGGCCACGAGGGTGATGCCCAGAACGAAGACACCGACACCGTCGCCCTGGGTGCCGTGCTGAGCTGGTAAGCCCTGATCGAGATTGCTCCGGTTTTGGCGGGAGAGGCTTTTGTCCTCCCGCTTTTTTTATGTGTCCGCCTTTTGTGGGAGCGAATTCATTCGCGAAATGGACCCACGGGCCGCTGCACGGCCCTTCGCGAATGAATTCGCTCCCACAGGGTGTTGCTCCTGAGCCCCCTACCTTCGAACTAGTCCGCCGCTACCCAAGAAGGATGGGGCGCCCCGGACCCCCTCCGTAGAATTTCCACATCGCGAACAGGCTTATTGAGTGAGGCCGAGGATGCTCGAAGAACCGGCAGAGGGCGTCGTCACCGCCATGTCCCTGGCCAGCGAGGCGGAGGCCGTGGCCCAGGACCTGGCGCGCCAGCTTATCCACCCGCACCTGGGCTTCGTGCTGTTCTTCTGCTCGGCAGAATACGACCTCGAAGCTCTCGGCCAGGCCCTGGAGCAGTATTTCGGCGGCGTGCGGCTGGTGGGTTGCACCAGCGCTGGCGAAATCACGCCCCTGGGCTATGGCCGCAACTGCGTCAGCGCGGTGGGTTTCGACCATCGCAGCTTTTCCATCGCCAGCGCCCTGGTGGACGAGATGGACCGCTTCGGCCTGATCGACGCCCAGCAACTGGTGGAGCGCCTCGTGCAGGACTGCCGGGCCAACTCCCTGGCACCGATCAAGGGCCACAGCTTCGCCCTGACCCTGCTGGATGGCCTGTCCAGCCGCGAGGAAATCGTGCTGGCCGCACTTGGAGCCGCCTTTGGCAGCATCCCGCATTTCGGCGGTTCGGCGGCCGACGACCATCACCTCAAGCACACCCACGTCTACTACGAAGGGCGCTTCCATGCAGGTGCGGCGGTGGTGGTGCTGGTGAACACGGCACTGGATTTCGAGGTGTTCAGCACCCACCACATCCTGCCGGGTACGGAAAAGCTGGTGGTCACCCGGGCCGACAACGCCAGCCGACGCGTCTTCGAGCTCAATGCCGAGCCAGCCGCGGAAGTCTATGCGCGGATGATCGGCGTTCCGCTCGGCGCCCTCGACCTGCGCATGTTCGCTGCGCATCCACTGGCGGTGCGACTGGGGGATTCGTACTACGTGCGCTCCATCCAGCGGGTCAATCCGGACCTCAGCCTGACCTTCTACTGCGCGGTGGAGAACGGCATCGTCCTCACCGCCATGCGCACCGGCCCCTTGCTGCCGAACCTGGAGGCGTTGTTCCGGCGTCTTGGCGAGCGGCTCGGCCCGCCCTTGCTGACCATCGGCTGCGACTGCTTCCTGCGTCGGCTGGAAATCGAGAACGACGCGGACGCGGTGGCGCGCACCTCCGAAATCCTGCGCGGGCAGCGGGTCATCGGCTTCAACTCCTACGGAGAGCAGTTCAATGGCATGCACATCAACCAGACCTTCACCGGAGTTGCCATCGGCCGCCGGGGGCGCAATGGATGCCGCTGAACAGCAAGCGCGGCTGGCTGCGCTGGAGGAAGAGAACTGCAAGCTGCGTCGCATCAATGCGGCCCTGATCGAGCGGGTGGAGTCCAGCGCTTCCCGCCGCGACGACAGCTACGCCGCCTTCCAGCATTCGGTGGTGCTGGCCGAGCAGGTACGCGAGCGCACCGATGCGCTGAACCAGGCCATGGCCGAGCTCAAGGCCAGCAACCGCCTGCTGAGCGATGCCAGGCTACGGGCGGAAACCGCCCACCAGCACCTGATCGACGCCATCGAAAGCATCTCCGACGCCTTCGTGCTGTTCGACCGCGACCAGCGCATCGTCCTCTTCAACAGCCGCTTCAAGTCCTTCTGGGCCCGCACCCGCGCGCGCATCGGCGCCGGTACCCGGCTTTCGGAGATCCGTCGCCTGGCGGACAGCACCGGCCTGATCGTCGAAGAGCATCGTGGAAGCGACGACAACGTTCTCTACCGGCTGCACGACGGCCGCTGGGTGCAGGTCAGCGAACGGCCCACCCGCGAGGGCGGGCTGGTGATCCTCTATACCGACATCACCGAAGTGAAGCAGAGCGAAACCGCCCGCCGCGAACAGGCGATCGCGCAGAAGTCGCGCCTGTTGCAGCGCGCTGTCGACAACCTGTCCCAAGGCGTGGCCATGGTCAGCGCCGAGGGGATCCTGGAACTGTGGAACCACCGCTTCCTCGAACTCTGCGGGCTGGCCCCGGTGGAGGCGCACCGTACCTTCGCCAGCGTCATGGCCGACAGCGAACTGCCGCTGCTCACCCCCGACACCCGAGACGCCAACAGCCGGCCCATCCGCGAGATGGAGCAGCGCCTGTACAACGGCCGCGTGCTGGAAGTGCGTACCCATCCCTTGCCCACCGGCGGCTTCGTCAACACCTTCACCGACATCACCGAACGCTATCGCCATGCCGAAACACTGGCCGAAAGCGAGCGCTGGATTCGCCTGATCACCGACCATGTGCCCGCGCTGATCGCCTACCTGAGCGCCGACCTGGTCTACGAGTTCACCAACAAGGTCTACGAGGAGTGGTACCGCTGGCCGCGCGGCTCGATGCTCGGCCAGAGCCTGCGCGAGGTGCACAGTGAAGAACACTGGCTGCGCCTGGAGCCCTACGTGGAACGGGCACTGAATGGTGAAAGCCTGTCCTTCGAAGTCACGGAAACCAACCACAACGGCCAGGAGCGCTGCATGCTGCGCTCCTATGTGCCCAATCGCCTGGCCAACGGCGAGGTGGTCGGCATCTTTGTGCTGATCCGCGACATCACCGAACGCCGGCGCACTGCCGAGGCCCTGCACCAGGCCTACCAGAACCTCGAACAGCGGGTACGCGAGCGCACCACCGAACTTACCGCGCTGAATAGCCAGCTGCGTCGCGAGATCGACGAGCGCGCCCAGATGGAACTGCGTCTGCGCGAGGCCAAGTTCGAGGCGGAGAAGGCCAACCTGTCCAAGACCAAGTTCCTCGCGGCGGTCAGCCATGACCTGCTGCAACCGCTCAATGCCGCGCGGCTGTTCACCAGCGCGCTGCTGGAACAGCGGAGCCAGACGTGCAACCTGGCCCTGGTGCGCAATGTCAGCAACTCGCTGGAAGACGTGGAGAACCTGCTGGGAACCCTCGTGGACATCTCCAAGCTGGATGCGGGGGTGATCAAGCCGGACATCGCGTCCTTCGCCGTCGGTGAGTTGCTCGACAACCTGGCCGTGGAATACCGCCAGATCGCCACAAGCGAAGGCCTGCAACTGGACTTCGTCCCCAGCTCTGCCCTGGTGCGCAGCGACCTGCAATTGTTGGCGCGAATCCTCCGCAACCTGCTCAGCAACGCCATTCGCTATACGCCGCAAGGCCGCATCCTGCTGGGCTGCCGCCGTCGCCGCCAGAGCCTGTGGATCGAGGTGTGGGACACCGGCGTCGGTATCCCGCGGGACAAGCTCGGCGAGGTCTTCCAGGAGTTCAAGCGCGGAGAGGTGGTACGCGAGAAGCAGGACCGCGGGCTCGGCCTGGGCCTCGCCATTGTCGAGAAGATCGCCCGTATGCTCGGTCATCGCATCCATGTGTCCTCGGAACTGGGCAAGGGCTCGCTGTTCGCGGTCGAAGTGCCACTTGCGAGGCGCGTGCCCCGGCAAAAGCCGGAACGCAGTGAGCCCGAGGCGGTTCTGGAACGGCTCAACGGCGCGCGGATCTGGGTGCTGGACAATGACGCCGCCATTTGCGCGGGCATGCGTACCCTGCTGGAAGGCTGGGGCTGCCAGGTCACCACCGCGCTCTCGGAAGAAGACCTGGCACGCCAGGTGGAGAACTTCCACGCCGACGCCGACCTGCTGATCGCCGACTACCACCTGGACAACGGCTGCAATGGCGTCGACGCCGTCGCCACCATCAACGCCCGCCGCAGCACACCGCTCCCGGCCCTGATGATCACCGCCAACTACAGCAACGAGCTCAAACAGCAGATGCGCGAACTCGGCCACACCCTGATGCACAAACCGGTTCGGCCGATGAAGCTGAAGACGGCGATGAGTCATTTGTTGGAGCGGTGACGATGGTGTGCCGCTCGTACCAGTGGAGTATCGGGCTGGTGCGGATTTCCTCTGGTCGCACGAATCGGTGCGCATGGTGCACCCTACGGTCGGGCGCGGAGCTCGGGTAGGGTGCGCCGCGCGCACCGGCGGAGTATCGAGGTGGCTTATTCGCCGAACTTGCCGTCGATCTCTCCGACGCCGCCCCAATCCGCTGGATAGACACCCTCACGCACCAGGCAATGAAAGCTCGACCATGGCCAATCGGACACCCGATTCACTAGTCCATGTTTGACCGGGTTCCAGTGCAGGTAATCCATATGCCGCTGGTAGTCCGCTTCATTGCGTATTCGATGTTCCCAGAAGCGCCGTTGCCAGAAACTGAGTTCGCGCCTTGCCTGTTGGCTCCTGGTGCGCGGGCTAACCTCTGCACATTGCTGACTGACTTGGCGTTTGATGATGGACCAGCGTCGACCGAAGTCGTGGTCATCCGGCGGCAGTTGCCAGATGCAATGGAGGTGATCCGGAAGTAGCACCCAGCCGTGGATGTCGAAGGGAAATCGTTCCCGCGTGCAGATGATCGCCTCGCGGAGGGTGTTGCGAACGGCAGGATGAGTCAGTACGGGTTTGCGTAGGTGAGTGACGAGCGTAAAGAAATAGAGCGCGCCTGGATCCCGGGCGCGACGGTAGTTGGACATGCCTGGCCTCCTGCCGGATGTGGATTGGCCAGGGTAGGTCAGGGCCAGAAGCTGCCGTACCGATGATCTCGTAGGAAGCATCCGGTGCGCACGGCCTCTAGGGTAGGGTGCGCCGCGCGCACCGGCGGAGTATCGGTCTGGTACAGATTTCCTCTGGTCGTACGAATCGGTGCGCATGGCGCACCCTACCAGGCACCGCCGTGCGCACGGGTGGCGCCTCAAGCCCGCTCCGGCACCGCCTGGAACTTCGCCTGCAGCACCAGGGCGATGCCACCGAGGACGGCCATCGATACCAGCGCCAGGCGCAGGCTGATGTGTTCGCCCAGCAGCAGGGCGCCGCCGAGTGCTGCGAGGACCGGGACGCTCAGCTGTACGCTGGCGGCCTGGAGGGCGCCGAGGCCGGGGAGGGCGCTGTACCAGATGGCGTAGCCGATGCCGGAGGTCAGGGCGCCCGAAAGCACGGCGTAGATGAGGCCCGGCAGGTCGAGGCGCAGTTGGTCGATGAAGGGCAGCATGAGCAGCGCGGCGAAGGGCAGGGCGCGGATGAAGTTGCCGGCGGTGGCCGCCAGCGGCAGGCCGGCCTGGCGCCCGAGCAGGGTGTAGGCGCCCCAGGCGAGACCCGCGAGCAGCATCAGCAGGCCGCCCACCAGCGGCGGTGCGCTGGCACCGGGCAGCAGCAGGACCACCAGTCCCCCGGTCGCCAGGGCGAAGCCCAGGGCCTGTTGCAGGTTCAGGCGTTCACCGCGCACAAGGCCAAAGACCACCATGCACAGCTGCACCGCGCCGAACAGAAGCAGCGCCCCGGCGCCGGCGTCCAGTTGCAGGTAGGCGTAGGAGAAGGCGGCGGCGTAGACGAACAGCGCCGCGGCCGCGCGCCAGTTGCCGGTGGCGGCCAGGGGCTGACGGCGCAGGCGCAGCAGCAGCCAGAGCATCAGGGCGCCGGAGGCGATGCGGATGGCGGTGAAGCTCACCGCGTCTATGTCGGTGTGCTTGAGGGCGAGTCGGCAGAGCAGGGAATTGCCGGCGAAGGCCAGCATGGCCAGGGCCGTGAACAGCAGCGTGCGGGCGGCAGGCATGGTCGTCCTTAGGGAAGTACCCGGATGGTCAGCGACGCAGGTAAGCAGTGAAGTCGATATCGCTGGCCGAGAGAATGGCCTGCACCCGGTTGTGCACGTTGAGCTTGCGCAGGATGGCCGAGACATGGGCCTTCACCGTGGTTTCGGCGATGTCCAGGTTGTAGGCGATCTGCTTGTTGGATTCGCCCTTGGTCATCCGCTCCAGCACCAGCAGCTGCTTGCGGGTCAGGGCCTGCAACAGCTCGGGCGGGATGCTGGCTTCTTCGTGGTGGCGGCGCGGCGAGGCCTTCTGGGTGCGGATGATGTCCGATGGCAGGTAGACGTTGCCGTTGAGTATCTGCTCGATGGCATCGGTCATCTGCGCCCGTGGCGAGGACTTGGTGATGAAGCCCACCGCGCCGTAGGTGATGGCCTGCAGCACCACCTGCTTGTCCTGCTCGGCGGAGACGATCACCACCGGCACCGTCGGCGCCTCGTTGCGCAGGTTGATCAGCCCGTTCAGGCCGTGCATGCCGGGCATGTTCAGGTCCAGCAGAATCAGGTCGAGGTCGTCGTGCTCCTGGGTCAGCGCCAGGGCGCTGTCCAGGTCGGCGGTCTCCATCACTTCGCTTTCCGGGAAGCCGTCGCTGATGACGTTATGGATGGCTTCGCGGAACAGCGGGTGGTCATCGGCAATCAGGATTTTGTACACGGCCTTTCACCTCGTTTTTCTCATTATGGTGCGGCATGCCCGGACACGCCGGATCAGGGGAAGGGCACGGGACGGGCGGGCTCCAGGGGCAGGCCGGCCTGCTCCCAGGCGTCGATGCCGTCACGGTACCAGTAGAGGTTGGTGTAGCCCAGAGCGGCGGCGCGCTTCACGGCGTTCCAGCTGAGCCAGCAGTCGGAGCGGCAGTAGAACACCAGGGCGCGGTCGTGTCGGCCGCCACTGGCCAGTTGCAGGTTGCGGCGGAAGTAGTCCTGCCATTGGGTGCTGAGTTCGCCGTCACCGGTGTTGGCCAGCCAGAGACTGCCGGGCAGGTTGGCATGGGGTTCGTCTTCGATGAATTGCCCTTGCAGCCACTGGCGGCGGTAGACGTCGACCAGCAGGGTGTCGGGCTGCGCCTGCAACTGGGCCTGGAGCTGGGGGGTATCCAGGGTCCGGGCGGCTTCGGCCTGGGCAGGCGTGGGGCTGCGGTAGCGCGTCAGGCGGTAGCCGTCGGCGGAGAACAGCGGGGTGTCGGCCGTCTCGCCGGCGAAGGCGGGCAGCGCGAGGGCAATGCAGGCGAGGCAGGTGAGTAAGCGCTTCATGGCGGACGCTCTGTTCTTTTTATGCAGCCATTACAGGCCAGCGCCGCTGCTTTTGGTATTCGACGTTGAGAGGGGGAAACCCGTACCAAAGTAGTAGGTGGCCCTGCCGGTCCCGCATCCGGCAGCGACCACCGACAGGTCAGAAGTCAGGCGTGGAGAAGGTTCCGGTGGCTGCGATCAACTGGCCCTGGTCGACGTTGAAGGTCAGTTGGAAGGTGGCCAGCACCGGGATTGACGTTGCCGTGGCCTTGGCGTTGACCGGCGTGATGAGGAAGTTGAGTTCTACCACGTCGGTCGCACGCAGCTCACGCACCACGCGGTTTTCACCATGGGCGAAGAAGCGGGTCTTGCTGGTCATCCCGTCCCCCACCACGTTGACGAAGTCGATGAACAGGACGGCGCCCGGCGGCCCATTGAAGTCGGCGTCGCTGAATTCGGTGCTCCGGATGCGTGCGATACCCTTCAGGCTGATGTCCTCGGTGGCGGTAGTCACGGTGCCGGTGATGGGTATCAGCAATTGGTCCGCCCTGCGGGTGAACAGTGGCAGGGCGTTGGCGATGCCCGATGCCGTGGCGGCCACCAGGCCGGCGAGGGTCAGCAACGTGGCGGGTAGATGCCTTCGATCGATGTTCATCTGTACCTCCTCGACCCTCAGGGGGTCGCCAGGCTCCCCTCGCTCGGCGGGAGAGTGGGCGACGACACCGACGGCCCTGATGGGGTCGCGCCTTGTTGTTCGAGATAGTGGATCAGTGCCTCCACGTCCTCGTTGCTCAGGTGAAGGTTGGGCATGCGCACCTGGTTGTGGCGGGCGAACAGCTCCATGGCGATCGGGTCCCGCTGCTCCAGCATCTGGTCCGGGGCCGTGATGAAGCGCCGTAGCCAGTCCTTGTCGCGCCGCGTGGTCACCCCTTGCAGGTCGGGCCCCAACGCCTCGCCCTTGCCAATGGTGTGGCAGGCCGCACAGGTCTTGCGGAACAGCAGGCGGCCGGCATCGGCGTTGGTGATGGGCGGCACGTTCGTATAGCTCTGGGCAGCCACTCCGCGCTGGTTCTGCCAGCCCAGCAGGAAGGTACTGAGCTTGGCCGCGAGGAAATTGGGGTTGTCCAGGGTGGATTGCCGCATCCACTGGCCAGTGGCTTCATTGCCTACCGACAGGCTGGTCAGGTGTGCGTCCGGGTCCTCGGCATCGGTGCTGGACCACAGGCCCAGCTTCCTCTGCGCCAGGCGAATGTCCTCCGGCTTGCCGGTGAGGAACAGCCAGTTCGGCCCCGCGTGGAACTTCTCGGCATAGGCCTTGAGCACCTCCGGCGTGTCGGTTTCTGGGTCGACGGTGATGGAGTAGAAGTGGATGTTCGCGGCCTGGTCCCCTAGCTGTTTCTGCACCCTGGCCAGATTGGCCGTGCTGAGCGGACAGCTGTCCGGGCAGGAGGTGAAGATCATGTTGATCGCCACCAGCTTGCCTTTCAGCAGGTCCTGATAGAGGTGCACGGTCTGGCCGTCCTGGGTGACCAGAGGCACATCGGGGAAGTAACCGGGGCCCCAGGGCTGCGCCGCGTGCGTAGCCCCGGTGGCCGTCAGCGCACTGACGGCCAGTAGTACCAGCCATTTCAAGCCGCCCATGGCGACCTCCTAGCGGAACGCGGTGGGCAGGATCTCGTCAGGTGCCACGAACTTGACGCCCTGTGGCGTTGGAACTGGCGTTGGCAGCGGCCGCAGGAAAGCGCCGCCGGCATCGTCGATCTCCCAGCGCAGGAGCATGGCGTTGTCTTCGTGGGTGGTGTTGTGGCAGTGCTCCATGAACATCCCGCCGAAGTCGCGGAACTGCATGGTGAGCGTGACGCTGCCCCCTGGGTGCAGGCGGTACACATCCTTGCGTCCCCGTTCCCAGGCCGGCACGTTGCTCGCCTTGCCGTCGCGGGCGAGGATCTGGCCTTCCTCGAAGTGGATATGGATCGGGTGATCCCAGCCACCGCCGCCATTTCTCAAGGTCCAGATTTCGCGGGTGCCAAAGCGTGGCCCGGCCGAGATCCGTCCGAAGTCCGCCGCCAGTGTGGTAACCCCGTCGACCTTGATGCCCCACGGGCCCAGGAAGCTGGTGATCGGGTCGGTGCTGTTCTGCTTGGCGCCACGGCCAAACTCGAAGGTGCGCTGGGCTGCGACCGGAATGGTCGTCAGGTCCGGGTTCACGATCAACTGGTCCGGCACCTGGCTGACATCGGGTCGGGCCGGGTCACGCACGATGCGGAACTCCAGGAAGCGACCGACGCACGGGTCGCTGGAGTTGCCCGACATGGCCTCGCGCAGGGACAGGTCCTCCTTGGGCTTGCGGCCATTCTCGTGTTCGGCGAGGTTCACCAGCCACACCTTGTCACCGACCTTGTAGCGCTTGAAGTCGATGACGATGTCGTAGCGTTCGGCGATGCCGATTTCGTCCAGCGTGTTGAGCACCACCGGCGTCGGCAGCAGGTTGCCGTCATTGGCGATCTGGATCATCGGCGAGGCATCGCTCAGGGACAGCTTGAAGAACCGTGCCACCGCCGCATTGAGGATGCGGAAGCGGTACTTGCGCCGTTCCACTTCGAAGTACGGCTTGTAGACCAGGTTCACCGTCATCACATCGCCGAGGAACCCATCGAAGTCGAAGATATCCATGGCCAGTTGGCCGTCCTGGTCCCAGGCCTTGTCGGCGAGCATCAGGTTCACGTCGTAGTCGAGGTTGCCGAACGACTTGGCCGAGCCACTGGGCAGGCGCAGGTTCACGCCGTCGTTCAACTCCTCGTTGCCGCGGTCCAGGCTGCTGTAGATGTTGAACATCCCGGCGTTGCCCTTGTACACGTTCTGCGAGGTGAAGCTGAACATGTGGTCGTGGAACCAGTGGGTGCTCATGGTTTCGTGGAAGTCACCCTGGACGTTCTCGATACCACCGGCATCGTCGGGCGAACCACAACGCGGGTCGTTGGCGCCCGTGTTGACGGTGTTGTAGCCACCGTGGCAGATCGGGTAGTGGTAGTCGTAATACTGCCGGGGGAAGAAATAGGCCCCGGTGAATCCGTCGTTCTCCGCCCCATGGTGGCCGTTGTGTTCATGGGTACTGATGGTGTGGATACCGAAGCCTCCGTTCTGCGCTGGATCATCCGGCAGACGGTTGTGGTGACGGAACAGGATCGACTCGTGATAACGGCCGATCAGCAGCTTGGGCGGCAGGGTGCCATTGAAGGTCCATAACGCCAGCGGTCCCTGGTCCGGCAGGTTGGGGTGGAAGCGCGGCTTGAAGGCCGCAGAAGCGTTGATGCCGGAGTTCAGGCTCGACGGCACACCGGGGTTGTAGACAGTGTTGGGCTTGGCGCCCTCCTGGGTGACCTCCACCGCTACCTGGGGTGGGAAATTCGTCCACTGCTGGTGGGCCCAGATCGGTCCCGGTGGCCGTCCCTCGATGGGGCCGGTGCCACCGCCCAGTACGGCGGGAACCGGTTGCTGCTTGGTGTTGGCCTGTTCGGTCGGGTCAGGGCCGGGCACGCGCGGAAATGCGGGAATGGGGTTCATCACACCCGCGCCGAAGGTGAAGGCCTTGCGCGGCAACACATCAAAGCGCGGCATGGGTTGGGTGAAAGGTTGTACGCCGAACAGTGGGCTGGGTGACAACCCCGTGGGGATGTCGAACGTCTCCGCGTAGGCGCTGCTGGAGAAGGGAGTCAGGCCGTGTACGGGAACCAGCAAGCCACTGGAAGTCGCCAAGCCCCATTTGATGAAGTCGCGTCGTGTGACTTCCCCTTTAGTAAAGGCATTCGCCAGGTCAGCGAAATTCTTCCGTGCATGTTCAGCTTCCCTGAGGCGTGCCCTTGACGCGTCTCTCGGAAGGTACATTCAGTCCTCCACGTACTCTCGACCCCTTTAACCCAAGCAACGGGAAAATGCCTTGGTCCGTGGCTACGCCAAAGGAAGCTGGGGCGCAGTGGATGCACAGGTGATCACGCTAACTGACCCTGGCTAGTCCTCACACAAAAGGGCCGCGACAGCTTGCAGAGACGAAGGAAGAACCTCCTGCACTTGTACCTTTTTCGTTCAATCGAAACATATTGTTACTGGTGGCCAGATGCCGTCAATTGGTATTCGGACCGCTGTCAGGCGCTTTATGACTAATGATTTGCCTTTGATTCCCAACGGACGCATACAGCTTTGCGCTGTAACCCGGCCTTAACAAAGGGTGTTTTTTGCCCTCAGCCGGATTTGCGCAACGCGGCGTGCTGGGGGTTGAAGCTGAGCATCGCGGCGATGGCGAAGAACAGGGTCAGCGCCAGGCAGACGACAGTCGCCAATCCGTTGAAGCGCTCATAGAGGGCGAAGCGCACCATCTCCACTGCATGGCTGAACGGGTTCAGGGCGCAGAGCCAATACAGCCACTCGCTTGCCTCGCGCATCTTCCACAAGGGGTAGAGCGCCGAGGAGAGGAAGAACAGCGGGAAAATCACGAAGTTCATCACCCCGGCAAAGTTCTCCAACTGGCGGATTCCGTTGGACAGCAACAGGCCCAGGGCGCTGAGCAGCAGTGCTGCCAACAGCAGCGCAGGCAATGCCGACAGCAGGCCGAAGGGAGGAGGCTGCACACCGTAGAGCCAGGCGATGGCGAGGAAGGCGTAGACCTGCAGCAGTGATACCAGCGATGTGGCCAGCAGCCTGGCGCCCAGCAGGAAAGGACGGGGCAGGGGGCTGGTGAGCAGCAGGCGCATGCTGCCCATCTCGCGGTCGTAGACCATCGACAGCGAACCTTGCATGCCGTTGAACAGCAGGATCATGCAGGCCAGTCCCGGGACTATGTAGGTCTCGTAGGTGATGTAGGTGTCGTAGGGCTCGATGATGGCGATGCCCAGTGCCGCACGGAAGCCGGCGGCGAATACCAGCAGCCAGAGCAGCGGGCGCACCAGGGCGCTGAGAAAACGAGTGCGCTGCAGCACGAAACGCAGCCACTCACGCAGCAGGATGCCGCGCAGGCAATGCCAATAGGGAGCGAGCATCGTCACGCCTCCGAATATGGGTAGGGTGCGCCGCGCGCACCGGGGTTTCTGTGCGGGGTCGCTGGTGCGCATGGCGCACCCTACGGTCAAGTTCTTCGCGTAGGGTGCGCCGTGCGCACCGAACCGGTCCGACGAGGCGATCATGCCGTCAGCCGCTCGAACGCTGCAGCGAGGCCGCCTTCCTGCTGTGCGCCCAGGTTGGCGGCGCGATCGTTGGCGATGATCCGCCCCTGGTTGAGCACCAGCAGACGGTCCTCGGGTCGGACCTCGTCCAACAGGTGAGTGGTCCAGAGCACGGCGACGCCTTGCTCGCGGCAGAGCTGTCGCACATGCCGGTTCAAGCCATCGCGGCTGGCCGGGTCGAGGCCGGCGCTGGCCTCGTCCAGTAACAGCAGGCGTGGCTCGTGGAGCAGTGCGCGGGCGATCTCCACCCTGCGCCGGTGGCCGCCATTGAGCAGGCGCACCTTGTCGTGCCGGCGCGGCCCCAGTTGGTGCCGCTCCAGTTCCCGCTCGATGCGCTCGCCCGCCAGCCGGCCCGGCAGGCCGTGGAGGGCGGCGTGGTAACGCAGGTTCTGTTCGACGGAAAGGTCCAGGTCCAGCGTGCTTTGCTGGAACACCACCCCCAGCTTCGCCAGGGCCTTGCGTGGCTCCTGGCGCAGGGAATAGCCGCAGACGCGAATCTCACCCTGGCGCAGGTCGTAGAGCCGGGTGAGCAGGGCGATCAGGGTGGATTTGCCCGCACCATTGGGTCCCAGGAGAGCCGTGAAGCTGCCCGCCGCGAGGTGGAAGCCCACGTCGGAGAGCGCACGACGCGGGCCATAGGAGAAGCCCACGTCGATCAGGTCGAGCGCGTTCATGGCGTCACCACCACGCCCCAGGGATACCGGCCGACCTTGATCGACTTGGTCACCTTGAGGCTCTCGACATCGATCACCGAAACGTCGCCGCTGATGCCATTGGTGGCCAGCAGGCGCTTCTCGTCCGGAGTGAACGCCAGGTGCCAGACGCGCCGGCCCACCAGCAGGTAGTCGAGGACTTCATAGGTCCTGGCGTCCAGCACGGCCACATGGTTGGCCGGGCCCAGGGCGACGAAGGCGTACTTGCCGTCGCGGGTCAGCTTCACCCCCACCGGCTGCACCTTGTCCGGGTGCACGCCTTTGATCTGGAACTTCAGCACCTTCTGCACCTGGCGGCTGGCCACATCGACCACCGTCACCGTGCCGCCGATTTCCGCCGAGGCCCAAAGCAGCTTCCCGTCCGGGCTGAACTCCACGTGGCGGGGGCGCTGGTCCACCAGGGTGTTGTCCACCAGCTGCTGGGTGGCGGTGTCGATCCAGTGCAGCATGTTGGTGGTTTCGCTGGTGTTCACCGCCCACTTGCCATCCGGGCTCACCGCCATGCCTTCGGGCTCCACGCCGACCTGGATCTGTGCCAGCACCTGGTCGCTCTGGGTGTCCACCACCGTCACCAGCGCATCGTCTTCGTTGGAGATGTACAGCCAGCGGTCATTGGGGTGCAGGGCGAATTGCTCCGGGTCGGCGCCGGAGGGCAGCTCCTTGATGATCTTGCGCGTGGCGAGATCCATCACCTGCACCGTGTCGGAATCGCTGGCGCAGATGTAGAGCAGCTTGTTGTCACTGGACAGCGCCAGGCCACGGGGACGCGCGCCCACATCGAGGCTGGCGGTGACTTCAAGGCTGTCCAGGTCGATGACGCTGATGCTGTCGTCCTTCTCGTTGGACACATAGGCGGTGGCGGCCAGTGCCTGGCCGGCGAACAGCAGCAGGGCGGAGCCTATGGCGGCAGCAAGGGGAGTGGGCATGGCGGATTTCCTTCTTGTTGTTGTCAGTTGGCGGCGGTGAAGCGGTGGCAACTGCTCTCGGGGCGGTCGAAGCCCAGGCTGTCCAGCTCGCTCACCGGGTGCAGGAAACCGTCCTGGGGCGAGGTGCTGACCAGCGAGCGTGGCTGCACCAGCGGAATGGGTTGGCGCAGTTGGCCGTCCCAGTCGCGGTAGCTCAGCTTGCGGCCCTTGAAGCCATCCAGCGGCAGGTCGGCGGACAGCGCGAGGGCACGGATGGCCTGGGCGTCGGCGTTCTTCAGGCGGGTCACGGCGCTGGCGATGCTGCGCACGGCAATCCAGGCGGCGAAGTCACGGTCATTCATCCAGCGCCCAGCCAGTGCTTCGAAACGCTTCTGCAGCTGGGCGGCGCCGTAGGTTTCCACCGTCTTGTGCCAGCCGGTGGGGGTCAGGCCCTGGGTGCCGGCCACGGGGCGCGGGTACCAGGTGTTGTAGGGCAGGTACTCGCCGAAATCGCCGCGCTCGTCCGCCACCAGCACCACGTCGTACTCGCTGGCTTGTGTGAACAAAGGCATGTCCGCCTGGGCGCTGCGGCGCTGGTCGTTGTCGAAGGTCCAGGGTTTCTCCTCGACTATCTTCGCGCCGAAGCGCCCGGCGGAGCGGCGCAGGGCGGAGGCGTAGGCCAGGTCGTCCAGCGTTTCGCCGGTCACCAGCAGCCAGCGCTGCCAACGGCGGGTGGCGAGGAACTGCGCCAGGGCGTCGGCCAGCATCGCGCGGTTGGGCAGGCTGTGCAGCAGATTGGCGCGGCACTCGGCACCGCGCAGCTCGTCGCTGGCGCTGCCGGCGTTGAACAGCAGGCTGTCCGGGAGGGCATCGGCCAGTTGCAGCAGCTCCTTCGCCGGGGCGTTGACCACGAACAGGCGCAGGCCCTGTTCATGCAGCGCCCGCGCCTGGGTCAGCAACGCCTCGGGCGTGTCGGTGCGCACGGCGCTCAGCGCGTAGCTCTGCTTGACGAAGCGGCCGGTGCTGTTGCTGTCGATGATGGCGAGTTCGGCACCCCGCAGGCCGGCATCTTCCGGTTCGGGAATCACGTTGGACAACAGCGGGCCGCGCGCGGGCTCCCAGGCCAGATAGCCGATGCGCACCTCCAGGCCGTCGTCTTCAGCGTGGACATGTGTCGCGACCAGGGCGGCGCTGGTCAGCGCCAGCAAGTAGGTTAGGCCGTGGAGCAGGTAATGGCGCATTTCATGGCTCCTCTGAACGTGGAGCCAGCATAGGAATGGGGCAGGGCCTGGGAAATATGAAGAAAGTACCGGTCGGGTGGTACCAAGGTAGTAGAAGGCGGGCGGCGACGAGGCCCTAGGATGACAAAACAAAAACCAGAAGGAAGCCGTCCAATGCGCATCCTCAAACACTTGCTGTTGCCTTTGCTGCTGATCCTCAGCCTGCTCGGCTTCGACCGCGTCGGCCCCTCCGGCATCCAACCCCAGGGCAGTACCTCGGTGTTGCCGGTCATCTGGCTGAAGGATTGAAGCGCCCTGTCGACGCAGCTCATTACTCACCTTGTAGGGGCGAATTCATTCGCCAAGGCCAGCGAAGCTGGGCCCGGTGCAGAAGAGCATCTGTGCGCACGGCGCACCCTACGGTCAAAAGAGTGCCGGCGGGGCACTCATCCTGTGGGGGCGAATTCATTCGCCAAGGACAGCGAAGCTGGCCTCCGGCGAGGGTGAGCACGGCCAGATCAGGACTCATCTGTGGGAGCGAATTCATTCGCGAATAAATTCGCTCCCACAAAGAAGCGCCCTACAACTCACAACAACGCCTTCCTCTCCGGCACCTGCCCCTGGAAGCGAGGCATGTCCTCATAGCGAATCCACGGTCTGATGCGCCAGCGCACACCAGTGATGGGTATCGCTGCGCTCCAGCGGAGCGCCGCCCGCCACATCCTATGGACTGATCCCGTGCCCCATGACTTGGCACTACTACCAAGGAAGTAGGGCCAGGCCACCAAAGCAGGATGGGGGTGTGATCGGGGGCTTCTTACCATTTCCTCACAGCGCCTCACCGGGGCGCCGCCTTGCACAGCTAATGAGGATGTACGTGATGAACAAGAACAGCGCACTGCGCGGCCTCGCATTCCTGGCCGGTCTGACCCTCAGCGGAATCGTCCTGGCCCACGGCGACGTGGTGCCCCAGGCAGTGAACACCGAAGGCCTGGAGCAGTTGGGCAAGGAGTGGCGCGACGAGAACCCCTACCGCGCGCCTTATGCCCAGCATGACCTGGCGGTCGAGATCGGTTCCTCCGCCTACAACCAGAACTGCGCGCGCTGCCATGGCCTGGAAGCCAAGTCCGGTGGTATCGCCCCCGACCTGCGTTTCCTGGAAACCGACGCCAGCGGCGATGAGTGGTTCAAGGAGCGCGTGATCAACGGTGCGGTGCGCGACGGCGCGGTGTACATGCCGAAGATGGCCGACTACCTGAGCCAGGAAGCGCTCTGGGCCATCCGCACCTACCTGGAAAGCGTGCACGTGGACGAGTGATCGCCATGCGCCTGCTGGTTCTGTTGTGCTGGCTGCTGTGCCTGCCTCTGGCGCAGGCACAGGTGCGCCCCTATGACGACATCGTCGACTCGGGCGTGCTGCGGGTGGCCGTCTACGAGAACTTCGCGCCCTACAGCTTCAAGGAAGACGGCAAGGCGCGCGGAGTCGATATCGACCTTGCCAATGCCCTGGCCGAGGGGCTCGGGCTGAAGCTGGAACTGCTCTGGGTCACGCCGGGAGAACGGCTTGACGATGACCTGCGCAACTTCATCTGGAAGGGGCACTACATGCGTCCCGGCGTGCTCGCCGATGTGATGCTGCGGGTGCCTTACGACCGTGACTACTCGCAGAAGCGCAATGACGTGGGCGAGTTGGCCAACGAGCAGGTGGTGATGTTCGGTCCGTACCAGCGCGAACGCTGGCAGGTGGCCTACGACAGCCGGCGCCTGCCCGAGGTGCCGAGCATCGGGGTGTTCCAGTTCCATCCCATCGGCGTGGAGCTGGAAAGCGTGCCGTCCTTCTACCTCACCTCGGTATTCGCCGGGCGCCTGGCGCGCAATACCCACCACTACCAGGGGCCGGCAGCGGCCTTCGAAGGCATGCGCAAGGGTGAGGTGGATGCAGTGATGGCCCTGCGCGGGGAGCTGGACTGGCTGGAGCACCAGGCCCACGACCCACAGATTCTCAACGCCGACAACACCTATCCCAACCTCGGCCAGCCCGAATGGGACATCGGCATGGCGGTGCACGAGAGTAATCGCCAGCTCGCCAACGCCGTGGAAGAAACCCTCGACGGCATGGTGCGCGACGGCCGCATGGAAAAGCTCTACGCCGCCTACGGCCTGCGCTACGAGTTGCCGGGGCTCTATCAGGACGTTCAATAGCCGGAGGTGCGGGATGCACAGGCGTTCGTTGCTGCTGTTGGGATTGCTCGGGGCCAGCGCGCCGTTGCTGGGCGCTGGCCAGGACCCGGTGGAATCGGTCATGTGGGACTACTTCCACCAGCGGATCCTCGGTGGTCAGCCCTTCGTCCACGACCCCAAGGTGGTGCTGGACGCGCCGCCCTTTGCCGAGGATTCGCGCCAGGTGCCGATCCAGGTGGACGCCCGCGCCTATGCAGGTCAGGTGGTGAAGATCATGGCCTGGGCCGAGCTCAATCCGATTCCGCAGATATTCGTCTTCCAGCCCGGCGAGCGGGTGGCGCCGGTGCTGGCCATCCGCATCCGCGTCGAGCAGGCCACGCCCATCCGCGCCGCCGTGCTGACCCGCGACGGCCTCTGGCATATCGGCTCCACGCGCGTCGATGCGGCGGGCGGTGGCTGCACCGCGCCCAGTGTGGTGCGTGCCCAGGCCGGCTGGGAGGATCGCCTGGGCCAGGTCCACGGCGGCCGCTTCTCCCATGGCGGCAGCAATCGCCTGCGTATGCGCATCGACCACCCCATGGACAACGGTCTGGTCGGCGGCATCCCCGAGTTCTTCCTCAACCAGGCGGAATTGCGTGACGCCCGCGGCCAGGTGCTGGCCAGCCTCGAACTGTTCCCGGCGGTGAGCGAGAACCCCACCATCAGCCTGGAAGTGCAGGGCAACGAGGAAGCCAGGTTGTGGTTGCGGGACAACAACGGCAACGAATTCGAGGCCAGTTTCTAAGGAGGGACCATGCGCCTGATCGCCCTAATACTGGCCTGCGTCGCCATCACCGCCCAGGCCGGGCAGGACTACGCACTCAGCCCCAGGCAGATCGCCGAGGGCACCTGGCTGCTGGAAGGCAGCACCGATAACTTCGACAAGGCCAATGGCGGCAACATCGTCAACACCGGCTTCATCGTCACCGAGGCGGGTGTCGTGGTGATCGACACCGGGCCGTCGAAGGTCTACGGCGAAGCCATGCGCCGGGCCATCAAGGCGGTCACCGACCAGCCGGTGACGCTGGTGCTGTTGACCCACCATCACCCGGATCACGTGCTGGGCAATCAGGCCTTCAGCGACGTGCCCATCGCTGCGCTGGCCGGCACCCGCAAGTTGCTCGATGAGCAGGGCAACGCCATGGCGGAAAACATGTACCGCCTGGTCGGGGACTGGATGCGTGGCACTGAGGTGGTGTTGCCGAGCCAAATCCTGGAGCCGGGGGAGCGCGAAATTGGTGGCCATCGCCTGCGCCTGCTGGGGCTGCGCGGCCACACCGGCGCCGACCTCGCGGTGCTGGATGAACGCACCGGCGTGCTGTTCGCCGGCGACCTGGTGTTCTACCAACGCGCCCTGACCACGCCTAACAGCCCCGGTCTGGATGCCTGGCAGGCGGATATCGACACGCTGGAGGCGCAGCCCTGGAAAGTCCTGGTGCCCGGCCACGGACCCATCAGCCAGGACAAGGCACCGTTCGAACAGATGCGTGACTACCTGGGCTGGCTGGACGGGTTGCTGAAAGACGCGGCGGGGAAGGGCGAGGAGATGAACGAGGTGATTCGCACACCCATCCCCCAGCGTTTTGCGTCAGTGAACCTGAGCCGCTACGAGCTGATCCGCACCGTCAGCCACCTCTACCCGAAGTACGAGATGGCGCGGATGCCGAGGGTGGATAGCCCGGCGGAGTGAAGGAAGCCGATGAGCCCGCACAGGCTTCCATTCGTAGGGTGCGCCATGCGCACCGGAAGTCCTACGCAAGATTTTCGGTGCGCGCAGCGCACCCTACGGTCGAGTCTGGGCGGGTCTTACACCAGCTCCGCGTGCTTCAGCTCGCTCTTCAGGTAGGCGTAGTAGATCGGCGCCGCCACCAGTCCCTGCAGGCCGAAGATCGCTTCGAACGCGAGCATGGCGAGCAATAGCTCCCAGGCCCTGGCGCTGATCTGGCCGCCGACGATCCGGGCGTTGAGGAAGTATTCCAGCTTGTGGATGGCGATCAGGTAGCCCAGGGCGCCGACCGCCACCCAGAGGGACACCGAAAAACCGGCGATGAAGATGAGGGTATTGGACATCAGGTTGCCGATCACCGGCAGCAGGCCAAGGAGGAAGGTCAGCAGGATCAGGACCTTGGTCAGTGGCAGGTGGATGTCCATCAGCGGCAGCACCACGACAAGGAAAATGCCGGTCAGGGTGGTGTTCACCAGTGAAATCTTGATCTGAGCGAAGACGATATTGCGGAAGGCGGTGACCAGCAGGGCCATGCGTTCCAGCAGGACGCGACTGAGCGGGCGCAGGGTCTCGAAGTTGGGGATGGGCTGCAGCGCGATGATGGCGCCGAGGATCATGCCGATCAGCATGGTCACGAAGGTATGCGCCGCCCCCTTGCCCAGCAACTGCAGCTGACCGACGTGGGCGCGCAGCCAGTCCATCAGTTCGCGGCGCAGGTCGTCGGCGCTGGCCGGCAGGTAGTTCTCGACAGACGCCGGCAGCTGTGCCCGGGCCTGTTCGGTGAGGGTGATGAACTTCTCCAGCAATTGGCCGGGGTTGTGCACTTCCTGCATGACCACCCCGGCGATCCACACGAAGAACAGCGACAGCAAGCTGACTACCAGTGTGCCCAGCAGTGCCACGGCCAGCCAGCGGGCGCGGCGGCCGCCGGGGATCACCGGTTGCAGGCGGGGCGCCAGGGTGATGACCAGTTCATAGACCAGCAACCCTGACAGCAGGGAAGGCAGGAGTCGGAAGGGCAGTACCAGCAGCAGGCCGAGGAGAACGAGGGCCCAGCTGGCCAGGAGCAGTTGACGATCACTGAAGACTTGCATAGATCCCGGGGCATTGGAGTGTGAAGCAGGGGCGGCAGTCTGCCAGTGGAAGCGGCCGCCGCACAATCGGCAGCTGAAGTATGCGGGGGAATGGCGGTATTGCTACCAACGGAGTAGGAAAATCCGCACTGCGTCCAATTGTTGGCCTCACGTGGCGAACCAAGAATTTGCGGCAGACCGGGAAACTTTCCCGGATCACAACAACAAGCCCGCAGAGGTAGCCGCTAATGAAGCCCGCCACACCCAACCAGCTTTTCGCCCGGACGCTGCTGTGCGTCGCCATGGCGCTGTCCAGCAGCGTTGCCCTGGCCGGTGTCACCGACCAGGAAATCCTCGATGACGCCAAATCCACCGACCAGGTGGTGACCAACGGCCTGGGCCTGCAAGGCCAGCGCTACAGCACCCTGGAAGCCCTCAACAGCGACAACGTGCAGCAGCTGCGCCCGGTGTGGGCACTGTCCTTCGGCGGCGAGAAGCAACGTGGCCAGCAGGCCCAGCCGCTGGTGAAGGATGGCGTGATGTATGTCACCGGCTCCTACTCGCGGGTGTTCGCCGTTGATGCGCGCACCGGCAAGAAGCTCTGGCAATACGATGCCCGCCTGCCGGACGGCATCATGCCCTGCTGTGACGTGATCAACCGTGGCGTGGCCCTCTACGACGACCTGGTGATCTTCGGCACCCTCGACGCCAAGCTGGTCGCCCTGAACAAGGACACCGGCAAAGTGGTCTGGCGCAAGACCGTGGCCGACTACAAGGCCGGCTACTCGATTTCCGCCGCGCCGCTGGTGGTCAAGGGCAAGCTGATCACCGGTGTCGCCGGTGGCGAATTCGGCGTGGTGGGCAAGATCGAAGCCTACAACCCGAAGAACGGAGAACTGCTCTGGAGCCGTCCGACCGTGGAAGGCCACATGGGCTATGTCTACAAGGACGGCAAGAAGGTCGAGAACGGCATCTCCGGCGGCGAAGCCGGCAAGACCTGGCCAGGCGACCTGTGGAAGACCGGCGGTGCCGCGCCCTGGCTGGGCGGCTATTACGACCCGGACACCGACACCCTGCTGATCGGCACCGGCAACCCCTCGCCGTGGAACTCCCACCTGCGTCCGGGCGACAACCTCTACTCCTCCTCGCGCCTGGCGCTGAATCCGGAAGACGGCTCCATCAAGTGGCACTTCCAGACCACACCGCACGACGGCTGGGACTTCGACGGCGTCAACGAGCTGGTGTCCTTCGACTACAAGGATGGCGGCAAGACCGTGAAGGCCGCGGCCACTGCTGACCGTAACGGCTTCTTCTACGTACTGGATCGCACCAACGGCAAGTTCATCCGTGGCTTCCCCTTCGTCGATACCGTGACCTGGGCCAAGGGCCTGGACAAGGAAGGCCGTCCGATCTACGACGACGCCAAGCGTCCGGGCGCGCCGGCTACCGATGGCAAGCACGGCAGCTCGGTGTTCGTCGCGCCGTCCTTCCTCGGTGGCAAGAACTGGATGCCCATGGCCTACAGCCAGGACACCGGCCTGTTCTACGTGCCCTCCAACGAGTGGGGCATGGACATGTGGAACGAGAACATCGCCTACAAGAAAGGCGCGGCCTACCTGGGCGCGGGCTTCACCATCAAGCCGCTGAACGAGGATTACATCGGCGTGCTGCGCGCCATCGATCCGAAGTCCGGCAAGGAAGTCTGGCGCTACAAGAACTACGCGCCGCTGTGGGGTGGCGTCCTGGCCACCAAGGGCAACCTGGTGTTCACCGGCAACCCCGAGGGCTTCCTGATGGCCTTCGACGCCAAGACCGGCAAGAAACTCTATGAGTTCAACACCGGTTCCGGCGTGATCGGCTCGCCCATCACCTGGGAAATGGACGGCGAGCAGTACGTCTCCGTGCTGTCCGGCTGGGGTGGTGCGGTACCGCTCTGGGGTGGTGAAGTGGCCAAGCGCATCAAGGACCTGAACCAGGGCGGCATGCTCTGGACCTTCAAACTGCCGAAGGCAGATACCGTAGCCAAGCGCTGATGCGCTGCAAGGCCCGCCTCGGCGGGCCTTGTTCGTTGGAACTTGGGAAACCATTGAGGACGCAGGATGAAGCCGCTCGGGTAGGGTGCGCCGTGCGCACCGGAGGTTTGACGGGGTGCCGAGGCGGACCCTGGAATCGGTGCGCACAGCGCACCCTACGGTCCAGACCGAGCTAAAGAGATCGACCTTGTGCACGGCATGCTCTCGGCCTTTTCCAGGGCGCTACACCATGTGTTCTACGACCAAGGAACCATGTCGCCTGATGGCGATTCGCCGCTTAATACCCGAAAACAATGACAACAAAGGGATGAGCGATGCGCTACTGCCTGATCCACAGCCTCTTGATCCTCGTCATCGCCGCTGGCGCGGCGTTTACGGGCCTGCCGCCCTGGCTCGGCGTCCTCGTGTTGCTGCCGCTGCCCTGGCTGTTCCGCCAGCAGCCCCAGGCGCGGGCAACGGTAGAAGAGGGCGCCGACCTTTCCCGGCTCACCCGCGACTTGTCCCGGAGTACAAGCCATAACGCCTTGTCCGCTGCCGGGGTCGCCTGGTCCGTGGATCGCCTGGCCGAGCGCCTCAAGTCCCAGTTGCAGGCTGCCGAACGCATCGTCGGCAGCGCTGAGGTGATGATCGCCACCGAGGCCGCCACGTCTGAACTCAGCCAGCAGGCTTTCACCGCCGCCTTTGACGCGCGCCAGAGCAGCGATGAAGGGCGCGAGGTGCTGCAACAGGCCATCGCGCTCATGCAGCAACTGAGCCTCAGGGCCGGCGCCAGCCGCGAGCTGATCGCTACCCTCAGCCAGCGCAGCGAGGAAATCCAGCAAGTGGCCCAGGTCATCCAGTCCATCGCCAGCCAGACCAACCTGCTGGCGCTCAATGCTGCCATCGAGGCCGCGCGGGCCGGCGAGCATGGTCGTGGCTTTGCTGTGGTGGCGGACGAGGTGCGTGGCCTGGCCGGGCGCACGGCCAGCGCCACCGGTGAAGTGGGCCAGATGGTGGCCGACATCCAGCGCCAGACCGCACTGGTGGTGGAACAGATCCAGCAGCTCTCCACGGACCTGGAGGCCGGGGTCGGCCAGGTGGAACTGACCGGCCGCCAGTTGGAGAAAATCGCCGGACTGGCCGCTGCAGTGGAAGGGCAGGTGGACGAGATCGCCCGTGGCGCCCGGACCAACCGCGACCAGCTCACCGGGCTGTTCGAGGCGGTGGGGCAGATGCGCAGCGATCTGGGCATGAGCGATGAACAGACCCGCCGCCTGGCCGCAGCCGCCAGCCAGTTGGAAGGGCAGGCCGAAACCATCAGCGAGCGCCTGGCGGAAGTGGGGCTGGACGACTACCACCAGCGCATCTATGACCTGGCCCGCGACGGCGCGAGTGCCATTGCCGCGCGCTTCGAACGTGATGTGCAGGAAGGGCGTATCAGCCTCGACGACCTCTTCGACCGCCGCTTTCAGGTGGTGCCGGGTACCTACCCGCAGAAATACAGCTCGCGTTTCGACCGCTACACCGACCTGGTCCTGCCGGATATCCAGGAACCCCTGCTCAAGCAGCACGAGGGGCTGGTGTTCGCCATCGCCTGCACCCAGGAAGGCTATGTGCCAACCCACAACAAGGCCTTCAGCCAGGCACCCACCGGCGACCCCGAGCAGGACATGGCCCGCAGCCGAAGCAAACGCATGTTCAACGACCGCACCGGCCTGCGCTGCGGCAGCCACCAGCAACCGCTGCTGCTGCAGACCTACACCCGCGATACGGGCGAGCTGATGCACGATCTCTCGGTGCCGATCATCGTCCAGGGCCGGCACTGGGGTGGGTTGCGGCTGGGGTATCGGCCGGAGCAGGCGGCGACTCCAGCTTCGGGGAAGAAGGCTCTGGCGCGGGCCTCGGCGCCCGCCAACTAATACCAAATGACGAGGGCGTCTCTCCCATGGGCGCATACCGGGGCTGGGCAACGGCTGACTAAGATCGGTCCACAACTTGCCCAGCCGGGCAGGTACCGACCAGAGAGAGCAACGCCATGATCTACGCACAACCAGGCACTCCGGGCGCCGTCGTCACCTTCAAGCCGCGTTACGGCAACTACATCGGCGGCGAATTCGTCGCGCCGATCGGTGGCCAGTACTTCACCAACACCTCTCCGGTGAATGGCGAGGTGATCGCCGAATTCCCCCGTTCCGGCGCCGAAGATATCGAGAAAGCCCTGGACGCCGCCCACGCCGTCGTCGATGCCTGGGGCCGCACCTCGGTACAGGACCGCGCCCTGATCCTGCTGAAGATCGCCGACCGCATCGAGCAGAACCTGGAAGTCCTGGCCGTCACCGAAACCTGGGACAACGGCAAAGCCGTGCGTGAAACCCTGAACGCCGACATTCCGCTCGCCGCCGACCACTTCCGCTACTTCGCCGGCTGCATCCGCGCCCAGGAAGGCGGCGCCGCCGAGATCAACGAGAACACCGTCGCCTATCACATCCACGAACCGCTGGGCGTGGTCGGCCAGATCATTCCGTGGAACTTCCCGCTGCTGATGGCTGCGTGGAAACTGGCTCCGGCCCTGGCCGCCGGCAACTGCGTGGTGCTGAAACCTGCCGAGCAGACCCCGCTGGGCATCGCTGTGCTGATGGAGCTGATCGGCGACCTGCTGCCGGCCGGCGTGCTCAACGTGGTGCAAGGCTTCGGCAAGGAAGCGGGCGAAGCCCTGGCCACCAGCAAGCGCATCGCCAAGATCGCCTTCACCGGCTCCACTCCGGTGGGTTCGCACATCCTCAAGTGCGCCGCCGAGAACATCATTCCTTCCACCGTGGAGCTGGGCGGCAAGAGCCCGAACATCTACTTCGAAGACATCATGCAGGCCGAGCCGGCCTTCATCGAAAAGGCTGCCGAAGGCCTGGTGCTGGCCTTCTTCAACCAAGGTGAAGTCTGCACCTGCCCGTCCCGTGCCCTGGTGCAGGAATCCATCTACCCGGCGTTCATGGCCGAGGTGATGAAGAAGGTCAAAGCCATCAAGCGCGGCGACCCGCTGGATACCGAGACCATGGTCGGCGCCCAGGCGTCGCAGCAGCAGTTCGAGAAGATCCTCTCCTACCTCGACATCGCCCAGCAGGAAGGCGCGGAAGTGCTCACCGGCGGTGCCGCCGAGAAACTGGAAGGCGGCCTGTCCACCGGCTACTACATCCAGCCGACCCTGCTGAAGGGCCACAACAAGATGCGTGTGTTCCAGGAAGAAATCTTCGGCCCGGTGGTGGGCGTTACCACCTTCAAGGACGAAGCCGAAGCCCTGGCGATCGCCAACGACACCGAGTTCGGCCTGGGTGCCGGCCTGTGGACCCGCGACATCAACCGCGCCTACCGCATGGGCCGTGGCATCAAGGCCGGCCGCGTGTGGACCAACTGCTACCACCTGTACCCGGCGCACGCCGCCTTCGGTGGCTACAAGAAGTCCGGCGTCGGCCGCGAAACCCACAAGATGATGCTCGACCACTACCAGCAGACCAAGAACCTGCTGGTGAGCTACGACATCAACCCGCTGGGCTTCTTCTGATCCC
>NZ_SSOH01000053.1:0-114408 GCF_029873155.1 Pseudomonas sp. BN515 | reverse complement strand
GCCTAGGACACCGCCCTTTCACGGCGGTAACAGGGGTTCGAGTCCCCTAGGGGACGCCACTTTGTAAATGCTGTACGCGGGAATAGCTCAGTTGGTAGAGCACGACCTTGCCAAGGTCGGGGTCGCGAGTTCGAGTCTCGTTTCCCGCTCCAAATAAACGAAAACGCCGCTCACATGAGCGGCGTTTTCGTTTCCGCATTCCGGGTTCAGACCAGATTGAGCTGGTGGACCGGACCTTTCTCGATGGCACGCTCGGCCATCTCCTTCAGTCGCTTCATGGATTCGGCCGATTCGCGGTCGATCTTGCCGCGCATCACCAACCAGTTCGCAAGCCGCATGGCCAGTCCGGAAAAGCCGTACTCCAGGGTGCGGACGAAGCGACTTCCGCTCGCCGTGCTTTCGCACTCATAGGTCAGCACCAGATTCAGTCCGTGGGTACCCTGCGCGGTGGCGCGCCAGCGGCTGCCGGGGCTGTACTCGGTCACAGCCCAGCTCAAATGCCCAGCGCGTCCACCCGCGTGTATGTCTTCCTCGAAATGGCTGCCGGCCGGCAGAGGTCCGGCGGTGCCGTCCACACGCAGTGAGGAGGGGTGCCATTCCGGCCAGCGGGTGACGGTGGCTGCATAGGCCAGGACCCGCTCGGGGCTGCGGTCGATTTCCACTTCGTGCTGCAGTCGGGTCATGGCGCACTCCTGTTCCGTTGGCTCCCAGTGCAGGCTCCCCTTGAGCCAGTCCATCAGCGGGAAAACCAGGTTGAAGTTGTGGGTCTGCATCAGGTCGCGGCGATGGTGCAGCTCGTGTAGGCGGCGCATGTGGCGAATCCAGGGCAGGCGCGAGATCGGGTGGTCGGCTGGCAGGTGCTCGCAGGCGTGGAAGACCTCGTAGCTCAAGTACCCGGCCAACAGGGTGGTGGAGAACAGCGCGGCGACGTTGGTGTTGACCAGGGACAGCAACCACCAGGCGGCGAACAGGCCGACGCTGTAGAACACGATCAGCCAGGCGGGGAAGAGGATCACCCGCCAATCCCGGGCCGATTCCCAGGTCATTCGCCCAGCGACGAAGAAGCTGTGGTGGTCGCCGGTGTGGCGCTTGTAGAACATCCCGCCAACACGCGTCTTGTGATGGCCCAGGTTCTTGTGGATGGAGTATTCGCCCCAGTTGAAGAACACCAGGGCAGCCGGCACCACCAGCCACTCCCAGGGTTTCACCTCACCCAGGTGGCCGATGAAGAAAGCCAGGCAGGCGACGCCGTAGAGCAGGACGAAGCCGCCATGCAACCAGACGTTGTAGAGGGGGTGGATGCCTGCGCGATAGCGGTCGCGAAACGCCTGGGTGTCGTGGCTCATGGCTGCTCCGGCAGTCTTGTTGGTGTGCCCCGCAGTCTAGTGATGCTCCCCTTCTTTTGAAGCGGGGTTTCCGGTTATTCGTGAATTTTGGCAGAAGTGCCGGCCTTGCGTGGTGCGTGCGAGGTCGGAGTCCGCATGCTGGAAGTAGCGTTCTCAGCTTGCCGTTCAGAGGGTCTTCAGCGGGTCGCCCGACGGGCGGCTCGCGCCGCTCTAGACCCAAGTAGGTAGTGGATTTTTCCAGGGGCTACGGCGCGATGCACTTCGTTAGCTAGCGAACGAAGTGCATTTGGGCCGGTCCTATTTTCCGAGATCGATCGTTGGGTCGTAGCCGTCCAGTCAGTCGAGTTGGCCGAGGAGGCTCCCGCAGATCGTTTCTGTTTTGCCTTTTTTGTTGTCCGGAGTTTGATTATGAAATCTGTTATTGCCCTTGCTTCCGCCCTGACCATCGCCCTTTCGGCCACCGCGGCCATGGCTTCTGGTGGTGCCGATCGTACAACGGCACGCTGGCAGGCCCGCCTGGCACAGGTCCAGCTGAAAGAGCAGAAGCAGCAAGAAGCTGTCGCTGCAAAACAACGCGCCGAACTGTCCAAGCAGGGCTGATTCGAGGCGCTGGCTGGCGTCATTCTTCACGGCCCTCCAGCGCATTTCGCACCCCATCAAAAAAGCCCGCCCGGCAGTGCCAGGCGGGCTTTTTTGCATCTCTCGAATCATCTCGGGCTGGGTGGCGCGAGCGAGAAAGCCTACTCGCGCAGTCGGCGCAACAGCGGCCAGGTGCCGAGCGCGGCGGGTACGCCAAGACCCAGCCAGGACAGGGCGTCCCACCAGCTGTCGCCCACCAGTGCGCTGAACAGGCCCAGGGTGCAGAGCAGGCCGATGACCGTGGGCAGGACGAAGGTCGATTGCCGCCAGTTCATGCCGTTGCCGCCTCGGTCGAGCGCTGCCCGGCGCTGCGGCGCTGGCGAACCCACCAGAGGTACAGGCCGCTGCCGAGCACGATGATGGTGAGGATATCCAGCGCGGCCCAGAGCAATTGCATGGGACGACCACCGTAGTCGCCGAAGTGCAGCGGCTGTGACATCGCCAGGGCGTCCATGTACCAGGGGCGATGGGCCACGGCGGTGACCTCCAGGGTGCGGGCATCGATCAGCACTGGCGTCCACAGGTGGGCGGTGAGGTGCGTGCTGCCGACCATGAATACCGTGTAGTGATGCTCGCTGGAGAAGCGGGTGCCGGGGAAGGCGATGAAGTCCGCCTGCATGCCGGGCAAGGCTTCGGATGCAATCTTCAGGACGTTATCTGCCGGGGCGCGATCGGTGAGCGGCGGCGCATTTCGGTAAGGCTCCACCAGGGCGCTGAGGGCGTCCTGGCGCCAGGCGCTGATCAGCAGGTCGGCGCAGGCGCTGATGACGCCGGTGAGGCCCACCACCAGCGCCCAGGTCAGGGTGACGATGCCGATCAGGTTGTGCAGGTCCAGCCAGCGGGTGCGGGTGGCGCGCTGGTGCCGCACTTCGGCGAACTTCAGGCGGCGCATGAAGGGCGAATAGAGCACCACGCCAGAAACGATTGCGATCACGAAGAGCACGCCCATGAAGGCCAGCAGCAGCTTGCCGGGTAACCCGGCGAACATGTCGACGTGCAGGCGCAGGATGAACATCAGCACGCCGCCGTTGGCAGCCGGCATGGCCACCGGCTCGCCGGTGCGGGCGTCGAGCATGAAGGTGTGGGATGAGTTGGGTTCGGTGCCGGCGGTGGCGGCGGTGATTGCGACCACGCCGTTGGGTTCGTCCTTTTCAAAGCCCAGGTACTGCACCACCTCGCCGGGGCGGTGGCGCTGGGCGGCCTCCACCAGCTGCTGCAGGCCCATATGCGGTGTGTCCGGCGCCATCTCGCGCAGTTCGGGCGCTTCACCCAGCAGGTGTTCCAGCTCGTGGTGGAAGATCAACGGCAGGCCGGTGAGGGCGAGCATCAGCAGGAAGAGGGTGCAGATCAGGCTGGTCCAGGTGTGGACGCTGGACCAGCGACGGATGGTGCTGCTTTGCATGGCGAATCCCTGTTGCGTGGGCTGCCCGCCGGGGCAGCCCTTGTTCGCGATCGCGCGAGGCTCAGAACTTGTAGTTCACGCTGCCGACCACGGTGCGTTCGTCACCGTAGTAGCACCAGTAGCCGTCACAGGTAGACAGGTACTCCTTGTTGAACACGTTCTTCGCGTCCACCGCGACGGAAACACCGCGCAGCGAGCTGTCCAGGCGGCCCAGGTCGTAGTGCACGGAGGCGTCGTAGACGGTGTAGGAGCCGGTGTGGCCCAGCCAGGTGTTGGCGGTGTTGCCGTAGCTGTCGCCGACATAGCGGACGCCACCGGCCACGCCGAAACCGTCGAGGACGCCGCTGTGCCAGGTGTAATCGGCCCAGGCGGTGGCCTGGTTGCGTGGCACCTGGGCCATGCGGTTGCCCTTGTCTGGTCCCTTCTGGATTTCGCTGTCGGTGTAGCTGTAGGAAGCCACCAGCTTGAGGTTTTCGGTGACGTCGGCGGTGGCTTCCAGCTCCAGGCCGCGAATCTCCAGCTCGCCGATCTGGCGGGTCACGCTGCCTTCGGTGACGCTGACGTTGGTCTGGTTCAGGTCGTAGACCGCGGCGGTCAGCATGGCGTCGGTACCGGGGGGCTGGTACTTGATGCCGACTTCGTACTGCTTGCCCTCGGTGGGTTCGAAGGAGACGGTGCTGTCGACGTTGGCGCCGATGGCGGGCTGGAAGGACTCGGCGTAGGAAAAGTACGGGGTGATGCCGTTGTCGAACAGGTAGCTCAGGCCCACGTTGCCGCTGAAGGCAGCGTCCCGCTGGGTATTGGTGGCGTCGTTCTTGTTGAAGAATTCGGTGCCGGTGTGCACCCAGTCTTCACGGCCGCCGAGGGTCAGGCGCCAGTTGTCCAGGGCGATCTGGTCCTGGATGTAGAGGCCGGTCTGGTAGGTCTTCTGGTTGAAGTCCTGCATGGTGAAGTAGGTGACACCGGACATGTCCGCCCCGTAGATCGGGTTGTTCACGTTGATCGGTGGTACACCCATGCCGTAGAGCCAGCGGTAGTTGGTGTTCGCGCGCTGGTGATCGAGGCCGAGCAGCACGGTGTGGTCCAGCTCGCCGGTGCTGAAATCGGCCTGGAAGTTGTTGTCCACGGCGAACTGGCTGATGTCTTCGTCGACGATGCCGGATTCGCGGTTGACGTTGCCGTCGGCGTCGATGCTGTTGAAGGTGGCCACGTTCACCGCCTGGAATTCCAGGTCGCTCTTGGTGTAACGCAGGTTCTGGCGGAACTGCCAGACATCGTTGAAGCGGTGTTCGAAGGAGTAGCCCAGCGCGTAGTAGGTGCGGTCGTAGAAGTCCCAGTCCGGCTCGCCCAGGTTCTTGTGGTGGGAGATATCACCGAAGGGCGAATCGATCTTGGTGCCTTGCAGCGGCAGGAACTGGCCGGTGATGCCCGTATCGTCGCGGGTGTACTGCGAGAGGAAGGTCAGGCGGGTGTCTTCGTTGATGTTCCAGGTCAGGCTGGGCGCTATGTTGTAGCGCTTGTCCGGGATGTGATCGATGGGAGTGTTGCTGTCGCGCACGGTGCCGCTGACGCGGTAGAGGAACTGGCCCGCATCGTCGATCTTGCCGGTGCTGTCGAAGTTGATCTGCTTGTGTTCGTTGCTGCCGGCCTGCAGCTCCACCTCATTGGCCTGTTCCTCCTGGGGGCGGCGGCTGACCATGTCCAGCAGGCCGCCGGGCGGGGTCTGGCCGTAGACGGAAGAGGCCGGGCCACGCAACACGGCGATGCGCTCCAGGTTCCAGGGCTCGATCTTCGGGTTGGCGAAGGAGCCGACCGGCAGCGGCAGGCCATCGAGGAACTGGGTCGGCACGAAGCCACGCACCTTCAGCCAGTCGGCGCGGGAATCGGAACCGTAGCCGCTGCTCATCACGCCGGCGGTGTAGCGCAGCGAGTCATTGAGGTTGAGGGTGGGGCGCGAATCCAGTTGCTCGCGGGTGATCACGGAGATGGAACGGGGAATCTCGTTGATCGCGGTGTCGGTCTTGGTGCCGGCGGCGGTGCGGCTGGCGACCATGCCGGTGGTGGGGCCCCAGGCGGTTTCGTAGTTGCGGCTGCCGTCGATGTTCACGTCCGGCAGGTTCATTACCTCGTCGGCCAAGGGCGCCAGGCTGTAGCTGTCGGCGCCGTTCTGCACCAGGCGCAGGTTGCTGCCCTGCAGGGCCTGGGACAGCGCCTGCAGCGGGGTGAGCTCACCCTGTACGGCGGGCGCGGTACGGCCGGCGGTCAGGGCCGGGTCGATGCTGATGACGATGCCCGCATCCGCTGCGATTCGATTCAGGGTGCTGGCCAGCGAGGCGGACGGCAGTTGGTAGGTCTCGGCCAGTACCTGGGTGGACAGGCCGCCGAGGGTGACGGCCAGCGCCAGCAAGGTACGTCGGAACGGGGCGGAAGCAAGGTGCATTGCGAACATCTCCTAAGTGAGAAATCGTCTCAATGCCTTCTTGCCGAGCCAGAATCGAAAAGTGACAGGGGGACGGAGAAAAATTTTCTGGCCCGTCCCTGGACTCATCTTGTGTGGGGCGAATGGACCTTTTCGGCCGTTTTCGTCGTTGTGCTTGAGGTTTTTTGTGGTGCGGGTCGAGGCACGCAGCCCATCGATGGACTGATGGGCTGCGTTCGGGTCTAGTCCTTGGCCGGTACCACGCGCACCCACCAGTCGCTGAAGCGCTCGATGCGCACCGGCAGGCTCGGAGGCAGGGCGGCCAGGGCCTTGTCGCTGTCGTTCAGCGGGAACACGCCGCTGATGCGCAGGTTGGCCAGGGTCGGGTCCAGGCCCAGGTAGCCGCTGCGGTATTCACCCAGGCTGTCGATCAGCTCCGCCAGCGGCATGTCGTCGGCCACCAGCATGCCGTGGCTCCAGGCTTCGGCTCCGACCGGCGCGGCTTGGGTTGGGCCGAGGTGCTGGCGGTCGATGCGTACCTGTTCGCCGGCCTGGATGATGCGCTCGCCGGACGCGCTGCGCGGCTCGGCGGCGACCGCCGATTCGAGCACGATCAGGCGGGTCGAATCGCCCTCGCGTCGCACCAGGAAGCGGGTACCCAGCGGCTGCAGGCGACCCTGGTCGGTATAGACGAAGAACGGGCGCGAATCGGCGTGGCCGGTCTTCACCAGGATTTCGCCGCTACGCAGGTAGAGCCGGCGCTGCGGGCCATCGAAGTCGATATCCAGCGCCGTGCGGCTGTTGAGCTGCACGATGGTCTTGTCCGCCAGGCGCAGTTCGCGATGTTGGCCGCTGGTGGTCATTTCATCGGCCAGGTAATCACCGAGGGGGCGCTGCTGGGCCAGCAGGCCGAGCCCCAGGCCCACCGCCAGTACCAGGGCAAGGGCGTTGCCGGCGACACGATGCAGGCTGCGCCGACGCACGCCACCGCTGCGCAGCAAGGCGCGACGGGCGTGGCCGGGAGCGGCGGCTGAGAGGTGCTGGTCGATGCCCGCCAGTTGCTGCCAGACCTGCGCGTGTTCCGGGTGCGCTCCCAGCCAGCGGCGGAACTCATGGCGCTCCTGGTCGGTGGCCTCGCCGGAATCCAGGCACAGTTGCCAGGCGATGGCCTCATCCAGCGCGCGTGCAGAAACCCGGCTCATACCGGCTCCCCGTACAGGGCGATGTAGCACTGGCGCATGCCCTGGGCCAGGTATTGGCGAACCCGTGATGGGGAAACGCCCAGGCGCTCGGCGATCTCGGCGTGGCCAAGCCCGTCGAGGCGGTTATAGAGGAAGGCGGCGCGCGCCTTGCTGGATAGCTGGCCGAGTAGGCGATCGATCTCCCGCAGGCTTTCCAGGATCAGTGCCTGGTCCTCGGGGCTCGGGTGCAGGTCCTGCGGGGCTTGGGCCAGTTCTTCCAGGTAGGCGCGTTCCAGGTCGTTGCGGCGGAACTGGTCCACCAGCAAGCCGCGGGCGATGGTCGCCAGCAGGGCGCGAGGCTCGCGGGGCGGTTGCAGATCGGCGCGGGCGAGCAGGCGCAGAAAGGTGTCCTGGCTGACGTCTTCAGCGCGGTGGGGGCATTGCACCGTTTTGCGTAGCCAGTGGAACAGCCAATCACGATGGTCTCGGTAAAGCAGCCCTACCAGATGCGGGTTCGCGGGATCACCGGCCGACACGCTGACCTCATTGAGAATAACTGGGAAAAGTGTTTAAGAATTATTCGCAATTATGACAGAGGCTGGCGCCGTGCCGCAATCGGCTTGGGGCGGTGGGCGATGGATGGCGGTGCGGGGGAGAAAGGCGGGGAGGGGCGGCACAGGCGCCGCCCCGGAGGGCTCAGTGCTTGTTGCCGTCTGCCGGCAGGGCGAGCAATTGCTTTTCCTGGTTCCAGTCGAAGGGCTCGTCGTTCTGTTCGGCCTCGTAGCGGCGCTCATCGAGACGTTGGTAGAGGTCGATTTCTTCATCGGGCATGAAGTGCAGGCAGTCGCCACCGAAGAACCAGAGCAGGTCGCGCGGCACCAGGTGGGCGATCTGCGGATAGCGATGGAAAACCTGGCCGATCAGGTCCTGGCCCAGGTAGAGGCTGCCTTCCGGGTCACGCGGCAGCTCGCTCATCAGTTCGTCGAAGCGCTCGACGAAGAGGGCGTGGTTCTCCTCGGGAACCTGTTCGGCCTCGCCCAGGGCGACCAGGATGCTGCGCAGGTGGGCGAGCAGGGCGATGTGGTGGTCGAGGTAGGGATTGGCCATGGCGGATGTCCTGAAGCTGAATCGGGCGCGGGAGTATAAGGCCCCGCGCGCCCGCTGTCGTGCCCGCGGGAATCAGCGGATGCCGCCCTCGCGGAGGTGCAATTCCTCCTTGGCGAAATCGTCGACGTCGATCACCCGCCGCCGGGCCGCTTCGACGGCACGGACCTGTTGCGCGTCCTCCGCATCCAGCAGGTCTGCCGCCAGGGCTGCGTCCACCAGCGGCTCACCCGGTGCAGGTCGCAACTGGCCGGATTTCAGCGCCGCTTGAAGCTTGTGCAGCAGGGGGCGGCTGCGGCCGATCTGGTCGATGGCGACTTGCAGGGCGCCTACCGGGTCGTCGGCGGATTGCGGGCGGTAGCAGCCGGTCAGCAGTTCCTCCAGCGCCGGGTCGCCTCGGTCGCGACCGATCACCCCGGCGACCTCGGCGTCCAATGCGTCCGATGGGCCTGGATGGCGACGGCCGAGGGGGAACACCAGCACCCGCAACAGGCCGCCCGCGATGGCGTTGGGGAAGTTGTCCAGCAGTCCGTCCAAGGCCGACTCGGCCTTGCCCAGGCTTTCCTCCAGGGCCCAGCGCACCAGGGGTTGCAGGTGCTCGGGATAGTCGCGGTCGTGGTAGCGCTTGAGTGCCGCCGAGGCCAGGTAGAGATGGCTGAGGGCGTCGCCGAGGCGCGCGGACAGCCTCTCCCGGCGTTTCAGCTCGCCGCCGAGCAACAGCATGCTGCTGTCGGCGAGCAGGGCGAAGGCCGCGGCCAGGCGGTCGAGGGCGCGGAAGTAAGGGCGGCTGAGGTTGTCGCCGGGAGCATCGCCAATGCGCCCCAGGCTCAGGCCCAGCAGCAGGCTGCTGGCGGCATTGCCCACGGTGAAACCGATGTGCTTGAGCAGCAGTTGGTCGAACTCTTCCAGGGCCTGGTGGCGATCTTCACGGCTGGCCAGGGCCATTTCCCTGAGTACGAACGGATGGCAGCGGATGGCCCCCTGGCCAAAGATCATCAGGTTGCGCGAGAGGATGTTGGCGCCTTCCACCGTGATGGAAATGGGGGCGCCCTGCCAGGCGCGACCGAGGTAGTTGTTCGGGCCGAGGATGATGCCCTTGCCGCCGTGCACGTCCATGGCGTGGCCGATGCATTCGCGGCCGCGCTCGGTGAGGTGGTACTTGAGGATGGCCGAAAGTACCGAGGGCTTTTCCCCCAGGTCGACTGCACTGGCGGTGAGGATTCGCGCGCTGTCCATCAGCCAGGCGTTGCCGGCGATGCGCGCCAGGGCTTCCTGAACCCCTTCGAATGCTGCCAGGGGCACATTGAACTGCTCGCGGATGCGGGCGTATTGGCCGGTCACCAGGCTGGTGAACTTGGCCGCGCCGGTGGCCGCTGCCGGCAGGGAAATCGAACGGCCCACCGAGAGGCAGTTCATCAACATCATCCAGCCTTTACCGAGCATGGCCTGGCCACCGATGACGAAGTCCAGCGGCACGAACACATCCTTGCCGGAGTTGGGGCCGTTCATGAAGGCGGCGCCGAGGGGCAGGTGGCGCCGGCCGATCTCCACGCCGGGGGTGTCGGTGGGGACCAGCGCCAGGCTGATGCCGAGGTCTTCCACGTCCCCCAGGAGGTGCTCCGGGTCGTAGGCCTTGAAGGCAAGGCCGAGGAGCGTGGCTACCGGGCCGAGGGTGATGTAGCGCTTCTCCCAGGTCAGGCGCAGGCCGATGACTTCCTCACCCTGCCACTGCCCCTTGCAGACGATGCCCAGGTCCGGCATGGCGCCGGCGTCCGACCCGGCCAGCGGACCGGTCAGGGCGAAGCAGGGGATGTCCGCGCCGCTCGCCAGGCGCGGCAGGTAGCGCTGGCGCTGCTGGTCGGTGCCGTAGTGCAGTAGCAGTTCGGCGGGGCCGAGGGAGTTGGGCACCATCACGGTGGACGCGAGGTCGGCACTGCGGGTCGCCAGTTTCATTGCCACCTGGGAATGGGCATAGGCGGAGAAGCCCTTGCCGCCATATTCCTTCGGGATGATCAGGGCGAAGAAGCCGTGCTGCTTGATGTGCGCCCAGGCCTTGGCTGGGAGGTCCATCTGCTGGCCGATCTCCCAGTCGCTGACCATGGCGCAGAGTTCCTCGGTGGGGCCATCGAGGAAGGCCTGTTCTTCCTCCGTCAGCTGCGGGCGGGGCGAATCCAGCAGCTTGCGCCAGTCCGGCCGGCCGATGAACAGCTCGCCATCCCACCAGACGGTGCCGGCCTCGATGGCATCGCGCTCGGTCTCCGACATGGGCGGCAACACCCGCTGGAACCAGGCGAACAGGGGGGCGCTGAGCCAGCGGCGGCGCAGTTCCGGCATTGCCAGGGGCAGGGCGGTGGCGAGCCAGCCCAGCCAGAGCAGGAGCAACAGCCAGCCCGGGGCGTGGCTGAAGAAACCCATCAGCAGCAGGAAGCCGGCCACCAGGCCCAGGGCGGGAAACGGCGCGGTACGGCGATGGGCGAGGCAGGCGATGCCCAGGGCCAGGGTGAGCAACCAGAAGAACAACATGAGCGATCCTCCTTGATGGTGGCGAGCGCGCCACGAGCCTGGTCACCAACCAGGACCATGGCGACAGGAGAGCCAAACTTGGCCGGAATGTCGTGTCCGCAGGGAAAACGGGCTGGATAGACTGGGCGCCATGTCCGCAGGAGATCCCCCATGCAGCACTATCTGGAACCCGGCCGCTTCGTTGATAGTGACCACCCCCTGGTGGTCGAGTTCGCGCAAAGACACCGTGGCACCAGCCGCGACCCCGTCGATACGGCCGTCAGCCTGTACCTCGCGGCGCGCGACGAGGTTCGCTACAACCCCTACGTGTTCAGCCGCAATCCCGAGACCCTGAAGGCCAGCCATGCCCTGGCGGCGGGGGAGTCCTACTGCGTGCCCAAGGCGATCCTGCTGGCTGCTTGCGCGCGGCATTGCGGTATTCCCGCGCGCATCGGCCTGGCCGATGTGCGCAATCACCTGGCCACGCCCCGGCTGCTGGAACTGCTGCGCAGCGAGGTGTTCGCCATGCACGGTTACACCGAGCTGTACCTCGAGGGTCGCTGGGTCAAGGCCACGCCGGCCTTCAACCTGGCGCTGTGCCGGTTGTTCAACGTGGCCCCGCTGGAGTTCGACGGGTACAGCGACAGCATCTTCCATCCCTTCAATAACCAGGGTGAGCGCTACATGGAGTACCTGGCGGACCACGGCCAGTTCGCCGATCTGCCTGAGGCGCTGTTCTTCGACCACCTGGAGACTGTCTATCCGCACCTGTTCCAGGAAGGCTCGTTGTTCCTCTCCGGCGACCTGCACGCCGAGGCCGCCGCAGCGAGCTGACGCACAGTTTCATAAGTAAAGTTTGCCGGGCGCTTTGCCATCGCCCGGCCTGCCAGTAGCATCGTCGCATTGCACAGGGAGCGACGAATGCGAACCAAACTGGATGCCTGCCTGCACGCGGTCAATCAGGTGCTGTTGGGCAAAGAGGCACAGGTACGCCTGGCCCTGACCTGCCTGCTGGCCCGTGGACACCTCTTGATCGAAGACCTGCCCGGCATGGGCAAGACCACCTTGGGCCATGCCCTGGCCAAGGTGCTGGGGCTGAGCTTCCAGCGCATCCAGTTCACCTCCGACCTGTTGCCCGGCGACATCCTGGGTACCTCGGTCTTCGACAAGGACAGTGGCCAGTTCGTCTTCCACCCCGGCCCGGTGTTCGCCGAGCTGGTGCTGGCCGACGAGATCAACCGCGCCACGCCCAAGAGCCAGAGCGCATTGCTGGAGGCCATGGAAGAGGGGCAGGTGACCATCGAGGGCGCGACCCGGCCATTGCCGGAGCCCTTCTTCGTCATCGCCACCCAGAACCCGGCGAGCCAGGGCGGCACCTTCGCCTTGCCGGAGTCGCAGCTGGACCGCTTCCTCATGCGCTTGTCCCTCGGCTATCCGGCCAAGGCGGCGGAGAAGGCGTTGCTGCAGGGGGAGTCGCGCCGCGAACTGTTGCCGCGCCTGGAACCTGTCTTCACCCATGCCGAACTGGGTCTGATCCAGGCCGAAGTACCCAAGGTGATAGCCCGCGATGCCGTGGTGGACTACGTGTTGCGCCTGGTGGATGCCACCCGTAGCCAGCCGCAGTTCGCCTGGGGACTGTCGCCGCGCGCCAGCCTGGCGCTGCTGTCTGCCGCCCGTGCCTGGGCGCTGTTGGCGGGGCGCGATTACGTGATTCCCGAAGACGTCCAGGCCGTACTGCCCTCGGTCGTGGGCCACCGCCTGCGCGAGCGCGCTGATCCCTCCGGCCACGGTGGCGGCGCGCTGGTGCAGTGGTTGCTGCGCGAAGTGCCGGCGCTCTGATGCTGGAGGTCCAGGTCGACCGCTGGCTGGCCCGGCGCATCCCGCGGGCCAATCAGGTGCGCCTCGACCAGCGGCGCATCTTCATACTGCCGACCCGTGCCGGCGCCGCCTTCGGAGTGGCGCTGGTGCCCATGCTGCTGGTGGCGATCAATTACCAGAACAGCCTGGCCTACGGGCTGACCTTCCTGCTGCTGTCGGTTTTCCTGGTGGCCATCCTGCATACCTTCCGCAACCTGTCGGGGCTGAACCTCAAGGCGGCGGGCGGTGCCCCGGTATTTTTCGGCGAACAGGCGCACTTCCACGTCACCCTGGAAAGTACCCGCCGTGAACACCAGGCCATCGCGATTGGCTGGCCACCCTTGCCCTTGCAGGTCCAGGACGTGGCGGCCAAGGGCGCCTGCGACGTGGAGCTGCACCTTCCCACCGAACGTCGTGGCTGGCTGCGACCCAGGCGCCTGCGGGTCGAGAGTCGCTATCCCCTCGGGTTGCTGGTGGCCTGGAGCTGGGTGGACCTGGATCAGGCGCTGCTGGTCTACCCGCGTCCGCTGGAGGGCGACCTGCCGTTGATACCGGGACGCGGCGAAGATGACGGTGAAGACGGCCAGCACGTGCTCGGCGCCGGAGCGGACGACTACCAGGGTTTGCGTGCCTATCAGCCAGGCGATTCGCGCCGGCGCTTGCACTGGAAGGCCTATTCGCGAGGGCAGGGCCTGTTCGTGAAGGATTTCGCCGCACTGGCCGGGCGTGATCTCTGGCTCGACCTGGACCAGATGAACGGTGACCTCGAAGAGCGCCTCAGCCTGTTGTGCCATTGGGTGTTGCAGTTCTCCTCCCGTGGCCAGCCTTTCGGCCTGCGGCTGGGCGGGCAGGAGTTGGCACCGGAGACCGGGGACGCCCACCGCGAAGCCTGCCTCCGTGCCCTGGCCCTGTTCGGGACGCCGCGATGAAGTCCAGCCTGCCCATCACCCGCATCGGCCTCACCTGGCTGCTGGTGGCGCAGGTGCTGGTGATCCTGCCACTGCTGCCGCACCTGCCGCTGTGGATCATCGCCATGTGGCTGGGGTGCGCCGGCTGGCGCATCCAGATCTTCCGCATGCGCTCCCGGTACCCCAGTGGCCTGGTCAAGGCCGGGCTCATCCTCGCCGTGGCCCTGGGGGTGTTCCTGTCGCGGGGCACGCTGGTGGGGCTGGAGGCGGCCGTCGTGCTGCTGGTGGCGGTGTTCATCCTCAAACTGGTGGAGTTGCGCAGCCAGCGCGATGCGCTGGTGCTGGTCCTGCTGGGGTTCTTCACCCAGGTGACCGCGTACCTGTTCAACGACGGCATGCTCGCGGCCCTCTACAGCCTGCTTCCTCTCTGCGCCTTGCTGGCCGCCCTGGTGGGGTTGCAACAGAGCCGCTTCGCGGAGCATCCACTGGTGCCGTTGAAGGCCGCCGGCAGCCTGCTCTTGCAGGCCGCGCCGTTGATGCTGCTGCTGTTCCTGTTTTTCCCGCGCCTGGGCCCGCTCTGGTCTTTGCCGCTGCCCAACGACAAGGGCGTCACTGGTCTGGCAGATGCCATGAGCCCGGCGGACGTCGCCGAACTCAGCCGTTCCGGCGAGTTGGCCTTCCGTGCCAGCTTCGAAGGCACGGTACCGCCCATGAGCCAGCTCTACTGGCGTGCGCTCACCCTGGAGCGCTTCGACGGCCGCCGCTGGTCGCAATCGTTAGGCTCTCAGTTCGGTCCGGCGGCGGACTGGCGCAAGGAAGGCGAGCCGCTGCGCTACAGCATCGTCATGCAACCCAGTGGACGGCCGTGGCTGTTCGGGCTGGATGTAGCCGAAACCCGCGACCAGGACGTGCGCAGCCGGGCCGACTTCCGTCTGGAGCGCCGCAAGCCCGTGGATCGCACATTGCTCTACCAGGTCACGTCCTGGCCTGGGGCGGTGCGCGAGCCGGCGGGAAACCCGGAGGCATTGCGTCGGTCCCTGCAACTGCCGGAGCAGGGTGAGCCCCGCGCTCGGGCCTGGGCCGCCGAGCTCAAGCGGCAACATGCGGACCCGCAACGACTGGTGGACGCACTGTTGGCGCATTTCAATCGTGAGCCCTATGTCTACACCCTGAAGCCGCTGCCCCTGGGGGAGGACAATATCGATGCGTTCCTCTTCGATACGCGACGGGGCTTCTGTGCGCACTACGCCGGCGCCATGACCTTCGTCCTGCGCGCGGCCGGCATCCCGGCGCGTGTGGTGGCTGGCTACCAGGGCGGCGAACTCAATCCCGCCGGCAACTATGTGCTGGTGCACCAGTTCGACGCCCATGCCTGGGTGGAGTACTGGCTCCCGGAGCGTGGCTGGATCAGCGTCGACCCCACCTTCCAGGTGGCGCCGAGCCGCATCGAGCGCGGTCTGGAAGAGGCTCTATCCGGCGAGCAGAGCTTCCTCGAAGGCTCGCCCTTGTCCCCCTTGCGCTATCGACAGGTGTCCTGGCTGAACCAGGTGCGGCTGGCCTGGGACAACCTCAACTACGGCTGGCAGCGCTGGGTGCTGGGTTATCAGGGGGAGGCCCAGGTGGAGCTGGTGCAGCGCTGGTTCGGTGCCCAGGACGGCCGCGTCCTGGGCGTCGGGCTGGTGGGCGCCGGGGCAGTACTGATGTCAGTACTGGCGCTGTTCCTGTTCGCGCCCTGGCGCCGTGAGCGTGACCCGCAGTTGCGCCAGTTCCAGACGTTCGAGCGCTTGCTGGCACGCCATGGCGTGTCGCGCGGAACGGGGGAGGGGCCGCGCGCCTTCGCCGAGCGCGCCAGTCGCGAGCTGCCCCGGCAGGCCGAGCAGATCCGTGCCTTCGCAGCTGCATTTGAAGCCAGCCGCTATGCCGCCCACCAGGGGGCCGACCCGCAGCGAATGCTGAGCGAGTTGCGCAAGTCATTGCCCTGGCGCCTGCGGGGCGTACGCGGATGATCCATGCTGAGTAATACGCTGCCCGTCCGGGCCGGATCGCTGGAGAGACGCCAGATGGCCGCATTGCTGGACGACCTGATCGCTCAGGTCATTGCCCTCGAGATTCGTCTGCGCGCCTGTACCGAGCGTCTGGTGGCGCGTACCGATGACGAGGCCTTGCACGACCTGCGGGTGGCGACCCGGCGTTTGCGCAGCCTGTTGCACCCGCTGCGCGGCCTTGCGGCGGTGGACGTGCTGGACCAGGCGGCGACCGACCTGGCGAGGCTGAGCAGCCCGTTGCGGGATCTGGAAGTGCTGATCATCGAACTGCGCAGTCATCGCCTGGAGCGGCTGGTCCCGGATCGCGAGCGGGCGCTGCGCAGCGGCTATGCGCAGTTCTTGCTAGCGCCGGAGTTGACGCGCCTGTTGCTGGTGCTCGAAGCCTGGCCTCACCTGATGCGGGTGTGTGATCGCGAAGGCCTGGTGACGGGGCTGCGCAAGAAATCCGAGAAATTCCTTGGCAAGAGTCTCCGTCAGGTCGAGCAGGCCCTGCGCGCCCCGGCCCATGACCGCCATCGCCTGCGCCTGCTGATCAAGCGCCTGCGCTATGGCCTGGACGCTTACCCGAATCTGGTCGAACTGTCCCCTCGGACCCGGCAGCTGCTGGTGGGTGCGCAGACCGCCCTGGGCAACTGGCACGATCACGTCCAATGGCTGGCCCGCGCGGAAAACGAGCCAGACCTGCGCCCCCGAGTTCGTGCCTGGCAGGTGGCCATGCATGCTGCCGAAGTCCGTTCGGACCGGGTGCTGGAGAAGTTGCTGCGCCGTCTTGGTTGACCCTGCCTTGGCTGTTCTCCCCTTTGCCTTGGCGTAGCAGCCCTGCGACGCGCCTTTCGGGCCGGCGCGGCAATGCCCTAAGATCGCCGCCTGGGCGTTTGACTACAGGGATTTCAGATGATTTTTTCCGAATTGATCCAGGCGGCTCGCAGCAATCCGAGCGAAATTGTGGTGCCCGCTACCTGGGGGCAGGGACGGGCGGCCTTCGGTGGCGTGGTCGCTGCACTGGCGTTCGAAGCCATGCGCGCAAAGGCCGAGCCGGGCCGGCCGGTGCGCTCCCTGGCCATGACCTTCGTCGGCCCATTGGAGCCGGAGGTGCCGGCCAACTTCGAGGCTGAGCTGCTGCGCGAAGGCAAGGCAGTGAGCCAGGTGTTCTGCCGCGTGGTGCAGAAGGGCCAGGTGGTAGCGCTGGTGCAGGGCAGTTTCGGTGGTTCGCGCCAGTCGGTTGTGCAGCTGGAAGCCGAGCCCGCCCCTGAGATGAAGCCGGTCGCCGACTGCTTCGAACTGCCTTTCATCCCCGGTGTTACCCCGGAGTTCACCCGCCACCTGGCCATGCGCTGGTCCATTGGCGGGCTGCCGTTCTCCAACAGCCGCGAGCGCGACATGGGGGGGTGGGTACGCTTCCGTGGCGACGTGGTTAAAGAGGCGATTACCGAATCCCATCTGCTGGCCCTGGTGGATGCCTGGCCGCCGGCTACCGTGCCGCATCTGCCTTCCCCCGCGCCGGGCAGCACCCTGACCTGGACCATCGAGTTCGTGCAGCCACTGCCGCAACTGGATACCCACGACTGGTGCAAGTACCGCGCGCGCATCGAACATGCCCGTGACGGCTATGGCCATGCGGCGGCGGCTCTGTGGACCCCCGACGGCGAACTGGTCGCCATGAGTCGGCAGACGGTGGTGGTGTTCGGCTGATTGCACGATGCGCCTTTCCGTAGGTTGGGCCGGGCGGCGTTCCGCGAGCGCAGCGAAGCCCAACGTGGCGCGGTATCAGGTTCACACCGTTGGGCTTCGCGTAGCTCAGCCGCAACCTACAGGGGTGGGGCGGAGCAGTTTCTACCGGTCCACCATTCGTGGTCAGTGCTTCTTGTTGCGCCAGTTGCGCCACCACTGGCCGCTGAGCAGGAAGCGCGGGAAGGTGATGAACTGCTCCACCAGCAGCCGGCCAATGGCGTCCTTGCGACCGCTGAAGGGTTCCGGCTGCACGGCCTCCAGCTTGTGGCCGCGCGCCTGCAGCGCCAGCGAGGCGAGAATGCCGATCACCCCCAGCACCAGCGCGCGGAAGCTGAAGGTGAACAAGCCGTTCGCCAGGCTCAGTGCTGCGACGATGAAGATCGGCACCGCGATGATGTGCAGGATCAGGTTGGCGGGGTGCTGGTGGTTGTCGGAATAAGTCCGCCATTGCCATGCATGCAGATTGGGAAGTCGCTTGCCCATGACCGTCTCCTCAAGGGAATGACGGCAGCATAGTCCGGCCCTTGCGGGCCGGCGAATGCCTTCTTCCTATGGTGGGGATAGCCTGCGGCGGCGGGTCAGGCGCGCAGCTTGAGCTTGCGAATGGCCTGCGACAACTCACTGGCCAGCCCCGCCAGTTCGTTGCTAGTGGAGGCGGATTCCACGGTCTGGCCGACGGTGAGTTCGGTGACGTCGCGAATACCCACCACGGCGCGGGTCATTTCTTCGGCCACCTGGCTCTGTTGCTCGGCCGCCACGGCGATCTGGGTGTTGCTCTCGCGCATCTGCGCCACGGCCCCGGTAATAGCGACCAGGGCAGCGCCGGCCTCATGGGCGGCCTGCACGCAGTCGTCGGCCTTGATCGAGCTCTCCCGCATGAATTCCACGGCGTCGCGGGTGCCGGACTGCAGCGCAGTGATCATGCTGGTGATCTCGTCGGTGGAGTCCTGCACGCGCTTGGCCAGGTTGCGCACTTCATCGGCCACCACGGCGAAGCCGCGGCCCATTTCCCCGGCGCGGGCGGCCTCGATTGCGGCGTTCAATGCCAGCAGGTTGGTTTGTTCGGCAATGCCATGGATGACGTTGACCACGCCGCTGATCTTCTGGCTGTCCTCGGCCAGTCGCTGGATCATTTCCGCAGTCTGCTGCACGCCGGAGGAAAGCCCGGAGATGGACTGTTCGACACGCTCCACCACGAGCTGGCCGGCACCCGCCAATTGATCGGCATTCTGCGACTGGTCGCGGGTGTCCGCCGCGTGCTGGGCGATGTGGTGGACAGTGGCCGACATCTCGTTGATGGCGGTGGCGGCCTGGTCGGTCTCGCTCTGTTGCCCGAGCATTCCCTGACGCACTTCACCCATGCTGGTGGCCAGCCGTGCGGCGCCTTCATCGAGACGGGCGACGGCCTGGGCGACTGTGCTCACCACGCGCTCATATCCGGCCTGCATGGCGTTGAAGGCGCTGGCCATCTGGCCCACTTCATCCCGGCTGTCCAGCGGGACGCGGGCGGAAAGGTCGCCGCTGCGCTCCACGTGGAGCATCACGTCCTTGAGGGTGTTGAGGTGGCTGAGCAGGAAGCGGATCAGCAATTGCGACGCCGCCAGCAGGGCGACCATCAGCAGGAATACGGAGATCGCGTATTCCACGAGACGGGCACCGAATAGCTGGATCAGGCTTGGGTTGCTGGCCAGGACGGCGACGCGCTTGCCATCAGCGAGATCGAAAACCTGGGCACCGATGATGGGGTCGTTGCCCAACAGGCCGTTGTGCTCAAGCGCAACCCAGCCGCTGGCCTTGGCCAGCACCTGGCCGCCGGGCAGTTGCGGTGCGCTGCCGGCGTCGAAGGTGAGGATTCGAGGCGAGGAGGGCAGGGCCTGGTCGGCAGGCCAGGAGCGCAGCAGTTGTGCCTGGTCCGCAGCGGCTGCGCGAGCATCCTCGGCGCGGCCCTGCTGCTCCAGGAAGAGGGCATGCAGGACCAGCAGGAGGGTGGTGAAGAAGGCCACCGCATTGACGGCCCAGAACTTGTATCTGAGGGAAATATCGCGAATCCAGGTACCCATGATCTTCTTCTTATGACTCGGACAGTATTGGCAAGTTGCCAGTATTTTCTGACGGAAATTTCCTACCGAAGTTGATCCGAATCAAGAGGGCACTGGAAAGCCTTGTTCAGTCGACGGCTGGCAGACCGAAGAAGGCGCGGGCGCAGGCGGTGGTGTGGCGCGCCAGCTCTTCCTGGCTCTCCCCGCGATGCAGGGCCACCTCCCGCAGCACTTCGGTGAGGAAGGCCGGCTCGTTGTGTCCGTGCTTGGGTTTGGGTCGCAGACTGCGCGGCAGCAGATAGGGGGCGTCGCTCTCCAGCATCAGGCGGCCGCGGGGAATGTCACGCACCAGGTCGTGCAGGTGAGTGCCGCGGCGCTCATCGCAGATCCAGCCGGTGATGCCGATGTGCAGGTCGAGGTCGAGGTAGCCGTAGAGGGCACGCTTCTCGCCGGTGAAACAATGCACCACGGCGGCGGGGAGGCGATCACGAAACTCCCGCACGATGGCCAGCAGGCGTTCGTCGGCGTCACGTTCATGGAGAAACACCGGCTTGCCCAACTCGGCGGCCAGTGCGAGTTGCTCTTCCAGCGCCTTTTCCTGCTGCGGGCGCGGCGAGAAGTCGCGATTGAAGTCCAGCCCGCATTCGCCCACCGCACGTACCCGCGTCTCACCCAGGAGCACACGCAGTTGGCGCTCGCCATCGCTGTTCCAGTCGCTCGCCTCGTGGGGGTGGACACCGGCGGTGCTGAATAGTCGCAGGCCGCTTTCGTCCAGCTGTTCGGCTGCCAGGAGGGCCTTTTCGCTGTCTTCCAGATTGGTGCCGGTCAGCACCAGTTGGCAGACGCCGGCTGCGTGGGCGCGCTCCAGCAAGGCGCGGACATCGCGGGCGAGACTGGGGTGGGTCAGATTGACGCCGATGTCGATGAGTTGCATGGTGCTACCTCGGATTGGAGCAGGGCAGCATAACAAAGCTCGAAATAATTCAAAAAAATCAATATTTACAGGAACTTGGCGGCATATGTTGAAGTCAATGCCACGCTTTGGCTGGCATCGGGGGCGAAGCTGTGACACTCTCCGCGCCCCTCGCTTACCAGCCAAGGATTCGCGGCGCAGCTCTACACGCTCATGCGCGCGCTGACGCCACGCCCTGTCCCTGGAGATTCGATGACGCGACCGCTGCTGATCCTGCTCTGCCTGCTGGCGTTGCTGCCCAGCATGGCAAGCGCGCGCCTTGCAGGGCCGCCGGAGGTCTGGCAGCAACCGGCCGAAGCCCGGGACCTGGCGCAAATCCGTCGCAGTGGCGTGCTCAAGGTGCTGGTGAACCAGAGCCGCAACAGCTCGGGTGAGGTCAAGGGCGAACAGGTAGGCGTGGAATATCACCGCGTCCGCGCCTTCGAGCAGTACCTCAATCGCAACGCCCGCGACGGGCGTGAAATCAAACTGAAGCTCATCCCCAAGTCGAAGGACCAGTTACTCCCGGCGCTGCAGCGCGGCGAGGGCGACCTCGTGGCCCCCGGTGAGCTGATGTACCAGGGCGTGGGTACCAATGTCAGCGCCAGCGCGCCGCTGCGCAAGGACGTGCCGCTGGTGCTTGTCAGCCGCCAGGGACAGCGCCGCTATCAGCGGCTGGAACAACTTTCCGGACGCAGCATCGCGCTGCCGGTGGGCAGTGCCGCCGGTGAGGCGCTGCGCCAGGTCAACGAGAAACTGGCCGGGCGCAAGCTGGCGCCCATCGTCATCGAATGGGTCGATCCGACCCTGGCGGTGGAGGATGTGCTGGAAATGGTCCAGGCCGGCATCTTTCCGCTGACAGCGGTGGAGCAGCCGATTGCCGAGCGCTGGGCCAAGGTGATGCCCAAGCTACGCCTCGACAAGCACCTAGTACTGGACCGGCAGGGCGACCTGACCTGGTTCGTTCGCCGGGATGCACCGACCCTTCGGGCCAGCGTCGACCGCTTCCTGGCCGAATACCGCGCGCCGGACGACCAGGATGCGGCTTTCCAGCGCGTCTATCGGCGCCTCTACAAGGTCCACAACCCCCTCGCACGTCGCGAGCGCCAGCGCCTGGAGCGAGTACGCCCGGTATTGCAGCGCTACGCCGACCAGCACGATTTCGACTGGCTGAACCTGGCTGCGCTGGCCTACAAGGAATCGAGCCTAAATCCGGCCGCCAGAGGCGCCAGCGGTGCCACCGGCCTGATGCAGATCACTCCGGGGGCGGCGCGAAGTGTGGGTGTGGGGAACATCCAGAAACTCGATAACAACGTGCAGGCTTCGGCCAAGTACCTGGCGATGTTGCGGCGCAACTTCTTCGCCAGCGCCCAGCTTGAGGAGCGCGAACGCATGGCCTTCGTGCTCGCCGCCTACAACCTGGGGCCGCAGCGAGTCCAGGGCATGCGCGCGGAAGCCCGGCGACGCGGCCTGAATCCCAACCAGTGGTTTTTCCAGGTGGAACGCATCGCCGCTGAGCAGGCCGGTATGGGCGTTGTCAGCTACGTCAACAGCGTGAACAAGTACTACCTGGCCTTCGATCGCGAGCGTTATCTATTGGAGCCTTCGAAAAAGGCCACCAAGGCACGCAAATAATCGAATTAATCGATGGTGTGGCTGAGAATTTTCCGGTTTTAATATCAAAAAATTCTACTAAGCTTGTGCTCATCGACTCCCACAACACAAGGAACACCTCGATGAGCAACCCGATCAAATCCATCCTCGCCACCAACGCTGGCTACGGCATCACCCTGCTGCGCGTCATCACCGGCCTCACTTTCATGGCCCACGGTTCGCAGAAACTCTTCGGCATGTTTGGTGGTTATGGCCTGGCGGGCACTGGTCAGTGGATGGAAAGCATCGGCCTTACCCCGGGTTACCTGATGGCCCTGATGGCCGGCAGTGCCGAGTTCTTCGGCGGCCTTGCCCTGGTAATCGGCTTGCTGGTTCGTCCTGCTGCGGCGGCGCTGATCGTCGCGATGGTGGTGGCGATCTTCAGCGTGCACTGGGCCAGCGGTTTCTTCATCACCAACGGCGGTTTCGAGTACGCGATGATTCTCGGCCTGATCAGCGCCACCCTGCTGGTGGAAGGCGCCGGCAAGATGTCCCTGGACCGCAACCTGGGCAACTGAACCCGGTAAAGAGAAAGGCCCGCTTCGGCGGGCCTTTCTGCGTTCTCAGGGCTGCTTTTTCCTGGCTGCCGCGAGTTCTGCGGCGGCCTGCAGGCGCAAGCGCTCCTGCGGATTGAATCCTTCTTCCTCCAATTGGGCGATGGCCGCTGCCTTGTCGCTCTGGCTCAGCCCCTCGCTGGCTTCGATGCGAGACCTCTCCTTCAGATAGGACTGCAGCCGCTGTTGCCATTGCAGGCGCTGTTGGTCGAGGGCTTCCAGCCGGATGGTGGCTTCGGCGCCGACCAACTGCTGGCGGAGCTGGCGAATCTGCTCCGGGCTGCCGCCCGCCTCCCTGAGTGCGCCGACCTGGACCCGGAGTTCCGCCTGTAGCTGGCTTGCCGCCAGGGCTTGCAGCTCATCGGGCAGGGCGCTGCGCAGTTGGTCGATGGCGGCGGCCTTGGCTGCCGGGTCCAGGCTGGTCCGCTGGATGGCCAGGCGTTGCAGGGTGAAGGTGTTGTAGGTCTCCTCGCTGGCGAAGAACGCCTGGTGGGCATCGGTGCTGAAGATCCTTGCCCGCAATGCCTGCACGGCTGCTTCGCGCTGGCGCAGGGCGTTCAGGTCGGCGAGCAGCGGTATGTCGCGTTCCAGTTGCACCAGCTGGCGCTTGTAATCGAGGTACTGGTCGAGCAACACCAGGGCCTGGTCTTCCGCCGGGGCGTCCAGTTGTTGCCCTATGTAGCCGCGCAGCCGCTGGATGCTGCCAGCCAGTGGTTCTTCACCCTGGGTGCTGAGGAAGTAGTCGAAGATTCGACGAATGTCTTCGGTGATCAGGAGATTGCCGCCGGAGTCGAGATGGAAACGACCGTCCACCGCCGTTCCTGAAAGTGAAGCCGGCATCGCCCTTGTTGTGGGCGCTTTCGTCGAGGATGCGAGCGGTTCGCTATGGCTGGCAGGTGGCGGCGCAGGGGGAGTAGACGTCGCGGTTGTCATGACCGCTGGAGCCACACTGGATGCCGCCGGTGCCGGTTTGCCGCCCCATTGCAGCAGGATGGCCAGGGCGCCGGCGAAGGCAATCGGGAACAGCAGCAGGAGTCTTCTCACTGGGGCTCTCGGCAGACAAGGGAGGTGCGGAGCCCAAAGGCTCCGCGGGCAGGGCTCAGAGCCCGTCGTTCTTCAGCCGGTTGGCTTGTTGACGATAGACGGTGACCGGATCGGTTTCGAACAGGCTGGTCAGCCCCAGGGTCTGGTTGACCTCGTCCAGGTGGTTCATCCGGTAGTCGTCGCGGATCACCTTGCCCATGTGCGAGCTGCAGCGCCCCACGAGTCCGTCGTTGGCTTCGCTACCGAAGGTCAGGGAACTGGCGCCGAGCATGGCATCGCTGACATCCAGCACGTTGGTCAGCGGGCTGGTTCCGCTCCAGGAGTAGTAGCGCACGCCGTTGACCTGGTAGGCGCCTTCGCCACAGGCCGTGGTGGGTAGGCCTTGCGGGAAACGTGCATTGAAGGCCGCCGCGCCCTGACTGTTCAGCGATTCCAGAGAGCCGAGGGCGTTCTGCTCCAGATCGCTGCTGCTGCCTGAGAGGAAGTTGATCAGTGCGCCGAGGCCGTTGACGATGCCCGCTAGTACGACCTCGCCGGCTGAGCCCGGCGGCACATTGCGGATGAAGTCGGCAGCGGCCGAACCCTTGTGCGGAGCGCCGACGCTGGTGGCCGATGCGACCAGGTCCGGTCTCACCGCCGCCACGTAGCGAATGGTCGGACCGCCGTGGCTGTGGCCAATCAGGTTGACCTTGGGGCTGCCGCTGATCGCGACGATTTCTTCCACCTGTTCCAGCAGCTCTTCGCCGCGGGCTTCGGTGGTGTTCAGTTGGCTGACTTCGGTGACGTAGACGCGCGCGCCATCGCGGCGTAGCGCGGAGGGAACGCCGTACCAGTAGTCGACGCCGAGGATGCTGTCGAAGCCGAGCATGCCGTGGGTGAGGACGATGGGATAGCGGGTCTGGGTATAACCGCTGGAGCCGAACCAGAGTGCCTGGGCCTGTTCCGTGGCGGCGAGCCCGGTGGCAAGGCAAAGGGCGAGCAGGGTCTTGTTCTTCATGTGCGCTCTCGATGTTGTGCGTGGGAGGGCCTGTCTGCATTCCCTGGCATGGCCACGCCCTTCCTGGGCGTGCACTTCAAGCAGGGCCGAGGGCAGGAACCATGCCATTCATCGCGCGTCGAGGATGAGCGCTCTGGATTGGGCTTTTCGCGGATGTTTACATCCGTTAACCCGAAGATGGCTGCCAGTTCGCTGTTACGCGGCGAAACGTCAGGCTGGGGTCGGAGGCCGCAATGGCCAGTGTCCGAGAGCGTGGTAGCGCGTGCCTTTGGCGGTGTTTTCCGAGGCAAAAAGGGCAAATTCGGTCGCTGGCCAATCAAAGGTTGGGGTGGGGGTGGAGGGCAGCCGTGGGCAGTGCCGGGCCAGGGTCAGGTGGGGTTTGAAATGGCGTGTCTCCAGAGTGAAGCCCAAGGTCAGCAACTGCTCGCGGAGGCTGCGCTCAAGGTCGGTCAGGGCCGGTGGGACTTTGCTCGGTGCCAGGTGCAGCAAGCCGTTCTTCCAGCGCGCCAGTCGGTCCAGGTGCAGGGTGAATGTCGTGGGCGTCAGGCTGGCGGCCAGTGCTGCCAGGGCTTCCACCTGGCCACGGGGTTGCGAGCCGAGGAAGGCGAGGGTTAGGTGCAGGTTTTCCGGCGCAACCGGCTTGCCTTCGACCGGATTCCGGGCGCGCCAATCAACGATGTCACGGGCCAGTTGGGGGCAGCAGGGAATGGCGAAGAACAGGCGCAGCGGCGGGGTGCTCATGGGCGTCTCCCAAGGCGAATGAGTCGCCTTGACAGTATTGCGCGGGCTTCTCTAGGATGTCGCCCCATGCGCCGATTTAGTCAGCTACTTGCGGGGCGCGGAAGTCATCAGAGGCTTCTAAATACCGCTAAAACGCTGGTTCGGTGTCGCCTCTCACCGCTGCCCAGCGGGACCCAACGAGGCGGAGACATGACACCATGACCTGTCCCCAACCCCTGCTCCGACTAGCCCCGATCACCACCGGGCTGGCACTGCGCAATCCGCGAATCCTGCTCGGCGGTTCCCACCAGCCGACACTCCTGCGTTATCTCGAAGGCTGGCCCAAGCGTTGGGGCCGTCCACGCAACCTCCTCATCCAGTTCGCCCGTGACGGTGAATCACTTGCCCGTTTTGCCAGCGACAGTTTCGACATGGCTGTGATCCAGGCGCCTTCGGCCGCAGAGCTACCGGAAGTGCTGGGTCAACTGGTGCGGGTGGCGCGGCAGGGACTCATCACCCGCCGCTGATATCGGACGGCGTTACGGGTAGTCGATCTCGACCACGTACCAGGTCTTTTCCCCGGTAGGCGTGTTGACCCGCACTTCGGCATCCAGCGCCTTGCCCACCAGGGCGCGAGCGAGAGGGGAGTCGATGCTGATCAGGTTCTGCTTCAGGTCGAATTCGTCAGGCCCGACGATGCGGTAGCGGGCCTGCTCGCCATCGTCGTCTTCCAGCGTCACCCAGGCGCCGAAGTAGACCTTGTCGGGGTCGCTCGGACGTTCGCGCACCACCTTGAGGTTTTCCAGCCGCTTGGTCAGGAAGCGCACGCGGCTGTCGATTTCGCGCAGCATCTTCTTGCCGTAGGTGTACTCGGCGTTCTCCGATCGATCACCCTGGGCGGCTGCTTCGCTCACAGCCTGGGTGACCTTGGGCCGGCGCACGTGCCACAGGTCGTGGAGTTCGGCGCGCAGACGGGCTTCGCCTTCCGGGGTGATCAGGGGGGTGCCGGCGGTGCGGGGCGGACGATAACGGCTCATGGTGGTCCTGCGGAATTTCGGGAGGCAAAGCCTATCAAGCTTCGCGCAAGACCGTCAGTGGGCTGGCGTTGAGCGCGCGGCGAGTGCCCATCACGCCAGCGGTACCCACCAGCAAGGCTCCCACCAGCGGCAGGAGGAGCAGCCAGGGATGGGGCTGCCAGCTGAGGTCGAAAGCAAAGCGGTAGAGCAGGGCGCTGACCAGTTCGCAGCCGAGCGCTGCAAGCAGGCCGCTGCAGGCGCCCAGCAGCGCGAACTCGGCGCGCCGCGCCTTCATCAGCAGTTGGCGTTCGGCACCAAGGGCTCGGAGCAGCGTGCCCTGGCGAATACGTTCATCCAGGGTGGACTGCAAGCCGGCGAACAACACGGCCAGGCCCGCCGCAAGCACGAAGAGCAGCACGAACTCCACGGCCAGCGTGACCTGGGCGAGGATGCTGCGCAGTTGCGCCAGGATTGTCTCTACCTGCAGCAGCGTGACCGCCGGGAAGGCGCGGGCCAGTTCTACGAGCTCGCGGTCGTGGCGCGGTGGCAGGTAGAAGCTGGTGAGGTAGGTCACGGGGAGGTCAGCCAGGGTATCCGGGGCGAAGATCATGTAGAAGTTCGGCTGGAAGTTGTCCCAGTCCACCTCGCGCAGGCTGGTTACCTGGGCATCACGTTGCAGGCCGCCAACGCTGAACGTGAGCCGATCGCCCAGCTTGAGACCAAGGCTTTCGGCGAGCTTGGCCTCTACCGATACACCGGGCAGTCCGCCGCCGTGGAGGTCGCTCCACCAATGGCCCGCCACCAGGCGATTGTCGCTGGGCAACTGGGCGGACCACGTCAGGCTGAGGTCGCGTTGTACCGCGCGTTCGCCCTGGGAGTCCTTGCTCACCAGTTGGCGCACGGCTTCGCCATTGATGGCGGTGAGGCGGCCGGGCACCACTGGATAGAGCGGTGCGGGATGGGGCGACAGGCTTGCGAGGCGGCCGGCGAAAGCGTCCTTCTCGGCGGGTAGGACATTGAGGGCGAAATGGTTGGGAGCGTTCTCCGGCAACTGGTTCTGCCAGGTGTCCAGCAGCTCCCCGCGCAGCAGCGCGATCAGCGCCATGGCCAGGAGGATCAGGCCGAAGGCAAGGGATTGTCCGGCCGCCGCCAGCGGGTGGCGCAGCAGTTGGCCGAGGCCGAGGCGCCAGGGCAGGGCAGCACTGGCCAGGAGTCGGCGCAGGCCCTTCAGTCCGGCCAGCAGCACGCCGCCCAGCAGCAGTGCTGCGATCAGGCCGCCGCCGAGCAGGGCGAGGGTCAGCTTCAGGTCCAGGCTCAGGCGCCACATGATCAGCCCGAGGGCCAGCAGCGCGGCTCCATATATAAGCCAGGCGCTGGGTGGCAATGGCAGCAGGTCGCGGCGAAGGACTCGCAGTGGCGGCACCCGGCCCAGCGCAGCCAACGGCGGCAGGGCGAATCCCGCCAGGGCCAGCAGGCCGGTGGCGACACCCGCCAGCGCCGGTACCAGTCCGCCGGAGGGAATCACTGCCGGGAGCAATCCGCCCAGCAGCTTGAACAGGACCGCTTGTGCGAGCCAGCCCAGGAGCGCGCCCAGGGCGCTGGCCAACAACCCGAGTAGCGCCAGCTGCATGCCAAATAGGAAGAGGGCTTCGCGACGAGACAGGCCGAGGCAGCGCAGCAGAGCGCTGGCGTCATAGCGGCGTGCGGCGAAGCGCGCGGCGGAGAGGGCGACCGCGACGCCCGCGAGCAATACGGCGGCGAGGCTGGCCAGGTTCAGGTAGCGTTCGGCGCGACCGAGGGCGCCGCCGATCTGGCGATTGCCCTGACGGGCGTCTTCCAGGCGCTGGTTGGCTTCCAGTCCGGGCTCTATTGCTGCCCGGTACTGGCTCAGGGCTTCGTTCGGGCCACTCCAGAGCTCGCGATAGCGCACACGGCTGCCGGGCTGCACCACGCCGGTCGCCTCGAGGTCATCGTGGCTGATCAGCACTCGCGGGGTAAGGCTGTAGAAATCACCGGCGCGGTCCGGTTCGTAAGTGAGCACGCGGGTCAGGCGCAGGGTTTTCTGCCCAACGTCGATGCTGTCGCCGGGCTTGAGATCCAGTGTCGCGAACAGTCGGGCTTCCGCCCAGGCTTCGCCCTGCTTAGGACCGTTACCAACGGCTTCCTCGCCATAGGGCTGGGCGGCACTCTTCAGTTCGCCACGCAGTGGATAGGCAGGGTCGACCGCCTTGACGCTGGAGAGCTGGATGCCGTTGTCGGCGGCGATCACGCTGGAGAACTCCACGGCACTGGAGTGCTTCAGGCCGAGTTGCAGTCCGCGATTGACCTGTTCCGCGCTGGCTGGCGACGACCCGCTCAGCAGCAGGTCTGCGCCAAGGAATTCGGTGGCGCGCAGCAACATGGCGGCGTTGAGGCGGGCACTGAAATAGCCGATTGCACTGCTGGCGGCGACGGCTACCAACAGGGAGAAGAACAGTACTCGCAGCTCGCCGCTGTGGGCGTCGCGCCACAGTTGGCGGGCAGCCATGGCCAGCAGGCGGGCGAGGGGGAGGCGTCGCATCAGGGTTCCACCTGATCGACCAGACGGCCGCCTTCAAGGCGGATCAGACGCCGGCAGCGATGGGCCAGGCGTTCATCGTGGGTCACCAGAACCAGGGTGGTGCCTCGTTCCTGGTTGAGCTGGAAGAGCAGGTCGCTGATGCGTTCACCGGTGTGGCTGTCGAGGTTGCCGGTAGGCTCGTCGGCGAACAGTACGTCGGGTTCGGCAGCAAAGGCGCGCGCAATGGCGACGCGTTGCTGTTCACCACCGGAAAGTTGGCGCGGATAGTGGCTAAGCCGCTGGCCCAGGCCGACCCGATCCAGCAGTTGGCGGGCGCGGGCGCGTGCGTCGCGATGTCCCTCCAGCTCCAGGGGGAGCATGACGTTTTCCAGGGCATTGAGGTTGTCGAGCAGTTGGAATGACTGGAAGACGAACCCGACGTGTTCGGCACGGACCCGGGCGCGCTGGTCTTCATCCAGGGTCGACAGGGCTCGGCCGGCCAGGTGCACTTCGCCGGCGCTGGGCAGGTCGAGACCTGCGAGCAAGCCGAGGAGGGTGGATTTGCCCGATCCGGAGCTGCCCACGATGGCCAGGCTGTCGCCTTTGCCAAGGTTGAGGGAGAGGTCGTGAAGGATGATCAGCTCGCCTTCCGCGCTGGGAACCACTTTGCTAAGGTTCCGCGCATCGAGAATGCTTGCGCTCATGGAGAATCCAATGCGTGCCTGGTTGTTGGGTGGCTGCCTGTCACTGCTGATTCTGGCGCAGGAGGCCATGGCGGGGACCGTGCTGGTCATCGGCGATAGTATCAGCGCCGCTTTCGGGCTGGAATCAAGCCAGGGCTGGGTCTCCCTGCTGCAAAAACGCCTCGACGAGAAGGGTTACAAGCAGCGCGTGGTGAATGCTTCGATCAGTGGCGACACCAGTACTGGCGGGGTCTCCAGGCTTCCGGGGCTGCTCGCCGAACACAAGCCGGAACTGGTGATCATCGAACTCGGCGGCAATGATGGGTTGCGTGGCCAGCCGCCTGCGCAATTGCAACAGAATCTTGCCAGCATGATCGACAGTTCCAAGGCGCAAGGGGCGTCCGTCCTGTTGCTTGGCATGCGTCTGCCACCCAATTACGGCGTGCGCTACACCACGGCTTTCGCCAATGTCTTCAGCACCCTGGCTGCCGAGAAACAGGTGCCGCTGGTGCCGTTCTTCCTCGAAGGCGTGGGTGGCGTGCCGGGGATGATGCAGTCCGATGGCCTGCATCCGGCGCTGCAGGCCCAGCCGCGGTTGCTGGACAATGTCTGGCCGACCCTGGAACCCATGCTCTGACGCTTTTCCCGAGGCTCGCTTTCGGCTAATGTTGCGCACCCTCCCTGGAGTCCTCCATGCCGCGCCCCGTCTGGTCCCTGTTTGGCTACAAAGTGATAGAGCCCGACGAGCAACTCGACCTGTTCGCTTGCCGCGAAGTGCGCCTGCACCTGGTGGCCCGCCAGCTGGAACTGGGTGGATTCGCCGACCGGACCCTCTGCGGGGGACTGCTGCCAGCCCAGCCCCGCTGGAGTACTCTGGAGCAAGGCCTGCTGCGTGACCGACGCCTGTGCACCAACTGCCGCTCGACCCTCGAGGCCCAGCGGCAGGGGCAGCACTCGGTCTGGTCGGGAGTCTGAGGACTCCCGGCGCGGCTCGCGCCAGTGTAGAATTCCGAGTCTTTTAATCAGTCAGTTTGTCAAGGATTCCCGGATGTTGCCGCGCTTTACAGCCGTCGCCCGTTCCCTGTCATTAGCATCCCTGCTGGTGGCGGGGCCCGTCGCAGCCCTCGAGCTGCCCCTGCCCCCGCCCGGCGAAGACATCGTCGGCCAGGTCCAGGTGATCAAGGCCAAGTACGAAGACACCTTCGCCGATATCGGTGTCGCCAATGACCTGGGCTACCTGGAGATGGTCGCCGCCAACCCCGGCGTCGATCCCTGGCTGCCGGGCGTTGGTACCGAGATCATCCTGCCGACCCGTTACATCCTGCCGCCGGGTCCGCGCGAGGGTATCGTGATCAACCTCGCCGAGTACCGGATGTACTACTTCCCGAAAGGGCAGAATGTGGTTCATACCTACCCGCTGGGTATCGGCCGTGAAGGTTGGGGTTCGCCTATCGCGCACACCACCATCACTGCCAAGACCAACAATCCGGCCTGGTATCCGCCGAAGTCGATCCGCGAAGAACATGCCGCTGACGGCGATCCCCTGCCCACCGTGGTGCCGCCGGGTCCGGACAACCCCCTTGGTCCGTTCAAGTTCAACCTGGGCGTGCCGGGTTACCTGATCCACGGCTCGAACAAGAAGTTCGGCATCGGCATGCGCGTCAGCCACGGCTGCTTCCGCATGCTGAACAACAACGTCCTGGCCCTGGCGGCCATGGCGCCGGTAGGTACTCCGGTGCGCATCGTCAACGAGCCCTACAAGTTCGGCGTCAGCGGCGGCAAGGTCTACCTCGAAGCCCACGCACCGCTGGATGACAATGGCGATCCGTCGGTGGTAGACAAGCACACCGCTGTGATCAATGCGCTGCTAAAGCGTGAGGATCTGGTCAACACCATTCGCCTGGACTGGGACGTGGTGCGTGAAGTAGTTGCGGCCGAAGACGGTCTGCCGGTGGAAATTGCCGAGCCCAACTCTGCAGTTGCGGCAACTGTGCCCAATACCGAGCTCTGAGCGAACTCCCGCGTTAAGAAAGCCCGCTGAGCGAATCGCCAGCGGGCTTTTCTTTTGCCTGCAACTTGGCGTTCATGAAACTCGGGGTAGAGAGACAACGGGATGGAAGAGGGTGGTAGAAAAACGCGGGCAATAAAAAAGCCGACCCGTTTGACCGGGTCGGCTTCACATAGCCCAGAAGGCTATTACTTGCGGCTGGCTTTTTCCAGCATGCGCAGGGCGCGCTCGTTAGCCTCGTCAGCGGTCTGCTGGGCTTTCTGAGCGGCGGCCAGAGCTTCGTCAGCTTTGCGGTAGGCTTCGTCAGCACGAGCCTGAGCGCGAGCAGCTGCGTCTTCAGTAGCAGTCAGACGAGCTTCGGTTTCTTTGGATACGCTGCTGCAACCGGTGGCCAGAACTGCGGCCAGAGCCAGAGCAGAGAATTTCAGAACGTTGTTCATCGTGTTCCCCTTAAGGTGGACATTTCCATAAAGCAATTCCCCGAGCTTGGGAAATTAGCCGGCGTACATACTACCCATAACTTGTAGTAAGTAAACTGACCTTGTGCAAGGCAGGCACATTTTTTTCAGCTTGCCGGCTAGTTCACGAGCAAATAACGAGGTCGCTGATCAAAAAATGGCCAGACTGATTGTTCTTTGATCAGTCGAGTAGGCAAGTGTAGGCCCAAGCCAGCCGTGTGCGCGGAATCCTCCCCATCTTCGGACAGACGTTACTCCGGCCCGGGTACGGATGTTGCCCGCGTTAAAAATTTGCTTTGGAAAGGGAACTTTTTCAGGAATTCGTAAAATATCTTCGCCCATTCAAAGTGTCCGCGTGGTTGTGATTGCTGCCCACTGATAAGCTTGCGCTGCTTCCGATATCCAAGGCGAAGCGCAGACTTCAAGGACGTCACTATGTCGAAGATTCTCAAGTGGGGAGTGCTCGCGGTTCTGGCCGTCGGGTTGATCATCAAGTTGTCGCTCTGGTGGTCGGTCAGATCGATCATGGATGACGCTATCAGCAAGTTGTCGCCGGTGATGGATGTCACCTATGGCGGCATTACTTCTTCTTTCGATGGTCGAGTCGGCCTGGAGAACCTCCAGATTCGTATTCCCGCCATTGGCGATAGCCTGGGAGTGCAACGAGCTGAGCTGAAGTTCAAGAGCCTGGGTGAACTCCTCAGCTTCAAGGAGCGCCTTGCCGAGGGCAAGTTTCCCGAGCAGATGGCACTGAGCCTGAAGGGCATTGCCCTGGAAGTGCACGGACCATTCATGCAGCAGCTGTACAACACGCCGCCCGAGCGCAGCCTGTTCACCGCAATGAGCGAAGTCGCTTGCGGCACCGTGCGTAACATTGGCACCGACGAACTTCTGGAGATGGGTTATCGCACCCTGGAAACGGATGCGGAGTTCTCCTACCTGTTCCAGCCGGGTGCACAGAAACTCAATCTGAACCTGACCTCCGATACCCGCGACATGGGTGAAGTGCGTCTCAGCCTCTCCTTGTCTAACATGCCAGAGACCCCGGGTGATCTGCGGGTGAATCCGCCGCACATGTCCAGCGTGGTCTTCGAACTGAACGACAACCAGTACCAGCGCAAGATCCAACAGTTCTGTGCGGGCAAGCTGGGTCAGTCGCCCGAGGAATACCTGAAAACCGCAGTGCAGAAGTTCGATACCGTGCTGCGCAGCCAGAAGATCGCACTGGGGCAGCCGATGCTCGATGCCTACGGCCGCTACCTGAAGGACCCGCAGTCGCTGCGGGTGGAGCTGACGCCAAGCGAAGGCATGGCGTGGGATGGCTTGCAGTTCTTCGAGCCCAAGGACGTGGTGTCCATGTTGCGTCCGGCGGTGCTGGTGAACCAGGAGCTGGTACAGTCGGTCGAATTTGCCTGGGTCGATCCGACGGTGGCACGAAACGAACCTGTCGGCCTCGAGAAAATCACGGCAACCCAGGAAAACGAAGAAAACGGACGTGCCGTGCAGCAGTATGAGTTCGTCAATGTTGCCGATCTGCCGGGATATGCCGGCAAGCGTCTGCAGTTCATCACCTTCGATGGCGCCTATTATCAGGGCGTATTACACAAGGTGGAGAACGGAAAGGCGTATCTCAGCGTGCAATTCGGTTCCGGCACGGCAGAGATGTTCCTTCGGCTAGAAAAGATAGATAAGGTACGGGTACGGTTTTAGACCCCCTCAGAGGAGTAGTGATGAGCGAGGCATTGTCCATCCACCATGACCAGGCAGGTCATCAGTTCGAGACCACCGTGGACGGTCATCGTGCATACCTGGCCTATATGGACCTGGGTAAACAGACGTTGGACATCTATCGCACTTTCGTGCCGAACGTCCTGCGTGGTCGCGGGATCGCGGCAGCACTGACTGAATCCGCCCTGGAATATGCCGAGGACAATGGTTACACCGTGATCCCGTCCTGCTCCTACGTAGAACGCTACATCGAGCGTCGCCAGCGCCAGTCGCAACATAACGCCTGAGCCGACGCACAATGAAAAACGCCGGGCAATTGCCCGGCGTTTTCGTTTCTATCTGCCGATCAGCGCTGGCGCTTGGGCAGCACGTCCTTGAGCTTGGCGTGCATGCTGCGCAGGGCTTTCTCGGTGGTATCCCAGTCGATGCAGGCGTCGGTGATGGAAACGCCGTACTTGAGCTGGTCGAGATCTTTCGGAATCGACTGGCTGCCCCAGCCCAGGTGGCTTTCCACCATAAGACCGACGATGGAGTTGTTGCCTTCCAGGATCTGGTTGGCGACGTTGTCCATGACCAGGGGCTGCAGGGCCGGGTCCTTGTTGGAATTGGCGTGGCTGCAGTCGACCATGATGTTCGGGCGAATGCCGGCCTTGGTCAGTTCCTGCTCGCAGATGGCGACGCTGACCGAGTCGTAGTTCGGCTTGCCGTTGCCACCGCGCAGCACCACGTGGCCGTAGGCGTTGCCCTTGGTGGTGACGATGGACACGCCGCCTTCCTGGTTGATGCCGAGGAAGCGGTGCGGGCTGGAAACCGACTGCAGGGCGTTGATCGCCACGGTCAGGCTACCGTCGGTGCCGTTCTTGAAGCCGACTGCGGAAGACAGGCCGGAAGCCATTTCGCGGTGGGTCTGGGATTCGGTGGTACGGGCGCCGATGGCCGACCAGCTGATCAGGTCCTGCAGGTACTGCGGGGAGATCGGGTCCAGGGCCTCGGTGGCGGTGGGCAGGCCTTTCTCGGCCAGGTCGCGCAGCAGCTGGCGACCGATGTGCAGGCCGTCCTGGATCTTGAAGGAGTCATCCAGGTAGGGGTCGTTGATCAGGCCTTTCCAGCCGACGGTGGTGCGTGGCTTCTCGAAGTACACGCGCATCACCAGGAAGAGGGTGTCGGACACTTCGGCAGCCAGGCCCTTGAGGCGATCGGCGTACTCGTGAGCGGCCTTGATGTCGTGGATGGAGCAGGGGCCCACGACCACGAACAGACGATGGTCCTTGCCATCGAGGATATTGCGGACCACCTGGCGACCGTTGGCGACGGTGCCCAGGGCTTCATCGGTCAGGGGAATTTCGCGCTTCAACTGCTCCGGCGTGATCAGGGTCTCGTTGGAGGCAACGTTAAGGTCGTCGATCTGTAAATCAGCCATCGTGCTTTTCATCGGTCAGGGTCGTCAGGTCACGGGTGCGGGCCGCCAGCGATCCCCGTTTGGCGGAGAGCACAGCAGTAAAAACGCAGCGGGGACGGGAACCTTAACGCTTTCCACGCGACCTCGACAATGGCGAATGCATGCGTAGAACGTGGAATTTGCACGATTTCAGACCGGGGCGAAGTCCGCCGCATGAAGGGCGATCCATTCCTGCGCCACCTCTTCCGGTGCCAAGGCATGGCCGACGACATTCTCTTGCTGCTTGCGGTACTGCTCGATCAGGCAGATCTGCTCGACCATGCGCGCGCGGAACATGTTCTCTTCGTCGGTGAAGGCGACGCCGATCATGTAGTCCTGCGTCTCTTTGCGGCACCAGGCTACGGTGCCTGAAAAACGCGCCAGCTCGCCCAGCAGCGGGATGAACAGTTCTATGGCGGTGCCGCGCCGAAACGCACGGGCGGAGTTGCACGCTACCCCACCCAGGCTGATATCGTGCAGCCGCTGCAGGGGCAGGTGCCTGCCCTTGCGCGGAACCAGCTCCACGGGCATTTCCGTGGGGTGACGCAGGAACTGACGCATGACCGCGAACTCCCGGAGCCTCGAATCCGGCATTGCCCAAGACACTATAGTGCCCGAGGTGGAATTGTCCGACCTGGACGCCGACCACCGACTGCTCGACCTTCCCGGCACTTCCCTGGTGATCTTCACGAGCACGGGCTGTGCCAGTTGTCGCTGGGCACGGGAGCATCTGCCGCGCGCAGGCCTGCCGGTCGAGCGATTGTGCTGGATAGATGCCGGCAATAATGGTGGGCTGGTGCAGCGCTATGAGGTATTCCACCTCCCTGCGCTGTTTGTGGTCCGAAATGGCGATTTCCATGGCGCGCTGCACTCCAGCCTGCGGCGCGACGATCTGATTCAAGCCCTGGACCGGGCGCTGGCCCGGCCGGCAGAGGAGCTTCCCTAGATGAGTTCAAGCAAACCGCGCATCGGCATCATCGGTACCGGCGCCATCGGCGGCTTTTATGGCGTGATGCTGGCCCGTGCCGGCTTCGACGTGCATTTCCTGCTGCGTAGCGAGTACGACGCCGTGGCCGCGCGCGGCCTGCAGCTGAACAGCGTGGTGCATGGTGCCCAGGCGCTGTTCCCCGCCCAGGCCTATCGCGACGTTGCCGACATGCCGCCCTGCGACTGGCTGCTGGTGGGCGCCAAGACCACCAGCAACGCCGCGCTGGCGCCGGTGATTGCAAAGGCCGCCGCGCCCGGTGCCAAGGTGGTCCTGCTGCAGAACGGCCTGGCCGTGGAGGATGAGCTGCGTCCGCTGCTGCCCGAGTCCCTGCATCTGATTGGCGGACTCTGCTACATCTGCGTGCACCGCTCGGCGCCGGGGGTGATCGAGCATCAGTCCCTGGGGGCGGTAAATCTCGGCTATCACTCCGGCCCGGCCCGTGATGACGAGGAGCGGCAAGCGCTGACGGAGGAAGGTTCGGCCATGTTCAAGGCGGCTGGCATCGATTCGGCCGCTGTCGCCAACCTGGATCAGGCGCGCTGGCAGAAGCTGGTGTGGAACGTGCCTTATAACGGCCTGTCGGTGCTGCTGAATGCCGGCACCACCGCGCTTATGGGGAACGCCGACATCCGCGAGTTGATCCAGGCGATCATGCAGGAAGTGGTGGATGCCGCCACCGCCGTCGGCCACCGCATTCCCGACAACTTCGCCGCCAAGCTGCTGGCTTCCACCGACCGCATGCCCGATTACCTGCCGAGCATGTACCACGACTTCGTACAGAAGCGCCCGCTGGAGCTCGGTGCCATCTACGAAGCCCCGCTGGCCGCCGCCGCTGCGGCAGGCTTCGAGATGCCACGCATCCGCGCGCTGTACCAGGCGCTACGCTTCATCGACGCACGCAACCAGGGCTGAGAGGCGAACCTCCATGGGCAAGGGACTGGGTGACAAGCTGGTACTGGCGATTTCGTCGCGGGCGCTGTTCGACCTCGACGAAAGCCATCGGGTCTACGAGGCGGAGGGCATAGAAGCCTACCGTCAGTACCAGATCGAGCACGAGGACGAGGTGCTGGAACCCGGTGATGCCTATCCGCTGGTGGAAAAACTGCTCGGGCTGAACGAACAGCTCGGCCAGCAGCGGGTGGAGGTCATCCTGGTATCGCGCAACAGCGCCGACACCGGCCTGCGCGCGTTCAATTCCATCCAGCATTATGGTCTTGGCATCTCCCGCGCGGCCTTCGTTGGCGGGCGCAGCCCGGAGCCATACCTGCGCGCCTTCGGTTGCCACCTGTTCCTGTCCACCCACGCCGACGACGTTCGCCGGGCACTGCAGAGCGGCTTTGCCTCCGCGACCATCCTTTCCGGCGGCCCGCGCCGGGCGGCGAGCAATGAGTTGCGCATCGCCTTCGACGGCGATGCGGTGCTCTTCTCCGATCATTCCGAGCGCATCTACCAGGCCGGTGGCCTCGAGGCCTTCCAGGCCCACGAGCGCGACTCGGCCCGCGAACCGCTGGATGGCGGCCCCTTCAAACCCTTCCTCTCGGCGCTGAACCGGCTGCAACAGGAGTTCCCGCCGGATGCCTGTCCGATTCGAACGGCGCTGGTGACCGCGCGCTCGGCGCCGGCCCACGAGCGGGTCATTCGCACCCTGCGCGAGTGGGATATCCGCCTGGACGAATCCTTCTTCCTCGGTGGGCTTGAAAAGGCCTCTATCCTCGAAACCTTCGGCGCGGATGTGTTTTTCGATGATCAGGCCGGGCACTGCGAAAAAGCCCGCGATGTAGTGGCTACTGGGCACGTGCCCCATGGCGTGAGCAACGAATCGCAGTTGTGACTAAGCTCTGGTGAGGCCAGCCAAGCAAGGCGGTAGGAGGCCTCATGATTCGCTCCATTCTCTATGCCACGGACCTCGGTCTCTATGCTCCCTACGTTCTACAACACGCTTTGTCCCTCGCCAGGGCCTACAACGCCCAACTCTATGTAGTGCACGCGGTCGAACCTCTGGGTCTGTTCGCCGAGTCCGTGCTGCAGACCTATCTCGATGACGACACCCTGAAAGAACTGCGGGCCAAGGGGCTTGGCACCGTCATGTCGAGCATCGAGCAAAGGGTGCTGGAGGGCTTTCGCGACGAAATGGGTGAAGCCGTCCAGGACCTCGACATGATCCGCGCCGTGCGGGTGGTCCAGGGCGATCCGCCGCTGGTCATCCTCGAAGAAGTGCAGAAGCTTTCGGTGGACCTGCTCGTGGTGGGGAGCCACAGCCACGGGACGCCGCTGGAGACGCCGCTGGGCCGTACCGCGGCTCGACTCGTCCAGTTATCCGAGGTGCCGGTGTATCTGGTGCCGATGCTCCAGCATCGTGGACGCAACGACTTCTGACCGCCGCTGGTCGCTCGTTGTGCAAAGCAGAAAAAAACGTCTAGTTTTATTCAGCAAACCATTAATATGGTTATAAACGCCGTCGACATCCTGCGGCGTAATCGCTTTGAGGATTGCCTATGAAGCTCCAGCAATTGCGCTACATCTGGGAAGTGGCGCACCACGACCTCAACGTGTCCGCCACTGCGCAAAGTCTCTATACGTCGCAGCCGGGCATCAGCAAGCAGATTCGCCTGCTGGAAGACGAGCTGGGCGTCGAAGTCTTCGCCCGCAGCGGCAAGCACCTCACCCGCGTCACCCCGGCCGGCGAGCGCATCATCACCACCGCTGGCGAAATCCTGCGCAAGGTCGAGAGCATCAAGCAGATCGCCCAGGAGTTCTCCAACGAGAAGAAGGGCACCCTGTCCATCGCCACCACCCATACCCAGGCGCGCTATGCACTGCCGCCGGTGATCGGTGGCTTCATCAAGCAATATCCCGACGTTGCCCTGCACATGCACCAGGGCACCCCGATGCAGATCGCGGAAATGGCCGCTGACGGCACCGTCGACTTCGCCATTGCTACCGAAGCACTGGAACTCTTCGGTGACCTGGTGATGATGCCGTGCTACCGCTGGAACCGCTGCGTCATCGTTCCCCAGAGCCACCCGCTGGCCAAGCTGCCCAAACTGACCCTCGAAGCCCTGGCCGAGCATCCCATCGTGACCTACGTGTTCGGTTTCACCGGCCGCTCCAAGCTGGACGAAGCCTTCAGCCATCGCGGCCTGACCCCGAAGGTGGTGTTCACCGCCGCCGACGCCGACGTGATCAAGACCTACGTGCGGCTGGGACTGGGCGTGGGCATCGTGGCCAAGATGGCGGTGGACGCCAAGCTCGACAGCGACCTGGTGGTACTGGATGCCAGCGAACTGTTCGAAGCCAGCGTGACCAAGATCGGTTTCCGTCGCGGCACTTTCCTGCGCGGATTCATGTGCGACTTCATCGAGAAGTTCGCCCCGCACCTGACCCGCGACGTCCAGGCCAAGGCCGTGCAGTGCCATAACAAGGCTGAGCTGGATGAGCTGTTCCATGATGTGGAACTGCCGACTTACTAAGTCATTTGGCAACGAAAAAAGCCCGGCGGATGCCGGGCTTTTTTATGGGCGGTGCCAATGAATCATGAGGCTGGAACTGTTGGGTTTCGCTGTGCTCTACCACAACCTGCCGGCCCCCTGAGAGCTTTCGTAGGTTGGGCTGAGTTCCGCGAAGCCCAACGCTTTGGCTGCAAGCTACGACGATTGATCGGGGGCGGAGGCTTGCAGCACATCACGGACGAAGGCCAGGAACACGGTGTAGACCTGCTCGCGTCCGTCGTCGTGACGCACCACGAAGAAGGGCGCGGTATCCACGCCGTAATGCTGTGCTGCCATCCAGCCGGCGCTGGCCGGGTTGCGCTCGTCGGCCACGAGAATGCGGTCGATCCGGCCCAAGTGGCCGTCGCGCTCCAGGCGTTCCATCACATCCCGGCATTTGCGGCAGTCCTGGCCATCGGCCAGGACTTTCTTCACCAGGGTGATGCGCATGGCTCAGGCCTTGCTGATCAGGTTGCCGGCGTGCAGGCCGCATTCCTTCTGGGTGGCTTCTTCCCACCACCAGCGGCCTTCGCGTTCGTGCTGGTTCGGCAGCACCGGGCGGGTGCAGGGTTCGCAGCCGATGCTGATGAAGCCGCGCTCGTGCAGCGGGTTGTAAGGGATCTCCAGCATGCGGATATAGGCCCAGACTTCCTCGCTGGTCATCTGCGCCAGCGGGTTGAACTTGTACAGCGGCTTGTCCGGGGTGGAGAAGGCGCCGTCCACTTCCAATACCGCTACCTGGGAACGGGTGCCCGGGCTCTGGTCACGGCGCTGGCCGGTGGCCCAGGCCGTCACGGTGGAGAGCTTGCGACGGAGCGGTTCGATCTTGCGGATGCCGCAGCATTCGCCGTGACCGTCCTTGAAGAAGCTGAACAGGCCCTTTTCCTTGACGAAGGGTTCCAGCAGGCGCGGGTCCGGCGACAGCACCTCGATGGCGATGCCGTAGTGTTCGCGCACCTGCTCGATGAAACGGTAGGTTTCCGGGTGCAGGCGGCCGGTATCCAGGCTGAACACCTTGACGTTCTTGTTCAGTTTCCAGGCCATGTCCACCAGCACCACGTCTTCGGCGCCACTGAAGGAAATCCACAGTTCGTCGCCGAAATGCTCGAAGGCGAGCTTGAGGATGTCCTGGGGGGACTTGCTGGCATAGCTCGCCGCCAGTTCGGCGACGTCGAAGGGTTGGCTCATCAGGCAGGCTTCCTTATAGGAGTTGGCGCTGGGCGCGCTCTATGGCGCGCATCTTAACAAAGGGCGGATATGCCCCTAAATAACCATGAGGAAGTACCACTGCTGCGTTTGGGTATAAGCCTCGCGTTGCGTGGTCCCGGGCGAGCCGCTAGAGTGCCGCCTCCAATCAAAAAAGCCATGCGGGGAAATTGCTCGTGGAAATCGCCTGTCTCGACCTTGAAGGTGTACTGGTTCCGGAAATCTGGATCGCCTTCGCGGAAAAAACCGGAATCGAAGCGCTGAAGGCGACCACCCGGGACATCCCGGACTACGACGTGCTGATGAAACAGCGTCTTCGCATCCTCGACGAGCATGGCCTGAAGCTGGCCGACATCCAGGAAGTGATCGCCACCCTGAAGCCCCTGGACGGCGCCGTCGAGTTCGTCGACTGGCTGCGTGAGCGCTTCCAGGTCGTCATCCTTTCCGACACCTTCTACGAATTCTCCCAGCCGCTGATGCGCCAACTGGGCTTCCCGACGCTGCTTTGCCACCGTCTGATCACCGACGACACCGATCGCGTGGTGGACTACCAACTGCGCCAGAAGGACCCGAAGCGCCAGTCCGTGCTCGCCTTCAAGAGCCTCTACTACCGCGTGATCGCCGCTGGCGACTCCTACAACGACACCACCATGCTCAGCGAGGCCCATGCCGGCATCCTGTTCCATGCCCCGGAAAACGTGATCCGCGAATTCCCGCAGTTTCCGGCAGTGCACACCTACGAAGACCTCAAGCGCGAGTTCATCAAGGCCTCCAGCCGCCAGCTGAGCCTCTGAGCCTCCCGCCCATGAAAAAGCCCGCGAAAGCGGGCTTTTTCATTTCTGCTCGCGGGTAAAACCTGTAGGGGCGATTTCAATCGCCAAGCAGGCCGCAGGTCTGCCTTTTCGGACTTCCAGGGGTCAGCTTCGCCGACCTTGGCGAATGAATTCGCCCCTACAAGGACTCAGGCGCTCATTTCTTCCAGCGCCGTCATCAGCACCTTCACCTTGGTGATGGACTCCCGGTACTCCTCCTGCCAGTCGGAGTCGGCGACTATGCCGCCGCCGCCCCAGCAACTGGCCTGGCCGTCCTTCACCAGCACGGTGCGGATGGCGATGGAGCTGTCGAGCTCGCCACGCACGTCCAGGTAGAGGAGGGAGCCGCAGTAGATCGAGCGGCGGTTGGGTTCCAGTTCGTCGATGATCTGCATGGCGCGGATCTTCGGGGCGCCAGTGATGGAACCGCCCGGGAAGCTGCCAGTAATCAGGTCCAGCGCGTCCTTGTCGTCGGCCAGGCGGCCGGTGATGGCGCTCACCAGGTGATGCACGTTGGGGTAGCTTTCCAGCGCGAACAGCTCGGGCACCCGCACCGAGCCGATGGCGCAGCTGCGCCCCAGGTCGTTGCGGAGCAGGTCCACGATCATCAGGTTCTCGGCGCGGTCCTTGCGGCTGGCCAGCAGCTCATCGGCCTGGGCGCGATCTTCGTCGGGCGTGCGGCCGCGTGGGCGGGTGCCCTTGATCGGGCGGGTTTCCACCTGGCCCTGGCTGACCTTGATGAAGCGTTCCGGCGACAGACTGAGAATGGCGCCACCGTCATCCAGTGCCTGGTAGCCGGCGAAGGGGGTCGGGCAGGCCGTGCGCAGGGCCTGGTAAGCGGTCCAGGGGTCTCCCTCGCAGGGGGCCTGGAAGCGCTGGGTGAAATTCACCTGGTAGCAGTCGCCCGCCTGGATGTACGCCTGCACCCGCTCGATGGCGCTGCGGTAGCGCTCTTCCGTCAAGTTGGCGCTGAACGGTGCCCGCAGGCGGAAGGGGGCGGACGAAGGCTGCGCCGGCTCGCTGAACAGGGCGATCAGGCGTGCGCGCTCGGCTTCTCCAAGGCTGGGGTGGAACACCAGTTGGCTGGTGCGCAATTGGTGGTCGCTGACCAGCGCCCAGGCATAGAGGCCCAGTCGAGCATCCGGCAGTTGCAGGTCGTCGATGGCCTGTTCCGGCAATTGTTCCACCCGGCGGCCGAAGTCATAGGCCAGGTAACCGATCAGTCCGCCGACGAACGGCAGCTCGATTCCCGCAGGAAGACTGGCTTCGCCGAGGCTGGCCAGAGCCTTCCGCAGGCGCTGGGCGAAGTCGTTGGCCGATTCGCCCGGTGTTGCTGCAAATGCTGCCAATGGCCAGGCGCTGAATAGGTCATAGCGTCCACGCTCGGCGACCGGGCGGCCAGCGTCCAGCAGCACGGCGCCCGGCGCCTGGCGCACCAGGGCAAAGCGTTCGCAGGGAGATTCTTGATAGGGAAGGACGTGTAGATGGCAGTCAGGCATAGGGGCGGCGCGGGCAGGATGCAGGAGCGGATTCTAGTCTGCCTGTAGTGTCGATCCTAGAGCCTTTTCTGACGTTTACGTAGGAAAAGCATTCTGTTACTTATGTACCAATCCCACGGAGATGTACCTCCGATCCACAACGATAACGACATAAGGGATTCAGGCAGTGGACGCAGTTCTCAACCCCGCAGCCGGTAGCCGCCAGCGCTCCAAGCTCGTAACACCCCAGGCATCCGCCGATTACCTGCCCAGGTCCCAGGTTCAAGCCGCCTTGGCCGCCCATCCCCATGCTCGCCTGCTGCTGTTCTCGGCCCCCGCCGGGTTTGGCAAGACCACCGCCCTCGCGGCCCTGGCCGAGCAGCGCCGCACTACCGGGAGCGCAGTGGCCTGGTTCTCCCTGGAGGCCGAGGACGACGACCCCGCGCGTTTTTTCCTGCAACTGCTCAAGACCCTCGGCGAAGCCGTGCCCGGCCTCGGCGATTACGCCCGTGGCTACCTGCAGAACACCATGCAGGTGCCGGTCAACGCCGTGCTGGAAAGCCTGCTGGTGGACCTCGCCCAGCACAATGCTCCGCTTCTGCTGGTGCTGGACGACCTGCACCTGCTGAAAGACCCGGAACTCTTTTCCGCCCTCGGCCGCCTGGTGCGCCTGGCACCGGCCAGCTTCACCCTGGCGGTCGGCAGCCGCTCCCTGCCGCCGCTGAACCTGGCCACCCTGCGTGCCAAGGGCTGGCTGCTGGAAGTCGGCCTCGACGAGCTGCGCCTGTCGGCCGAGGAAACCCGCGACTACATGGCCCGCACCGGGCTGCAACTGGATGATGCCGTACTGACGGCACTTCACAGCCATACCGAAGGGTGGGCGATTGGCGTGCAGCTGGCGAGCCTCTGGCTGCGCCACCAGCCCCAGGCCAGCGAGCAGATGGAATGCCTGGGCAGCGACCAGGCCACCGTGGGCCAGTACTTGCTGGCCAGCGTCTTCGAACACCTGCCGGCCGACCTGCAGGACGCCCTGTTGGCCCTGGGCATCGCCAGCCAGCTCAGCGGCGACCTGGCCAACGCCCTGACTGGTCGTCACGACGGCCAGGCGCTGCTGGAACGGCTGGAAACCATGCAGCTGTTCCTCCTGCCACTGGATCGCGAGCGCCAGTGGTACCGCTTCCACCATCTGTTCGCGGACTTCCTGCGCAGCCGGCTCAAGGCCCGTGATCCGGAGCGCCTGAAGCAACTGCACTTCAACGCCAGCCTCTGGTTCACCAACCACCACATGCAGAACCTCGCCATCGAGCACGCCAGCCTCGCCGAGGACCCCGAGATGCTGGCGGCGCTGGTGGACGGCTGCGGCCTGGAACTGATCAACCGTGGCCAGCTGAACAAGATCTATCGCTGGCGGCAGAAGGTGCCGGACGAGATCGCCGAGCGCTATCCGACCCTGGTGCTGGCCGATGTCTGGAACCGCGCCACCGAGATGGCCCTGCCCGAAGCCAACCAGATGCTCGACGAGGTGCTGGCGCGCTGGGGCGGCGCCCGTGCCGAGACCCAGCTCAGCGACAAGTACCTGGCCACCCTGGCGGTGAAGGCCGCTCTTGCCCTGCAGAAGGACGACCTCGAACTCTGCGTGACCATTGCGCGGAGGGTCGAGGCCCAGCTCGGGCGCAACCAGGCCTTCCTCGAAGTGGCCATCCTGGTGATCGGTGCCATGGCGCTGGTGACCCTTGCCCAGCCGGACCAGGCGCGGCGCCTTCTGGCCCTCGCGCAGCAGCGCAACCACTTCCTCGAAGGCCGCTACCTGGACATGCAGCTGGCCAACGTGGAAATCCTCCTCGCCCTGGAGCAGGGCCAGGTGAAGCAGGCGCAAATGCTCTTCGACCAGATGCGCTCCCAGGTCATGCCGCACCTGGCCGACAAGTCCCGCGCCATGGCGCTGCCGGTCATAGTCGAGGCCCTGATCGCCTATCAGCAAGGGCGTCTCGACGGACTGGAAGAGCGCCTTGGTGCGGCCCTGACCAATATCGACGTCATCCGACCGATCGACATCTATGCCCAGGGCATGCTGTTCCTCGCACGCATCCAGCGCATGCAGGACAAGCCCAAGGAAGCCCAGGCCACCCTGGTGCTGATGCAGAATCTCGCCGCGCGCAACCAGTCCTGGCGCTTCTACGCCCGGGCGGTGGCCGACGAGATTTCGCTGATGCTTCAGGAGCCCGGCACCGACCGCGTCAAGCGGGCCGAGCAGCGCTTCAAGGGGGTGGACTGGAACAAACTGGCCAGCGGTAGCACCCACCAAGGCGCCAACTCGGCACTCTGGGTACAGGGCCTGATTCGGGTGCGATTGCAGCAAGCCCGTGGCCACTTCAGCGAGGCCCTGCACGAAATCACTCAACTGCGCAGCAAGCTCCAGCCCAACTGGCACGGCCTGCAGCGCCTGCGCCTGGACCTGCTGGCGGCCCTCAGCTACCAGCGCCTGGGCTACCAGGAGCGGGCCCACAGCCTGCTGGTGCAATGCCTGCTCAGCGCCGAGCGCGAAGGTGTGCGCAGCCTGTTCATCGAGGAGGGCGAGGCGATTCGGCAATTGCTCCAGCAGCTGGAGTCGGCCGAACGCCAGCCGGCGCTGCAGGGGTTCATCCGCGACCTGCTGGCCTCCTGGCCGGGACAGGACGCGCGCAAATCCCTGGATGTGCTCGAAGAGGGCCTCACCGACCGCGAGCGCGAGGTCGTCTGCCTGGCCGCAAAGGGGCTTTCCAACGAAGAGATCGGTCAGCAGCTGGCCCTGGCGCTGGGGACCGTCAAATGGCACCTGCACAACATCTACGAAAAGCTCAAGGTGCGTAACCGGACCCAGGCGATCCGGCGTGCCCGCGAGCTGGGGCTGCTCGAATCATGACCGACCTCAGCCTGTCACGTCCGCACCAGATTCCCCTGCTACGCACCAAGCTGTTCCCGGCCGACGCCGGTGGCCGTCCGGTGTTGCCGCGCCGTGCCCTGATCGAGCGCCTGAAGCTCGCCCGCCAGCGCCGTGTGCTGGTCCTCAGCGCCCCCGCCGGGTTCGGCAAGAGCACCGTGCTCAGCCTGTTCCGCCAGCAGCTGCAGGCTGATGGCGCGCATGTCGCCTGGCTCTCCTGCGACGAGGCCGACAGCGAGCCGCTGCGCCTGCTGCAATACCTGGTCGCCGCCGTGGATGCCGCCTTGCCCGGTTTCGGTGGCAACACCGTCGGGCTGCTGCAAGGCGAGGTGAACTGGCCAATCGAAGCGGTGATCGACGCCTTCGTCGGCGACCTCAAGCGCATCGACGGCGACCTCTACCTGATGCTCGATGACTTCCATCGCATCCGCCACGTCGCCCTGGACCAGGGCGCGCGCTACCTGATCGAGAACCTGCCGGCCAACGTCCACCTGGTCAGCAGCACCCGCTTCACGCCGCGCATGCTGTTCAGCGAATCGGAGTCCCTGCTGCTGAAGGCGGAAGACCTGCGCCTGACCCTCGAAGAGACCGAGGCGTACTTCCGTGAAGTACGCCAGCTGCCGCTATCAGGCAGCGACGTACGCCTGCTGCACGCCCGTACCGAGGGCTGGATCACTGCGCTGCATCTGGCGAGCCTGGCGCTGGCCCGGCACCCGGACCGCGCGGCTTTCCTCGCCAGCCTGAGCGGTACCGAGCGCAATATCGCCGACTACCTGACCGAGGATGTGCTCGACAGCCTGCCGCCGCCGCTGCAGCAATTCCTCGAACAGACCTCGGTGCTGGACGATTTCTGCGCCGACCTCTGCAACGCCCTGACCGGGCGCCGCGACGGGCTCGACATGCTGATGCGGTTGCAGCGCGAGCAGCTCTTCATCATTCCCCTGGACGAGCAGGGCGAGTGGTTCCGCTACCACCACCTGTTCGCCGAATTCCTCCAGGGTCGGCTGGCGCGCCAGACCGACACGGCGACCCTGCTGCACGCCGCCGCCCGCTGGTGCGAAGCCCACGACATGCCGGACCGCGCCATCAAGTACGCCCTGCGTGGCCGCGACTTTGCCTTCGCCGCGCAAATGCTGGAGCGCCAGGGCGCGCGCCTGATCGCTGGCAACCGCGTGTACGGCATTCTTTCGATGCTCAAGGAAGTGCCTGCCGAGGTCATCCGCGAGCATCCGGTGTTTCAGATCTTCTATGCCTGGCAGTTGGCTTTCGAGCAGCGTTTCGCCGAGTCCGAGGCGCTGATCGAGGAAGTCAGCACGCGCCTGCTGCAAGGGCGCGGCAAGGTGATCCACTTCGGCCTCGGCGAACTGCTGGCGGCCTCCCAGGTGCTCAAGGCCCTGGTGATGCTCTACCAGGACAAGCTCGAGGCCTGCCTGAAGGTCGCGCGCCAGTGGCTCGCCATGGTGCCGGACAACCAGCCGGTGTTCCGCGCCAGCCTGGCCTGCGTGCAGGCGGCGGCCTATGCGCTGATGGGCGAATTCGGCGAGGCCGCCAAGGCCATCGCCGTTGCCCGCGACAACCTCAAGCTGGTGGACAGCGAATACCTGCACGTCATGACCAGCCTGATCGAGGCGCTGATCTGCAAGGAAAGCGGCGAGCTGGAACGCGGCCGCGCCATCGCCGAGACCGCCCGCGCGCGGGTGGAGCGGGTGTTCGGCCGGCGCAGCCGGGTAGGCGGACCGTTGGCCCTGGCTTATGCCGACCTCCTGTACGAGCAGGATCGCCAGGCGGCGATCCTCGCCGAGCTGCCGCTCGCTACTACCTGGCGTGATGTGGCGACCCCGGTGGAACTGATCAGCCGCGGCCAGTTGGTGATGGCGCGGGCGCGCTTTTTCGCCGGGGAACCGGAGCAAGCGCTGGTCCAGCTCGACGAATGGCTGGCTGGCTTGCAGGGCGCGGGCTATGAGCGGGTCTTCGCCCACGGCATGGCGTGCAAGGTGCAGTTCCTGCTCTGGTTGCGCCGGCCCAACGAAGCCGAGCGAATCTGCCTGCAGCTGCAGCAGCACCTGTCCGTGCTGCCACTGGCGCGTTACTCCGACGCTCACACTGCGTTGGCCCTCACCGAAGCGCGTCTCGCGCTGACCGAGCGCCGCCCCGAACGGGCACAGGCCAGCCTGGAGAATTGCCTGGCGCGGCAGCAGGACGAGCACCAGCGTGACCGTCGCCTGCGCCTGTCGCTGTTACTTTCTGTGGCGTACTGGCGCAAAGGTAACAGCGAGAAGGCCTTCAACCTGTTCCAGAACACCCTGGAAGAAGCCTGGAATCGCGGCTATCGCCGGCTGTTCCAGGACGACGCGCTGTGGCTATTGCCGCTCTGGGATGCCTGGCGCACCGCCGAACCCAAGCGCGCCGGCGCCTGGCAAGGGGTGGCCGAGAGCCTGCGCGAACAGTGCCGCCGGCTTTCCGTGGATCCTGAAACTTTCGATGAAAATCAAGATGTTAGCCACCGTGAGCGGGAGATCCTGCGCTACGTCGCGGCCGGTCTTTCCAACCGCGACATCGCCCAGGCGGTGCACCTGTCGGAGGCCACCATCAAGTGGCACCTGCACAACCTGTTCGCCAAGCTCGGGGTGCGTAGCCGTACCCAGGCGGTATTGAAAGGCAAGAGCATGGGCCTCTTGAGCGAGGCCTGAGGTGGGGAGCCCAACTGCCCTCCATCCCTTGGATGGGCTGGCAGCGGGGGAGGGGCTCAGTAGTTTTGTTCCCAGGTCGAGAAGCATGGTGCTTCACGAATCCTCGCCGGATGCACTTAGGGAAGCAGTGTCCGGCCAGGAGATCGGCGTGAGCCGGTCCAACTGCCGATGACAGGAGTCGACGGCAGGCCCTGGGGCAACCCACCTGTGAACTTTGGAGATAAAAAGAATGAAAAGCTTCAAACAACTGGCTCTGGCCGCAGCTGTACTCGCCGCTCCGTTCATGGCCCAGGCCGACCTCAAGGCCATGGACGACTCCGCTCTGTCCGGTGTGACCGGTCAGGACGGCATCAGCATCTCCGGTAGCTTCAACGGCAGCATCGGCAGCGTCGTCTACACCGACTCCGAAACCACTGGTGGCACCACCACCAACGGTACGCTGCGTCTGGAAACCATTTCCTTCACCGGCTTCGACATTCTCGACAGCGACCCGCTGAAGATCGACGTGATCGACGGTGGCGCTGGTGGCAACGACAAGCTGCAGATCAGCCTGCCGGCCATCACCGGCCAGCTGTCGGTCGGCGCTATCCGCGTCGGCGACTCCAGCGCCGCCAGCATCGGTTCCCTGGCCATCAACAACATGAACATGTCCGGTTCCACCATCAAGGTCTGGGGCCACTGATAGACGCGTTCATCCTGTAAGCCGGAAAGCCTCGCCGACTCTGTCGGCGGGGCCTTTCCCCGAAAAAGAGTCGAGTAGTCGGAACGGCAATGATCGAAATCCTGGTTGGCAGTTTGCTCGGTCTGTTCGGCTTCACCCAGGCGGTGGACACCAAACCGCAACCGCAAGGTGCGGTGAACATCAGCCAGCCCCTCTCGCCCAACGGCCCGTATCGCGAAACGGCCGTGGTCGAGCCGATGAGCCAGTTGCAGTTCCGCAACGTCATTCGCCAGGCGTACGACTACAGCTGCGGCTCCGCCGCGTTGACCTCGCTGCTGGACTATTACCTGGGCCGCAACCTGGAAGAACGCCAGGTGATGGAGGGCCTGCTGCGCTATGGCGAAGCCGACAAGATCGTCGAGCGCCGTGGCTTTTCGCTGCTGGACATGAAGCGCTTCGTCGGTGCCCTGGGCTACAAGAGTGGCGGCTTCCGTGCCGAATTCTCCGACCTCGACGCCCTGGAGCATCCGGCCATCGTTCCGATCCACTACGGCGGCTTCAAGCATTTCGTGGTGGTGCGCGACGTTTACAACGACCACGTGTTCGTCGCGGACCCCGCGCTGGGCAACATCAGTTTCACCCGTGCCCGTTTCGAGGAGATCTGGGACCAGAACGTCCTCTTCGTGATCTTCCCCACGGGCAATGAACCACAGAACGCCATGGCCCTCACCGAGCGCGACTTGCGCCTGGTGGACGACCGCATCGTCAGCCTGCTGGCGTTCCAAGAGTTTCCGCAGATCACCAAATTCACCCAGAACGAAATCGACGAACTGGGCTCGGGGGGCGACATCCGCTACATCCGCCGCAAGTGACACCCGCTCATAACAAGAAAGACCTGGGGATTGCACCATGGGACCAAGGGAATACGCATGGCTGGCCATGCTGGTGCTTTGTACCAGTCTGCCGCTGCACGCCGAGGAAACCTCGGTGGACGACGCGCGTGACGCGCTGAGCAAGAAGGATGACGACGCCGACAGCGCCAAGGCGCTGGAAGAGGTGTTCCAGGCCTCCGAGAAGAGCTACACCCTGCTGAAGAAAGGGGAGCGCACGCTCACCTACGGCTTCGACTATTCGCTGGTACGCGACACCCAGATCGAGACCTTCCGTACTGGCCAGAACGTCTACAGCGTGCTCAGCCAGAGCGAGGCCCAGCACACCTTCACCAACTCCTTCACCTTCGATTATGGGGTGTGGGACAACCTGACCTTCAGTGTGCGTCTGCCGTTCGTGGCCAAGTACGACACCGAGCGCGACCTGAACGTCTACAGCCTCGGCGACATCTCCGCGTCGCTGCGCTGGCAGCCCTGGGCGTCCACCCGCGGCCGCCCGGTCACCACACTGTTCGCCACCCTCGGCCTGCCCACCGGCGAGAGTCCCTACGACATCAACTCGGAGAACGACCTCTCCACCGGTAACGGCTATTACAGCCTCGGCGTGGGCGCCAACATGTCCTACGTGATCGACCCGGTCGTGCTGTTCGGCTCGGTGGGTTACACCTACAACATGCCGGTGCACGACATCCACCAGATGCGCGGCGGGCGCATCCTGCAGGACGTGGAGCCGGGCGACACCCTCAACTTCAGCATGGGCTTCGCCTACGCGCTGTCCTACGACGTGTCCCTGGCCACCTCCTACCAGATGGCCTACACGACCAAGCCGACCTACGAGTTCGGCGATGTGAACCTGGAAGGGACCGAGCAGACCAGTTCGATCATGAACTTCTCCCTCGGCCTGCGAACGTCGCCGGACTACATCGTCAACGTCAACGCCGGCTTCGGCATGACCGAGGATTCGCCCGACGTTCTCCTGGGGTTTTCCGTTCCCCTCGACATCAAAGGCCTCAAGGCCCAGTAACCGACGAGCGAACACCTCATGAGCATGCATCTTTCGCCGCTTGCGCGGGCGATCGCCGGGGTCGGTCTGTGCTGGGCGGGGCTGGCCCAGGCCCAATTGGCCAACGACCTGACCATCGGCAACCCCAAGGCCATGGCCATGGCCAACGCCATCACCGCCGATTCCTCGGGGATCGACGCCGTGCACTACAACCCGGCCGCCCTGACCAAACTCAAGGGCCGCCAGACCACGGTGAAGTTCCTCACCGGGGTGATGGACATCCGCGCCAAGTTCGAAGCCCCCGAGGACTACGGCTTCCTCGGCTTCGACGACGACCCGGTGGCCAACTCCAGCAGCCGCACCCTGACCCCGGCCATGTACCTGCCCGGCATGGGCGGCATGACCGAGGTGCCGGTGCTGTTCGCACCGCTGGCGGGCCTGTCGATCAATCCGCCGGGATCCAAGTTCACCTTCGCCACCAACGTCTACGCGCCCATGGCCCTGGGCTACTCGCGGGATTCCGACAGCGATCCGGCACGCTACCAGGGGCGTGAAGTCGCCTTGCAGCGCATCACCTACTTCTCGCCCTCGGTGGGCTACCAGGTGAACGATGAGCTGGCCGTGGGCCTGTCCGTCGGCTTCTCCCACCAGGCCATGGCGCTCAACCAGGACTTCCGCAACCCGGGCTTCCTCACCGGCTTGACGCGGCTGTTCAACGAGTTCCTCTGTCTGCCGGGGCTGGGTGAGGTCGTCTCCGGGATCATCAACGTCTGCGGTGGCAAGATCGGCCCCTTCGACACCCTGGCCAACATGGATCTCGACCTGCAACAGTCGCTGTCGCCGACCTGGAATATTGGCGTGCTCTGGGAACCCACCGACTGGTTCGCCTGGGGCGCCACCTACCAGAGCGAGGCGCGCATGCACCTGCAGGGCAAGTACCGGGTGGACTACAGCAAGCAATGGCAGGGCTTCTGGTCCGGCATGCAGTCTTCGCTGTTCGGTCAGGTGTTGAGCCCGCTGTTCCCCCTCGGCAACGTCGATGAGGAAGTCGGCAACGCGTCCCTGGACATGACTTACCCGGACAACTTCTCCACCGGCATCAAGCTCAAGCCGTTCGAGCGCTGGCAGTTCAATCTCGACCTGAAGTGGAGCGGCTACAGCGACTGGAACGAATTCGAGATCGAGTTCGACCGCGAACTGGACCTGCTGCGCATCGCCAAGAACTTCGGCGGCGGCAATGCCACCGACCGCAGCATCATCCTCGACCGCGGCTACCGCGACACCTGGAGCTGGGCACTGGGTATGCAGTACCAGTGGACCGACCGCCTTGCCGTGCGCGCCGGCTACGAGTGGCGCCCGTCGGCCATCCCCGACGACAAGGCCGATGTGCTGGCGCCGATCGGCGACGCGCACCTGTACGGACTTGGCCTGGGTTACCGCTGGGACAAGGACACCAACATCGACATCGGCTTCAACTACTTCACCACCAAGCAGAGCACCAAGGCCAACACCAGTTGCAGCCTCAACTGCACCGGCATCGACAACCTGGTCTACAACCCCTATGCCGGGCAGAACGTCGAGACTTCGGTGAAGGCTTACATCCTGGCCCTGACCTACCAGACGACCTTCTGATGAAAGCACCCATCCTGCTCCTCGCCCTGACCCTCGCCGGCGCCGCCCATGCCAGCAGCGGCCGCTACCTGACCTGGATCGACGACCAGGGCAGGGTGCACAACACCTTCGTCGATGGCCGCTACAGCGAGCAGCAGCGCCAGGCTGCCAGGCGCATCGTCCAGAGCGACCAGGCGCGCCTCAAGGATGGCGACGGCACGCTCTGGCCCGGCAATGCCAAGGCCGGCGAGAGCAAGCGGCGCTACTTCACCTGGGTGGATGCCAGCGGCAATCTGCAGAACAGCTTCTACGCGGCAGGGCAGGTGGACTCGGGGCAACGCAATTTCGTCCTGCCCAATGGCCAGCGCTCGGAAGAGTACGTCGACTCCGACGTGCTTGAAGGCCGTGGCTATTCGCGCCCGGAGCAGGGCCCGGCGTATTTCACCTGGGTCGACGAACAGGGCCGCACCCACAACTCGCCAGTGCCCGCGCGCGGCAAGGACAGCGGAGACGATGAAGAGCGGCCGGGCCCCATTGCCTACACCGAGGCGCGTGAAATGGAGTTCCAGCGCAAGACGGCGCTGTTGCCATCCCTGGACGGCCAGCCCACCGCTGCCATGAAGGCCCTGCTGGAAGGCAGCGAAGAGCAGGGTGAGGCGCTCTACCAGAGCCTGGTGGACCGCTGCTGCGGCCAGCTCCCGGATGACGCCTTCACCGAAGTGTCGGTCGAAGAGCCGCGCTTCGAGGAGCTGAACAACCTGTCGCCCAGTTTCGATTTCCCCATGGGCCGCAGTTACTACAGCGCGCTCAAACTGCCGCGCTCGCAACACAGCTACGGCCTGCGCATCCGCAGTTTCGCCAATCGTCAGGTGGTCTACCCGTCGCTGCTGTTCCTCGACGAAGCCAAGCGCCCGACACGCCTGGTGAGCGACGCCGTGTACCAGCTCCATGGCGAAACCTGGTACCGCTACGCCTTCATCGAAGGCACGGTGCAGGTCCGCGCCAACCAGGGCGAGCGCTACGTGCTGCTGCTGACTACCGATGAAGACCGCAGCCTGCAGACCCTCGACAACAAACCCTTCAAGCGCCCCCTGCAAGACCTCGCCCTGAGCGAGGCGGGGATGCAGGTGCACGAGCATGCCGACCAGGGCTCCTTCGAGCTGGCCATTGTGAAATGACAATGCCGGATTGTCGGCGGGCACCGTCCTGTAGGAGCGATTTCAATCGCGAAGGACTGCAATACAGTCCGCATTCCGATTCGCCTGCTCGGTTTCGCGAATAAATTCGCTCCCACAGAAGGCCCGCCCCTGCTAGCAGGCAACCCGCGCTATGCTGGCAGCCCCAGCGACCCGAAGCGGATTTCCTGCCATGTCCGACACCAGTGCGCTCTTCACCCGCAACACCGACGCCTACCGCGCCAATCGCCCCACCTATGACCCCGCCCTGATCACCTGGCTCAGCCAGCAGGCACCGGACCTTTCCCTGGCCTGGGATTGCGGCTGCGGTTCCGGCCAGGCGACCGTCGACCTCGCGCGGCATTTCCAGCGGGTGGTGGGAACCGATGTAAGTGCGCAGCAACTGGCCAAGGCCGAGCCTGCGGCCAACATCGACTACCGCTGCGAACCGGCGGAGCAGACCTCACTGGCCGCTGGCAGTGTGTCCCTGACCCTGGTGGCGCAAGCGCTGCACTGGTTCGACCTGGAGCGCTTCTACGCGGAAGTGCGCCGCGTGAGCCGGCCGGGCGGATTGCTGGCGGTGATTTCCTACAACCGCTCGACCATCGCGCCGGAAGTGGATGCGCTGGTCGATCACCTCTACAGCGACATCCTCGGCAGCTACTGGGCCGAAGAGCGCAAGCACGTGGAGCAGGGCTATCGCACCCTGCCGTTCCCCTTCGAACGCATCGACGTACCGCCCTTCACCCTGGATGCCGAGTGGGACCTGGCGCGGCTGCTGGGCTACCTGGAAAGCTGGTCGGCCCTCGGCACCTACAAATCCGCCCACGGCACCGACCCCCTGGACCCGTTGCGCGAACGCTTCCAGCAGGCCTGGGGCGACCCGGCCAGCACCCGCCGGGTGAGCTGGCCGTTGGTGGTGAATCTGGGCAGAGTCGCCTGACCCCTTTGTGGGGGCATGACCTCCTGTAGGGGAGATTTCAATCGCCAAGCAGGCCGAAGGTCTGCCCTGGGGACTCCCAGAGGGGCGGCTTCGCCACCCTTGGCGAATGAATTCGCCCCTACAAGGATTCCCGTCAGCTTCATCCTCAAACCGGCAAGCTCGCATCCTTCCCATTGTGCGAGGTGAAGTCCACCGACCGGTCCACCATGTTGATCGCTGCCACCAGCTGTTCGGGCTGCGAGCGGGCCGAGGCCATGGTCCACTGGTCATAGCGGTCATTGCCGATGCGCACCATGCGGATGTGCGTGGTGCGGTCGGCGTCGACCACCGGGTCCGGGTCGAAGAAGCCCAGTTTGCGGCGCAGCTTCTCCAGGTCGGTCGGGTCGCCGGTGAGGAACAGCCAGCCCGGGCCGACGTGGTGGGACTCAGCGTATTCCCTGAGGATCTCCGGTGTGTCCAGCTCAGGCTGCAGGGTGATGGAGTACATGAAGACATTCTTCCCGGCCCGGTCGCCCAACAGCTTCTGGGTGCCGCGCAGGTTGGCGGTCATGGTGGGGCAGAGGCCGCCGCACATCGTGTACATCATGTTGAAGGCCACCACCTTGTCACGCATGAGGTCGTCGTAGAGCTTCACCCGTTTGCCCTGGTGCGTGTAGAGCGTGAGGTTGGGGAAGTAGCGGGCGCCGAAGCTGTCGCCCTCGGCGTACTCGGGCTCCGGGGCGGCCCAGTTGCGGCCCACCAGGCCGGTGCCCAGCGCGGCCAGGCCCGCGGCAGCCATACCGGCGCCGAACAGCAGGTTTCTGCGAGTGTTCATCTGGCATCTCCAGTAACGATCAAGGGTTGGCTGTGATCAGCTGACGCCGCACCCGGCCGGCGGTTCGGGCGGCGTGTCATCCTCGATGTCCCAGCGCAACATCATGCCGTGGTCCTCGTGGATCACGTTGTGGCAGTGCATGACGTACTTGCCGGTGAAATCGCGGAAGCGCAGGAACACCCTGACCGTCTCGTCCTTGCCGAGCACAAAGACGTCCTTGCGCCCTCGCTCGTGTTGCGGAATGGCCACCGGCACGCCCTTGACCGCCTTGCTGAGGATGCGGCCCTCCTCGAAGTGGATATGCACCGGGTGCTGCCAGCCGCCGCTTTCGTTGACCAGCTCCCAGATCTCGCACTCGCCCTTGTCGATCTTCGCGCTGGTGTCGAGGATGTTCTCCGGCTTGCCATTGATCGCCCATTCACCGCCCTTGCGGTCGAACACCCAGCGGCGCACCTTGGCCCGTGCGATTTCCTCGTCGCACAGTGGGCGCAGTGGCCGCAGCACGTCGGGCACCTGGCTGAGGTCCTGTTCAGGCGGGTCGCGGTCCACCAGCAGCTTGAGCACCTTGGTACCGGAGCCCTCCACCTTGTCCGGGCCCCTGGTGGTGTCCTGGATCAGGCGGTTTGTCAGGAACAGCTCGGTGCCGACGGGGTACTTGGAGAAATCCACCACCAGGTCCGCGCGTTCGGCAACACCCAGGTGCACCTTGCCCATGTTGCGGATAGGTGCGGGCAGCAGGTTGCCGTCGTTGGCGATGTAGGTGAAGGTCTGCGCCTTGCCCTTGCTGTCATTCAGGTAGAACTCGTAGAAGCGCGACGGGCCGGCGTTGAGCAGGCGCAGCCGGTATTTGCGACGGGCCACCCGCAGCACCGGTTCGATCTTGCCGTTGACCAGGATCTTGTCGCCCAGGGTGCCGTCGGGGCTGAAACGGTCGAAGACGAGCTGGCCCCTCGCGTCGAAGCGCATGTCGTTGAAGCTCAGCATGTAGTCATACGGGTAGCTGGGCAGGCGCAGGGCCTCGGGGCTCGGGTCCTTCTCGTTACCCGAGTCGAGAGGGTCGAAGAGGACGTAGAAACCGAACATCCCGCGCACCACGTTCTGCGAGGTGGCCTGCCAGGTGTGGTCGTGGAACCACAGGGTGCCGAGGGCTTCGCGGTAGTCGCCGATGCCGTTCTGCATCTCGTCCAGGCCGGCGTAGACGTTGGGGTAGAAGTGGTCCTTGTACTCGCCCTTGTAGTCCAGGGTCAGGCCCTGCTTGTTGGCGCTGAAGAAGTCACCCGGAAAGCCGTCACTTTCCGAAGGGCAGTGCAGGTTGTGCAGGTGCACCGAAATGTAGGGGACGCCGACGCCAACATGATCCTTGGGCAGCTTGCAGTGGAAGCGGCAGAGCACCGGCTGGCCATAGCGGGCGAAGATGACCGGGCTGAAGCTGTCTGGCGTGGAGTCGGCGGCACGGTAGCTCCAGACCTTGATTTCGGGCAGGTCGGGGTGAGCCTTCCAGGGGCGCTCCACCACATTGATTTCGTACAGGGTCGGGTTGGTGCCCAGCTGGTCGTAGCGCTGGTGCGGCTTGCGCCCGCATTCGCCGTGTTCTGCGTCGGGGGTCGCGGTAGGCGGGACCACCTGGACGCCATCGGCGCCATGCAGGTCGCTGACCGGGTTCAGCGGGCTCATCTGGTTGGGAAGGAATTCCTTCCAGGGCGTGGTTCTCGGGCTGGTGACTTCCGAGGTGTCGCTATCCTTGGCCTGGCTGTCGCGTTCCGTGAGCAGCAAGGGCAGGGCGCTGGCGGCAGCGGACCATTTGAGGAAAGCGCGGCGGTTGGTGCTGGCGAGGGTCTGTTCTGATTGATGGTTCGCGTCGTCGGTGTTATTCCGGGCGACAAGCGAGGTTCCCCTGGAATTCAAGCGAAAGGTCTTCACGGCTGCGGTCCTCCACAGCTTGATGGACAGTGAGATTTCGATCGCTCTGACTGCTCCTGGAGCACCTCGCACCGGTTGGCCTTATTGGCTCTGTAGTGATTTCCGGTCGAAGTCTGTACTGCGCTCTACAAGCAGGTTGAAACAAACTTATAGGAGGCGATTGCCGGGTGCCATCATTCATCCAGGTGAAAACCGCCCCTGGCGGACTGGCGGCCAAAGAAGCGTCATGAACGGTTAAAAAATTCATATGGATTAATGACTTGGCACTTCAGTACGAGCGGTCTTGGGATTTGCTGGAAATTTGACGTTGCGTGGGAGGAAACATGCACCAGGTTTCACGGTTCGCGGTGGTCGAGGGGCTGGACGCAGAACGCCAACTGTTGGAACGCATCCAGCAGGGCGAGCAGGAGTGCGGGTTGCTGCTGTGGCGGCCACAGGAGGCGGCGCTGGTCATGCCGCAACGAATGAGCCGCTTGGCGGGTTTCGCAGAGGCCGAGGCCGAATGCCGGGCACTGGGCTGGCCGGTGGCCCTGCGCGACAGCGGCGGCGAACCGGTACCGCAATCGCCCGCCGTGCTGAATGTGGCGCTGGCCTACGCCTTGCCGCCTCGCGAGAGCGAAATGACCCGTATCGAAAATGCCTATCTGCGGCTCTGCCATCCGATGCTCGACTGGTTGGCGGGCATGGGGCTGGAGGGAGGGCTGGGTGAAGTGGACGGCGCCTTCTGCGACGGTCGCTACAACGTCACCCTGGCGTCGCGAAAACTGGTCGGCACCGCACAACGCTGGCGACGCCGCAAGGGTGATAGCCGCCATGTGGTACTGGCCCACGCCGCGGTACTGATGGAAAACCAGCGCGAGCCCATGGTCGAGGTGGTTAATGCGTTCTATCAGGGATGCGGCCTCGATGCCCGTGTGCGCGCCAGCAGCCATATCGCCCTGGATGAATGCGTAGGGCAGGTCTGGAGCCGCCTGGACCCGCTGCGCGAGTGCTATCGCCGGACGTTGGCGGAGGCGGGGTTGGAGTTGGTGTGAATGGGGCGGGTGGCCGGACCTTTGGTCGGCAAATGGAATTGATTCACATCTGTGAGCAAATATCGCTTGACCAAAAAATGAGAATCATTATTATTCACCTCACTGGCCTCGCGGCCAGCTGGATAAGCTGACAAGCCCAGATTTCGGACTCATCAGATTATCTCCTCATCAGGCTAATCACGGTTATTGACCCGGCAAATTGCCGGGTCTTTTTTTGCCTGCGATTTATGCCGGGCTGCCGAGAAACCTTTGCAGGGGCGCCGTTGGTTGGTCCGAGGAACGAGGCCCAACAGCAGACTTCCGCGAATCGTTGGGTTTCGCTGCGCTCTACACCAACCTACGGGAGGTTTGTGTGAGGCGTCGGCACTCATTTGTAGGGGCGAATTCATTCGCCAAGCAGGCCGCAGGTCTGCCCATCGGATTTGCAGGGATCAATGCCCCTTCGCCTTCCTGATCCGCAGGACAATTGCGCCCAGGATCAACGCCACCACCGGCGTCATCACCAGGATCGCCGTCTTCGGCGACACATCCAGTCCGAGGGTGTGCAGGCCGCCGTAGAACAGCTTGAACAGGCTCAGCAGGTAGTAGCTGATGGCAATGATCGACAGGCCTTCCACCGCCTTCTGGATCTTGATCTGGGTATCGGCGCGGGCGTTCAGGCTGCGCAGGATTTCCGAGTTCTGTTCTTCCACTTCCACATTGACCCGTGCCCGCAGCAGGTCACTGAGGTTCGCCACGCTCTGGCCCAGGCGCACCAGACGCTGGTCGGTGGCGGCGCAGTAGCGCACCGTGGGGCGGAAGCGCCGTTCGATGAACACCCCCAGGCGCTGGCATTCGTCGATGTGGGATTCACGCAGCTCGTTGATGCGCTCGAATACGATTTGCGCGTAGGCCTCCGTGGCGCTGAAGCGCTGGCGGGTGCGGGCGGTGCTGCGCACGATGCGGGCGGAGAGGGCGGCGATATCCGTCGACAGCTCCTTGGCGCTGCCCTTGCCCTCGGCATTGCGGTCGGAGAGGTTGGTCAGCTCCTTGTCGTACTCCTTCAACTGCAGGCTCACCGCCTGGGCCACCGGCAGGGTGAGGGAGGCCATCATGCGGTAGGTCTCGATTTCCAGCAGGCGGCGGATCATCCGGCCCAGGCGGTAGGCATTGAGCCGACGGTTGACCAGCAGGATACGGTTGACGCCGCCCTCGGTGAGGCGGAAGTCCGACCAGGCGATGGCATCGCCGCCGCCCAGGGTGGACCCGGAAGGGTCCTTGAAGCCGTAGGCCGCCGTGTCACCCGCCCAGTGCGCATCCGACTCCACCAGCACCTGGTCGGCATTGATCAGCAGATTGCGGTGCTCGCTCACCAGGCTTTCCAGCGCTTCCGGCAGCGGCGGCCAATACGGGTCGCCCGGCGCACGCGGCACCACCAGGGTGAGGGTGAAGAACTCGGTATGGCGTTCCCATTTCAGGGTGTTCTCGCCCATTCGCAGCAGGCCTTGCGAGCCATTGCTGGCCAGTGGCGCGTCGGCAGCCTGGTTGAGGCGATCCACCAGGGCGTCGCAGACGTCCTCGGCATCGGAAAAGGCGAAGTGATAGACGTTGGCCGGATCCCGGAAGTAGATCGACGGCCGCGAGTGCAGCTCGTTGTGCAGCGCTTTGCGAAGTGGATGCATGGGGACTTCTGTGGGCAGGGAGGTTTTCTTCGATGACGCGACCTGCCTGGGCGGCGGTCACACTTGCGCTGCTGGAAAACTGAAGTGCCACCGACCAGTCAGGACGGATAGTCCTTCAGGCCGGTGGCGACGGGGAGTGGCGGACAGGCCGCCCAAGAGCGCGTCAGGGCCTTGTGAGCCCTAGGCGCGAAACTGCTGCATCAGCCCCTGCTGATGGTTGGCCAGGTCATTGAGCTGGCGACTGACCTGCGCCGACTGCTCGGCCTGGCCGGACAGGGATTCGGTCACGTCGCGGATGGCCTCGACGTTGCGGTTGATTTCATCTGCGACGCTGCTTTGCTCCTCGGCGGCACTGGCGATCTGCAAATTCATTTCGGTAATCAAATTGACCGCGTGGCCGATGCGTTCCAGCGCGGTGACCGCCTGCTGCACCTGGCTGACGTTTTCCTGGGCCAGGCCGTGGCTGCCTTGCATGGCCTGGGTCACATCGCGGGTACCGTTCTGCAGGTCGTCGATCACTTGGCGGATCTCTTCCACCGAGTCCTGGGTGCGGCGCGCCAGGCTGCGCACCTCGTCGGCCACCACGGCGAAGCCGCGTCCGGCATCGCCGGCGCGGGCCGCTTCGATGGCGGCGTTCAAGGCCAGCAGGTTGGTTTGCCCGGCGATGGAGAGGATCACCTCCAGCACCGAACCGATCTGCTCGCTGCTCTGGGCCAGTGTCTGAAGCTGGGCCATGGCTTCACTCATGTCCCGCGCCTGCGCATGGATGGCGTTGGTGGTGCGAGTGATCACGTCCAGGCCTTCGCGGCTGGCCTGGTCAGCATTGCGCGCGGCGTCGGCAGCCTGCGCCGCGCTCTGGGCCGAGGCGTTGGCCGTCGCGGACATTTCATGGAGGGCAGTGGCGACCTGATCGATCTCGCGGAACTGTTGCTGCATGCCTTCACTGGTCTGGCGGGCGATCAACGCTGACTGGTCGGCGGTGTCGCGGGCGTCTCGCACCGAACCCTGGACCTTGGCGATCACCGGTTGCAGCTTGTCGAGGAAGCGATTGAAGGCCAGCGCCAGGCGGCCCAACTCGTCGCGCCGGACGTAGGTCAGGCGCCGGGTGAGATCGCCTTCACCGTCAGCAATGTTTTCCAGCATGGCGGCCAGGCGCAGCAGCGGGCGGGTGACGCCGCGGGCGGCCAGCCAGATCATGGCAACTCCGAGCAGCGCCGCGACGGAGCCAAGGGTGAACTCCAGCGCCGAGCTTTGCAGGCGCTCGTCGTCCATCTGCACCTTCAAGGCTTCGGCAGGTGCCAGCAGCACTCGTTGCGGCACGCCCAGCAGCACGCCCCAAGGCTTGGCGCCGGCGATAGGGGAGAGCGGCTCCAGTACGCTGATCTGGCCCTTGTCGATGAACGCATGGGGTTCGTTGCGGCCGAGAAAGTCCAGCACCCCGGTTGCCTGCTCCGGCAGCACGGATTGCAGGCGTTTTCCCAGCTGGGCCGCGTCCTGGCTGTGACCGGCGACCACGCCCGACGGGCTGATGATGCTGACGCGACCGTTGCCTTCATAGAGCTCGCGGCTACTGGCCAGGGCGTCCTGCTGCAGGCTGTCGAGGCTGATATCCAGGCCGATCACCGCCAGCACCTTGCCGTTCTCCAGCAGCGGGAAGGCGACGCTGGTGACCAGCTTGCGGCTGCCCGAAGACTCGTCGAAGTAGGGCTCCAGCAAGCACAGTTGCCCGCTGTCTCGCGGGCAGGTGAAGAACGCGTTGAAGGGCGCGCCACTGGGACCGGGGGCAGTATCGGCCAGCAGCTTTTCGTCGCCTGGCACGGCTTGCAACTCGCCCGGCTTGGCTTGCAGCCAGTACAGCGCGAAGCGCCCGGCGTCGTTGCTGCCGAGGTCGCCGCGGCCTTTGAACTCGGCGTCACGACCATCGAGGGCATCGGGCTGGAAGATCAGGAACAGGCCGAGCAGTTCGGGGCGCTGCTCGACAGCCTTGCGCAGTTCGCCGGCCAGTTCGGACCGCAGGGTTTCGGAATTGATTTCGCCACGGGCGGCGCGTTCACGCAGGTAGAGCAGGTGCCGCGCGAGGCCCAGGCCGTATTCGTGGGTGCGGGTGAAGCTGCGCTGGATCTGCAGGGCCTGTACCTTGCCCTGGGCCTGCAGGTTGAGGCGCGCGGCTTCGGCCAGCATGGCTCCACTGGAATCCTTGACCCGTTCGGTACTGGCACGGGTCTGGTAGAGCGACAGGCCAACCAGCAGGCCCACCACCAGGATCAGGCAGAGGCTCGCCAGCAGGGTGATCTTGCTTTGGATGCTGAGGCTGGGGCTGGACATGGGACACAATCGCGAAAGGAACCGGGGCGTTGCCGCCCCGGTTGGGTTCAGAAGGTGGTGACGAACACCAACTGGCTGTAGAGGTTGCTGTCGTTGCTACCGAGCTGGGTGCCGCCTTCTTCCGCGCTGCGGTCAGGCTTGTAGAGGCCGACCAGGGGCATGACGATCAGGTTGTCGCTCACCGCCCACTCGGCGTAGAGGTCCAGTTCGCGGCCGTCGGTATTGCCCAGGTCGCGGTCCAGGGTGTTGAAGTCGAACCACAGGGCGCCGAGGCTCAGGTTTTCCAGCGGCGACACCTTGAAGGCGACGTGGTGGACCTGGGTGTTGGTGTTGAACGGGCCGGCGTAGTTGGCCGCCACCTCACCCTGGAACCAGGTGCCGTAGCCACGGCTGAAACCGGTGAACAGGGCGTCGTAACCTTCCGAGAAACGGCTGTAGCGGTAGCTGACGTACGGGCTCCAGGTCACATCGGAGAAGGTCCAGCCGGCTTCCAGGTACCAGGCGTTCTCGTCGTCGACGTTCTTCTTGTCCTGCCAGGCGTATTCACCGGAGAGGAACAGGTTTTCCACCCCGGCGTTGCCCTGGCCGCGCACGCTGTAGGTCTTCATGCCGTCGCGCTCGGCCTGGAAGGGCGATGCGAATTCTTCGTCGACATCGCTGATGTCGATGGCGGTCAGGCCCAGGGTGCCGGCTTCGGACACATGCTCCAGGTTGCCGACCACCATCTCGGTCTTGGCCTGGGCGCGGTTGTCGGATTTCAGCCACATCAGGTCGCCGCGCAGGCCGTCCTTGCCGCCGAGACGCAGTACGGCGGTCTGGTCGAATGCCTTGCGTGCAGCCAGCCAGTAGGCGCCACCGCGGTTGAACTCGCCATCGGCAAGGCCGTTGCCGAGGTTCAGGGCATCGCCGTTGATGAGGAAGCCGTCGCCGATCATGACGTTCTGGCGGCCGAAGGAGAAGTCCACGCCGTCTTCGCCCAGTGCCTCGATCAACTGGCCGGAACGCCAGCCGAGGTAGGCGTCTTCGATCTTGGTGGTGCGCTCGGAACCATCGGTGAAGCCCGCCGCGTCACCGTCACCCCAGGTGCCCGAGCTGAGCATGTTGAAAGCGCCGTAGCTGGTGCCGGCCCCCGCCAGCCCCTGGTCGAAACTGATGCCGTACTTGGCATAACCCTCGCGCCAGGACGACGAACCCTCGCTCTTCGAGCCAGCGATGGCGTAGTTCTCCTGGCTATGGAAGAAGCCGTACACGGCCTCCAGGGTAGCGTTCAGGTGAGTGTCGTCGTCGGCGTACAGCTCATAGGCGCCCGCCTGGGTAGCGGCGCCCACCAGCAGCGCGAGAGTGGAGAGTCGGAACAGGTTCGACCGGGACATCGCAATGCTTCCTTTTTCTTGATATTGGCAGGGGAGCGTTTCTGCGTTCGGATACTAAGGAGTTGCCGAGTGCCGGCCTTGTGCCTGCTTGCCAAGGGCTTGAGCCTGCGTGCCAGATTCGGAATGGGGCGTAATCATTCGCCAGGCAGGCCACAGGTTTGCAGGGGGCAGCTTCGCCGCCCTTGGCGATTGAAATCGCCCCTACAAGGTGAGGGGGCGTCGCGATTTCTGTGGGAGCGAATTTATTCGCGAATGGGCGGCGCAGCTGTCCCAGGGCAGATCTTCGATTTGCATCGCGATTGAAATCGCTCCCACAAGTGAGCGAGTCCGAGTGTGTAGGGGCGAATTCATTCGCCAAGCGGGACGCAGTCCCGCCGAGCGGGCAAAAAAAACCGGCCCTAAGGCCGGTCATAAACTCACGCAGCGACTCGGTTCACACCGCCTCGGGGCGTTTCAGCACCAGGGTGAGGATGTCATAGCTGGCGACCAGTTCGCCGAGCTGGTTGGTCACTTCCACGTCCCAGGCCACCACGCCTTGCGGCTCGCCCTTCGGGCTCTTCTTGCCCTGGTCGATCTTGCGCTTGCAGGTCAGGCGAGCCTGGATGGTGTCGCCGATGCCCACCGGGGTGATGAAGCGCAGGCTGTCCAGGCCGTAGTTGGCCAGTACCGGGCCGGGGGCCGGGGAGACGAACAGGCCGGCGGCGGCCGACAGCACGAAATAGCCGTGGGCGATGCGCTTGCCGAACTGGGATTCCTTGGCGGCGAGCTCATCGAAGTGCATGTAGAAGTGGTCGCCTGACAGGCAGCCGAAGTTGACGATGTCGGCCTCGGTCACGGTGCGGCGGTGGGTCAGCAGAGATTCGCCGATCTGCAGCTCGTCGAAGTAGCGACGGAACGGGTGCACTTCGGTCTCGATCACCTTGGCGCCGCGCACGTATTCGCGGGTCACGGCAGCCAGCATGGTGGGCGAACCCTGGACTGCGGTGCGTTGCAGGTAGTGCTTCACCGCGCGCAGGCCACCCAGCTCTTCACCACCACCGGCGCGGCCTGGGCCGCCGTGCTTGAGTACCGGCAGCGGCGAGCCGTGGCCAGTGGATTCGGCGGCGGATTCGCGGTCGAGGATGTGCAGGCGGCCGTGCAGGGCGGCGGCTTGCGGTACCACGCGGGCGGCGACGGCCGGGTCCTTGGTGACCAGGCTGGCCACCAGGCTGCCCTTGCCACGGGCGGCCAGGGCGATGGCTTCGTCGATGTCGTCGTAGGCCATCAGGGTGCTCACCGGGCCGAAGGCCTCGATGTCGTGGGCGCCGCCTTCGGCGTGCGGGTCACGGGAGCGCAGCAGGGTCGGGGCGAAGAAGGCACCTTCGTTCACGCCGTCGCCGCGCGGGGCGAAACCGTCGCGGGCACCGAACAGCAGGTCGCTGCTGGCCAGCAGGGCGTCCAGGCGCTCGGCCACGTCGGCCTGCTGGGCGTGGGAGGCCAGGGCGCCCATCTTCACGCCTTCCACGGCCGGGTCGCCGACCACCACCTTGGACAGGCGATCACGCAGGCGTTCGGCCACGGCGTCGATGTGTTTGGCGGGAACGATGGCACGGCGGATGGCGGTGCACTTCTGGCCGGCCTTGACGGTCATCTCGCGGGCCACTTCCTTGACGAAGAGGTCGAACTCCGGATCGTCCGGGGTGATTTCCGGGGCGAGGATGGCGCAGTTCAACGAGTCCGCTTCAGCGTTGAAGGGCACGGAGTTGCGAATCAGGTTGGCATTGACGCGAAGCTTGGCGGCGGTGTCGGCGGAACCGGTGAAGGTCACCACGTCCTGGCCTTGCAGGCGGTCCAGCAGGTCGCCGGTGCTGCCGATGATCAATTGCAGGCTGCCTTCCGGGAGCAGGCCGGATTCGTGCATCAGGCGTACGGCGGCTTCGGTCAGGTAGCTGGTAGCGGTGGCCGGCTTGACGATGCAGGGCATGCCGGCGAGGAAGCTGGGGGCGAACTTTTCCAGCATCCCCCAGATGGGGAAGTTGAAGGCGTTGATGTGCACGGCCAGGCCGCCGCGCGGCACCAGGATGTGGGTACCGGCGAAGGTGCCTTGCTTGCCCAGCGGCATGGCCGGGCCTTCGTGGACGATGTTGCCCGACGGCAGCTCGCGGGCGCCGACGCCGGCATAGCTGAACAGGGTGGCGGCGCCGCCCTCGATGTCGATCCAGCTGTCGGCGCGGGTGGCGCCGCTGTGGCGGGACATCGTGTAGAGCTGTTCCTTGTGCTCGGTCAGGTACAGCGCCAGGGCCTTGAGGCGCGCCGCGCGCTGCTGGAAGTCCATGGCCATGAGGCTGGCGATTCCGCGCTTGCGGCCATGTTCGACGGCTTCGGAGAAGTCCAGGGCTTCCTCGTGGGTGCGGAAGAGGGTGCTGCCGTCGATGGCACTGCGCAATCCCTGGGAACCGTGTTGGCCGATCCAGCGGCCGCCGATGAAGCTTTGCAGCGTGGGGGCGTTACTCATGAGGAAATCTCCGTGAAGGGGGACCGGCGCAGAGCACCGGCGTTCATTCTTGGTTCGTAGGAGCGAGCTTGCTCGCGAATCGCGGTTGTTCGCGGTCAAGCTCGCTCCTACAGGTTGGGTGCCTTACCAGAGGGCCAGGGTGTAGCCGAGGATCAGGCGGTTTTCATCGATATCGGTGTTCAGTTCGTCCGCTCGTTCCGGGCTCAGTGGCGGCTGGCGGCGGCTGCGCCGATGCCGGTCATGGAACGGATGAACTGGGCCAGGTAACGGCCGCGTTCTTCCTTCGCACGCTCGGAGGCATCGGTCACCGACAGCAGCCAGGCGCTGAAGAAGGCCAGGCCCATGGAGAACAGCGCCGGGTTGGAGTAGGGGAACAGCGCCTTGTCGTGGTGCAGCACGTTGACCCAGACGGCGGGGCTCAGCACCAGGAGGACGATGGCGGACAGCAGGCCGGCCACGCTGCCGGCGACGGCGCCACGGGTGGTCAGGCCTTTCCAGAACATGGAGAGGAACAGCACCGGGAAGTTGACCGAGGCGGCGATGGCCAGCACCAGGCCGGAGAGGAAGGCGATGTTCTGCGACTCGAACAGCAGGCCGAGGATCACCGCCATTACGCCGATGCAGAGGGTGGCGATGCGCGACACGCGCATTTCCTCACGCTCGCTGGCCTTGCCCTTGCGGATCACGCAGGCATACAGGTCGTGGGACACCGCCGAGGCGCCGGACAGCGCGAGGCCGGCTACCACCGCCAGGATGGTGGCGAAGCCCACGGCGGAGATGAAGCCGAGGAACAGGCTGCCGCCGACCGCGTGGGACAGGTGCACCGCAACCATGTTGCCGCCGCCGATGATGGCGCCGGCCGCGTCGCGGAATTCCGGGTTGGTGCCGACCATCACGATGGAGCCGAACCCGACCACGATCAGCAGCAGGTAGAAGTAGCCGATGAAGCCGGTGGCGTAGAACACCGATTTGCGCGCTTCCTTGGCGTCGCTCACGGTGAAGAAACGCATCAGGATGTGGGGCAGGCCGGCGGTGCCGAACATCATGCCGAGCCCGAGGGAGATCGCGTCAATGGGGTTCGACAGCAGGCCGCCCGGCGCCATGATGGCCGCGCCTTTGGCGTGGACGGAAACGGCGGCGGAGAACATGGCTTCGGTGCTGAAGCCGAAATGCTTGAGCACCATGAAGGCCATGAAGGTGGTGCCGGAAAGCAGCAGCACGGCCTTGATGATCTGCACCCAGGTGGTGGCCAGCATGCCACCGAAGGTCACGTAGCAGACCATCAGTACACCCACCAGCATCACGGCCTGGGTGTAGGAGAGGCCGAACAGCAGCTCGATCAGCTTGCCGGCGCCGACCATCTGCGCCACCAGGTACATCAGCGCCACCGTCAGGGTGCCGAAGGCTGCGGTGATACGGATCGGGCTTTGTTCAAGGCGATAGGACACCACGTCGGCGAAGGTGTACTTGCCGAGGTTGCGCAGGCGTTCGGCGATCAAGAACAGGATGATCGGCCAGCCAGCGAGCACGCCCAGGGCGTAGAGCAGGCCGTCGTAGCCGTTCATGAACATCATCGCGGAAATGCCGAGGAAGGACGCCGCGCTGATCATGTCACCGGCGATCGCCAGGCCATTCTGGAAGCCGGTGAGGCCGCCGCCGGCGGTGTAGAAGTCCGCGGTCGAACGGGTGCGCAGGGCGGCCCAGCGGGTGATCCCGAGGGTGAAGAGCACGAACGCCAAGAACATGTAGATGGCGTTCCAGTTCAGCGAACGCGCGGCGGCGTCGGCGGCGAAGGCGCTCTGGGAGACCAGGAGGCCGGCGGCGAGCAGCAGGGAGGCGAGGGCTTTCATTGGCCGCACTCCTGCCGGACCTTTTCGTTCAGCGGGTCGAGGACGTTGGTGCGCTTCACGTAGATGCCGGTGAGCGCAAAGGAGAGCAGGATGATGACCACGCCCACCAGCATGCCCACACTGGTGACGCCTCCATTGAGGGATCGGCCGAGCACGCCGGGGGCGAAGGCCACCAGCAGCACGAAGCCGTAATAGATCATCAGCATGGCGGCGGTCAGCGACCAGGTCAGGCGCTGCTTGCGGCGGACCAACTGGATGAAGTCCGGGTTTTCCCGAATGCGATCGAGGTCTTGCGGGGTCATGGCTGCTCTCTCTTTTTGTGATTGTCGAGGCGCCCGTTCGACGGCCGACGGCAAGGCTGCTTGTGTCGAACGGGGTATTGCTGGTGCTGCTTGTAGGAGCCAGCTTGCTGGCGAACGGGGTCTGCCAAAAGCTTCGCGAGCAGAACTCGCTCCTACGGGTGTCGCTTACAGCTGGTCGAAGTCGAGGACCACCTTCTCGCTGACCGGGAAGGTCTGGCAGGACAGCACGTAGCCGGCGGCCACTTCGTAGTCCTCCAGAGCGAAGTTGCTGTCCATCTCCACCTCACCTTCGACCACCTTGCACTTGCAGGTGGAACACACGCCGGCCTTGCAGGAGTAGGGCAGTTCCATGCCCTGGGCGTTACCGGCGTCGAGCACGCTGACGCTGTTGCGCGGCAGTTCGAAGGTCATTTCGCGGCCATCGCTGATCACGGTGACCTGGCTGCTGGCGCCGTCAGTGGCGCGGGCGGCTTCGCGGGCTTCGCGCTTGGCGCTGCTGCCGGCAGCGGCGAACAGCTCGAAGTGGATGCGCTCGGCGGACATGCCGTTGGCCTTGAGCTGGTCGCGGACGGTTTCGGTCATGGCCTGCGGACCGCAGATGAAGGCGGCATCCAGGGCCTTGGCGTCGATCCAGCGGGAGAACAGCTGGCCGCACTTGTCGGCGTCGATCCGGCCGTTGTAGAGGTCCACGTCCTGCTGCTCGCGGCTGAACACGAAGATCAGGTTCAGGCGTTGCAGGTAAAGGTTCTTCAAGTCTTCCAGTTGCTCGCGGAACAGTGCCGAGGCGCTGGAGCGGTTGCCGTAGATCAGGGTGAAGCGGCTGTGTGGCTCGGTTTCCAGGGTGGTCTTGATGATCGACAGGATCGGTGTGATGCCGCTGCCGGCTGCCACTGCCAGGTAATTGCCGTGGCGCGCGGCGTCCAGTTCGACGAAGAAGTGGCCGGACGGCGGCATCACTTCCAGGCTCTGGCCGGCTTTCAGGCCTTCATTGGCAAAGGCGGAGAAACGGCCGCCGGCCACGCGCTTGATCGCCACCCGCAGCTCGCCGTCGTTGACGCCGGTGCAGATGGAATAGGAGCGGCGGACTTCCTCGCCGTCCATCTGGGTGCGCATTACCAGGTGCTGGCCCTGGGTAAAGCGGAACGCCTCGGTCAGGTCGGCGGGGATGTCGAAGGCAATGGAGACCGCGTCGCGGGTTTCCGGGCGCACTTCTTTGATCTTCAGGCTGTGGAACTTGCTCATCTTGGTCGTCTCCGGTGGCAAGCCACTCAGATGCACTTGAAATAGTCGAACGGCTCTAGGCAGTCGCGGCAGCGGTACAGGGCTTTGCACGCGGTGGAGCCAAACTGGCTGAGCAGTTCTGTGTGGGCGCTTCCGCACTGCGGGCAGCACACATCGCCGGCGTCGCCCATCAGGCTGCGCTTGCTGGTGCTGCCGGCCGGCGGGGCGATGCCGTAGGCACGCAGGCGCTCGCGGCCGTCGGTGCTGATCCAGTCGGTGGTCCAGGCAGGTGTCAGTCGGCGTTCCAGCTTCGGCGCGGCGAAGCCGGCGCCTTCCAGGGCCTGCTCGATGTCGTGCTCGATCACCTCAGTGGCCGGGCAGCCGGAGTAGGTCGGGGTGACCACCACATGCAGGTGGCCGTCCTGCCAGTCGAGGCCACGGACGATGCCGAGGTCGACCACGCTGACCACCGGCACTTCCGGGTCCATCACCTCGCCCAGCACCGACCAGGCGCGCGCCAGATCATCTGGCGCGCCGGGCCTGGCGCCACGGTCACTGGTAATCAGCTCACCAGGACGCATCGGGGTGGGCCCGCTGGAGGAATTGCATTTCGGCCAGTAGCAGACCGAGGTGCTCGGTGTGCAGGCCCTTGCGGCCGTTCAGGTAGAAGTAGCTGGCCGGCTCAGGCATCGGCAGGGTGGCGCTGGCGAAGATGTCGGCCACCTTGGACTTCCAGGCCGCGGCGATTTCTGCCGGGTTCGGCGCAATGCCGGCCTCGCACAGACGCTGTTCCACGTCGTCGCCATTCACCAGTTCCACGGTGAAGCGCCAGATGTCACGGATGGCTGCCAGCATGCGCTGGTGGCTTTCCTCGGTGCCGTCGCCCAGGCGCTCGACCCACTCGCCGGAGCGGCGCAGGTGGTAGGTGACTTCCTTCAGGGCCTTGGCGGCGATGCCGGCGACGCGCTCGTCGCTGGACTGGGCAAGGCCGTGCAGCATCTGGAAGTGCCAGGCATCAAACAGGAACTGCTTGGTGATGGTCACCGCGTAGTCGCCGTTGGGCTGCTCTACCAGCAGCAGGTTGCGGTAGGCACGCTCGTCGCGGCGGAACGCCAGGTGGTCGGCGTCACGGCCGTCGTCCAGCAGCTCGGCAGCGTAGTCCAGCCAGTTGCGGGCCTGGCCCACCAGGTCGAGGCCGACGTTCATCAGCGCCAGCTCTTCTTCCAGTGCCGGGGCACGGCCGCACCATTCGCACAGGCGCTGGCCCTGGATCAGGGCGCTGTCGCCGAGGCGCAGCAGGTATTGAATGAGGTCTTCGCGTTGAGTCATGGCAGCGGCCTCACATGTGGCCGACTTCGGCCGGCAGCTCGTAGAAGCTGGCGTGGCGATAGACCTTGTCCTGGGACGGGTCGAACAGCGGCTCTTTCTCGTCCGGGGAGGAGGCGGTGATCAGTGCGGACGGCACCACCCACAGGCTCACGCCTTCGTTGCGGCGGGTGTACAGCTCGCGGGCGTTCTCGATGGCCATGCGCGCATCGGCGGCATGCACGCTGCCGACGTGCTTGTGGTTCAGACCGTGCTTGCTGCGCACAAATACTTCAAAAAGGGTCCACTCAGACATTTGTTCTTCTCCTCATCGGGGTTGAGCTGCTGCGCGTCGGCATAACGTCGTTGGAAACAGGCCCGGGCTTGCTCATTTACAGGCGTAAACTCCGCGCCCGTGCCTGTTTCCGCCTCGTTCTGCTCTAGCTCGCTAGCTCATGCGCGAAATTCAGGCGGCGTCGCGTTTCTGTTGTTGTTTGCGGGCATGGGCGACAGCGGCTTCGCGGACCCAGGCGCCGTCTTCGATGGCCTTGCGGCGGGTGGCGACGCGTTCGACGTTGCACGGGCCATTGCCCTTGAGCACTTCGTAGAACTCTTCCCACTGGATGTCGCCGAAGTCGTAGTGGCCGCGTTCCTCGTTCCACTTCAGGTCCGGGTCCGGGGCGGTGCAGCCGAGCAGTTCCAGTTGCGGAACGGTCTGGTCGATGAAGCGCTGACGCAGTTCGTCGTTGCTCTGGCGCTTGATCTTCCAGGCCATGGACTGGGCGCTGTTGGGGGAGTCGGCGTCGCTCGGGCCGAACATCATCAGCGACGGCCACCAGAGGCGGTTGATGGCGTCCTGGACCATGTCCTTCTGGGCCTGGGTACCGTTGCGCATCATGTGCAGGAGGATTTCGTAGCCCTGGCGCTGGTGGAAGGACTCTTCCTTGCAGATACGGATCATGGCGCGGGAGTAGGGACCATAGGAGGTCCGCTGCAGCACCACCTGGTTGACGATGGCGGCGCCATCCACCAGCCAGCCCACTGCGCCCATGTCGGCCCAGGTCAGGGTCGGGTAGTTGAAGATGCTCGAATACTTGGCCTTGCCGCTGTGCAGCTTGGCGACCTCGGTGTCGCGATCAGCACCCAGGGTTTCCATGGCGCTGTAGAGGTAGAGGCCGTGACCGGCTTCGTCCTGGATCTTGGCCATCAGCTGCAGCTTGCGCTTCAGGGTCGGGGCGCGGGTCACCCAGTTGCCCTCGGGCAGCATGCCGACGATCTCCGAGTGAGCGTGCTGGGAAATCTGGCGGATCAGCGTCTGCCGGTAAGCCTCCGGCATCCAGTTTTTCGCTTCGATCTTGATTTCCGCGTCGATCTTTTCCTGGAAGGCGCGTTCTTCAGGAGTCATCTCCTCCAGCGCTTTCACGCGCTTCACGCCTGTCTCAACCAATTGTGCGTACATGCCGTTCTCCAGCCATGCAGGGTTCGTGGGGTGGCTTGGCCATGGCGCTATTTTTAAATGATACGAAAACAAATATCAAACACTAAAACGTGTATCGAATAGAGTTTTTGTATCGAATTGACGATCGGTCGAGGGGCATCCGCGCATAAGGGATAGGTTGATGGAAGGGGTTTTGTGGTGTTTGCGGATGCCAGGGAGAGCGCGGTTGAGGGCCTGATTGCGGGGCTTGCGGCGGAGTGCGGTGGTGGGAGAGGGTGCTCGATTCCGGCTAAAGCTGGAAAGCGATACGCAGATATAGAGATGGTGTGATTTTGGTGTTCTGTTTCTTTGAGCGGGTAGGAAAGGCTCTGCGCCTTTGGCGGGCTGGGGCGTGGACGCAGCCATCCCCCTCTCGCAGGACGGGTTACTGCGAGGTGGCTTTGAGGCAAGTCACTGACCGAAGCCGGGACTCGTGAACATCACAGAGTGCGGATCATTGAAGCGGATCACCACACCGCGAGTCCGGACGCGGTGATCGAAACGATGGTCAAAGCGCGGATCCACGATGAAGAACCGCGAATTCGTCTTGCCGAAGCCGTGACTCCGGTGGAATCCGTTGAAGTTGTGGTGGTGATGCCTGAACCCGTGGTGGTGATGGGATTTGAAACCGTGGTGATGATGTCTGAAGCCCATGTGGCTGCTGCGGTGGTGGAAGCCTCCGAAGTGACTGCCGCCGCGCCCGCCGGCCAGCATCATGGCGCCGCTGGTGTCGTTGCTGGGCCAGGGTGGCCCGGCAGATGCCTGGCTCCCGCCGAAGCAGGCGAGGAGCAGGACCAGAAGTTTGAGGATGCGCATGGCGAACCCTCCACACTCAATTCCCCCGGAACTTACCCCCGTACCACTCATTATAGTTTTCGACGGGTGCCCCCCGAAGCGGGGCGACGGACCGGCGTCGCGATTGAAATCGCAGAGATCGAGCAGGCGATGTCGCTTTTTTGTGGGGGCGAATTTGTACGCTATGGGAGGCCCGCAGGGCGAACCTTCGGTCCGCTTGGCGATTGAAATCGCCCCCACAGGGTTTGTGCCAGCGCTCGGCTCTTCTTTGTGGGAGCGAATTTATTCGCGAAAGGACAGCACAGCTGTCCCCGGAGCTACCAGGCAGGTCTTCGACCTGCATCGCGATTGAAATCGCTCCCACAGTTCGGGTGAGTGGTGCCGCCTTTACCCGATGGCGAACCTTAGGTCCGCTTGGCGATTGAAATCGCCCCTACAGGGTTTGTGCCAGGGCTCGGCTCTCCCTTATGCGGGTGAAATTCCCGGTAGGGTGCGCCATGCGCACCGTCTTGCTCGGAGAGCGGTGCTTCGTTGTGGGGGCGAATTCATTCGCCAAGGGCGGCAAAGCTGCCCCCTCAAAGTTCGAATGGCGAACCTGCGGTCCGCTCAGCGATTGAAATCGCCCCCACAGGTCCGGTGGATTGCCGGGGGCGTGATGCTCCGGTCTCGTCTAGAGTTCCTGGCGACGCACGGAGGAGGTCGGATCATGGGATGTCCGCAGGTCTGCAGCGGGGCGACGCTGCAATGCAGTTTCGGAGTGGCGCCGACGGTGCTGAATGTGCTGCCGGTGAATCGCACCCTCACGGGCGGGATGCCGGCGGCGAACATCATGGATCACATCCCTCTGGTGAACATTCCCACCTTCGGCATGTGCCAGAGCCTGGCCAATCCAACCGTGGCCGCCGCCACTGCCGCCGCCCTCGGCGCGTTGACTCCCATGCCCTGCATTCCCGCCACGGCGACGCCCTGGATTCCCGGCGGCGCACCCACCGTGCTGTTGGGCAGCATGCCGGCGCTGGATTCCAACAGCACGCTGATGTGCACCTGGGGCGGGGTGATCAAGATCCAGATGCCCGGCCAGGTGCAGATGCAGATTCCCTGAGCCGGCGAATGGGGATGGAGTCAGGCTGCGGCATGTGCTCGTAGGAGCCGGCTTGCCGGCGAATGGCTGGCCCGGTTCGCGAGCAAGCTCGCTCCTACAGGCGTGGGGTCAGGCTTCGGCGGGTTCGGTCCAGCGGCGCCACCACCAGCGCAGCCGGGACATGGGCTTGCCCTCGGCGTTTAACGGGCGACCATCTTCGGTGAAGGGTTGCCCGGGCTCCAGCAACTGGCCCTTGAGATAGCGGCTGCGCAGTGCGAGCTGCCCGTTGCCGTGGAAACGCTGGTAGGCACCGTCGCGCACCCCGTCGCGATAGTGCTCGACTTCAGCCACTCCGCCGTCGGGGAAATAGCTGGTGGCCTCGCCGTGCATCAGGCCCTGGCGGTAACTCACCTTGCGTTGCAGCCAGCCTTCCGGCGCATGGAAGGTCGCCACGCCGTGGAGCTTGCCGCGTAAGTAGGGCATCTGCGCCGAGACCTTGCCGTTGGGGTGGAAGAGGGTAACCGGACCGTTCAGCTCGCCCTGGCTGTAGCTGAGTTGCGCCTGGGGTCGGCCCGCTTCCTCGATGCGTACGGGACCTTCCAGTTCGCCGTCCTGTAACTGGCCCTGCATGCGGCTGTCACCGCGGGTGAGGTCGAGCTTGCCGCCGTTCGCCATGTTCAGTTCACCTTCACCAGTCCGCCCTTGATGGTCAGCATGCCGCCGCCGTCCACCGTCTGCTCGGCGCTGGCCTTGTTGGTCAGGCTGATGCCGGCATCGTTGGTCAGGGTGGTACCGGCCTTGTTGTCCAGAGAGGTGCCCGCCTGGTTGGTCAGGGACGTTCCAGCCTTCTGGGTGATGGACGTTCCGGCCTGGGCGGCGAGGTCGGCATCACTCTTGATGGTCAGGCTGCCGCCGCTCTGCAGGGTAAGGGTGCCGCTGACCTTGATGGTCAGGTTGCCGTCCACGGTGAGCTCGTAGTTGCCCGTCACCTTGTGGCTGTAGTTGCCGCCGGTGCTGTGGGTCTGATCGGCGCCCACCTTCACCGTGCGGCTGTCTTTCACATCCAGGGTGTCGCTGCCGGTCTGGATGGTTACGGAGCGCTTGCCCTTTTCCAGGGTGATGGTCTCGTCGCCTTCTTTAACGGTGCGGGTGCGGGCGTTCTGCACCGTGAGGGTTTCGTCGTGGCCGATGGTGGCGGTGCTGTCGTTGAGCACATTCACCTTCATGTCCTTCTGCGCCTGCAGGAACACTTCCTCAGCGTCCTTCTTGTCCTCGAAGCGCAGCTCGTTGAAGCCGCCGCCGCCCTTGGAGGAATTGGTCTTGATGCCGGATTGCGTCTGGTTGTCCGGCAGGACGTAGGGCAGGGTGTTGTCGCCGTTGTAGACGCAGCCGGTGACCAGCGGGCGGTCCGGGTCGCCGTCGATGAAGGTGACGATCACCTCCTGGCCGATACGCGGGATGAACTGCATGCCGAAACCCTTGCCGCTCCAGGGCAGCACCACCCGCACCCAGCAGGATGAGGTTTCGTCGTTGTTGCCCAGGCGATCCCAGGGGAACTGGATCTTGATGCGGCCGTACTGGTCGGTCCAGATTTCCTCGCCGGACTTGCCCACCACAATCGCCGTCTGGGTATGCATGCGAGGCTTCGGCGTGGTGCGCGCCGGGCGGTAGTTGGTGGTCTTGGGAATGGCTTCGAAGCGGTTGCGGTAATGCTCGTGGCTGGCTTCGTGGGTGACCGAGGTCACCACCCAGTCGATATTCAGCGACTCGTCGTCATGCCCGTCCAGGGTGAACCAGTGCCCCGGTACCAGCCAGCGGCAGTCGCTCTCGCCAATGAAGCGCTTCTCCTGGCTGCGCAGTTCATCCACTCGTTGCTTGGACAGCGCATCGCCGCGCGCCTTGGCGGTGTAGCCGCCGGGATGCTCATACATCGACCGTGGCCCAGCCACCGCTTCGGCCTGGCTGTAGAGCGAGGTGGTGGGCGTGGTGAATTCGTAGTCCGTGGCGCTGTACACCCCGGCCACCGCCTGCAGGCAGAGCTGCCCGGAACGCACCCCATGCAACTCGCGCACGCCGATGCCCTGACCCAGGTAAGGCACCTTCGGCCCATTGGGAATCTGCGGGAAGGCATCGTTGCTGTCCCCCAGCACCAGCGTGTGCTTGCCGTCCTCATGGGTGAAGAACCAGAAGATCCCTTCCTCCTCCAGCAGCCGCGAAACGAAGGCGAAATCGGTTTCGCCGTACTGCACGCAATACTCGCGGGGCTCGTAGCTGCCGCCGAGCTTCAACTGGTAATCGGTAAAACCATGGTCCGAGAAGATGCCGGTGACGATGTCGCTGGTGGTCTTGTTCTGGAACACCCGGTTGTTGCTCGCCAGGGTCAGCCACCAGAGCCAGGGGCGCAGTACCAGTTGATAGCGCTCGGCGGTGGCGTCGGCGGGGAGCTGGTGGATTTCGGCCACCAGGGCGTCGAGGGGGCGCTGGTTGGCGTCGTTGTGGAGGGTGGTGGTGAGGTGGGTGGCGACTGCGCTGGTCAGGGTGAGAGCGGTGGTGCTGTGGCCGTGCAGGTTCAGCTTGCTGAGGCCATTCAGCGACTCGCTGCCGGTAATGATCTCCGGGCTGAGGCCGCTCACCGTCGCGCTGCCAAGCACGAGACTGGAACTGGAAAGTGTCATTCGGAGCCTCGCTGAGTAAGCAAGGCGTTTGATTTCACGGACAAGGCGTCACATCCCCTTGTTTTCTGGATATCTTTTCTGTCATGAAACAGTCCATCGATTAGACGAAGCTGTTGCGTAGTTCCTGCATGACGCTGTTGAAGTTAGCCCTGGTTTGACTGCTGGGACCCGAAAGAGTGGAGAGCGTCGGAGTCGCGAGTTGGTCTGAGATGTTCCCAAAGGTGCAGTTCGATTTCTTTATTTCTTCGTAGACTTCAAGCCAAATCAATTTATAGACCTGATCGGTAGGGTGGGCCTGATCTATGGTTGCCAAGTGTGCAATGGCGTTGCTGGCCGTATAGCTTGCGGAACTGACGTGGGCGGCATCAGCAGTCGCTGCTCCTTCCTTGAGTCGGTAGTTGCCCTTGACAAGTTGACGGATGGTTTCTTCGCTCAGACAGCTGCCAATCTCGACCAGTCCATCTCCATTTCTTCGAGTGTGAAGTGCCAGCGCAAGGTTGTAGTTAATTACGCCTAGTTCCAGGGATTTTATTTCTGCTACTGCTTTCTTCAGTTCGATGAATTCCTTGAGTTGTTGATTGGAAGATTTCTGGTCAAGCGCGGTTTGCATCGCTGCCTGTGCATGCCAGATACCTCCTTTGAATCTCTGAGGGTTCACTACCATTTCGATCACGTCTTTTGGCATCGCAGCATTCAAAAGCTTTTGCTCTGCTTGTTTGAGTCTGAGCGAGTACCTTACCGAACTGAGTGGCCTGGCCAGATTGATAAAAATGAACTTGGATCGTCCATTCTTCAGCGCAACGAAATCCCTCAGTACGTTGCGTTGGATATTTGCGACTTTGTCAGCTGCGGTGGCCATGCCCGCTGGGTCGCGGCCAGCGGTGTAAAGGTCGTTAGCGCCAAACCAGACAATGAATAGTGTATTTCCAAGTGTGATGTTGTTGCTGTTGCAGTCGGTCTTGAATGCTTTGATCTGGTCGTCAAATGTTCCCAAGAAATTCCCCAGGCGAACTGGAGTGTCCCCGCACGCTCCGCCCTCTGCATAGTTTGCATATTGGAAGTTATTGAATCCCTGCCCGTTGTTGAGGCCAAGAGACTGTGCGTTCAGCATGCTCTTGTTGCTTAGGGTCGTGTGTCTGTTGCTGAGTTCAATTGTCGTTTGCGCGGTATTGGCAATCATTGTTCGCTGAGTCGCTTCCTCGAACATGAAGTCTGTCCAATTTCGGCAGTCGCTGAATCTGCCGGAAGGGCTGACTGACATTTGTCCTGTTGCTCTGGCCATTCGGCCACTCTTTGTCACCCATTTTTTTCCGATGTCAGACAGGCTGTCGCCAAATACGACCACGGTATCTATTTGCATGATCGCCACCTTCCAATTGGTTAGAAATGTCCGTTGGGCTGCAAATTGCTCACTCCAGCACCCACTCCGCCAACTTCCCCGTCACCTGCGCCATCAGCACATTCTCGATATCCCGCGCCCCGGCCGAGCTGCACTTGGCCAGTACCGCTTTCACGATGGCCGGGTCGAAGTCGAAGTGTTTGCCGGTGGCGGCCTTGTAGCGGCCCTGGAGTTTTTCCAGCTTGGCGATGACGATGCCTTCCAGCGTCGCTTCGTCCAGCGGGCGGTAGGGCACTACGGTCATGCGGGCGAGGAAGGCGGGGCGGAAGGCTTGTAGCAGGACCTTGCGCAGGCGTTCGTTGAAGGCGTCGCTGCCGAGCTGGTCGGGCGCGGTGTCCAGCACCAGTTCGGCGCCGACGTTGCTGGTGGCGAGCATCACGGTGTTCTTGAAGTCCACCACCAGGCCGGTGCCGTCTTCCATCACGCCCTTGTCGAAGACGTTGTAGAAGGCTTCCAGCACATCCGGGTGGGCCTTTTCGATTTCGTCCAGCAGCACCACGGAGTAGGGGCGGCGGCGTACGGCTTCAGTGAGCACGCCGCCCGAGCCGTAGCCGACATAGCCGGGCGGGGCGCCCTTGAGTTGGCTGACGGTGTGGGCTTCCTGGTACTCGGAAAGGTTGATGCTGATGAGGTTGCGCTCGCCCCCGTAGAGGGCGTCAGCCAGGGCGTAGGCGGTTTCGGTCTTGCCGACGCCGGTGGGGCCCACCAGCAGGAACACGCCAACGGGTTTGGCCGGGTCGGTGAGGCCGGCGCGGTAGGCCTGGATGCGCTGGGCGATGGTGCCGAGCGCGGCGTTCTGCCCCATGACTCGCTGGCCCATGCGCTGGCCCAGGGTGCGTACGGCGTGGGCTTCGTCGGCGAGCATCTTGCCGATGGGGATGCCGGTCCAGCCGGCGATCACCGCTGCCACGGTCTTGGAATCCACCTGCTCGGGCACCAGCGGGTCGTCCTGGCGAATGGCGTCCAGGCCAGCTTCCAGGCGCGCCAGTTCGGCGGCCAGGTGGTCGATGCGGTCGTCCAGTTCCTCGTTGGGTTTGCTGGCGTCGACGCTGTCGGAAAGGGCCAGCAGTTCGCGGCGGGCCTCCAGCAGTTCGCGCACGGCTTCGCGTTCCTCGCCCCAACGGGTTTCCAGCTCGCGGATGGCGACGACATTGCTGCGGGATTCGGTTTCCAGGGCGGTGATGCGTTCGCGGTGGTCGAGGCCGGTGGCCTGTTCGCGGCGCAGGCGTTGCAGCTCTTCTTCCAGGGCCTGTTCACGGTGGCGCAGGCTTTCCAGCGGCGGCGGCACGTCGTGCTGGCCCAGGGCGACGCGGGCGCAGGCGGTGTCCAGCACGCTGATGGCCTTGTCCGGCAATTGCCGGCCGGAAATGTAGCGATGGGAGAGCTTCACTGCGTCATGGATCGCGGCGTCCAGCACCTGCACGCCGTGGTGCTGTTCCAGCTTGGCGGCGACCCCGCGCAGCATCTCGACCGCCGTGGATTCGTCCGGCTCTTCCACCTGCACCAGCTGGAAGCGCCGGGCGAGCGCCGGGTCCTTTTCGAAGTACTTCTTGTATTCCAGCCAGGTGGTGGCGGCCAGGGTGCGCAGTTCGCCACGGGCCAGGGCCGGCTTGAGCAGGTTGGCGGCGTCGCTCTGGCCTTCGGCAGCGCCGGCGCCGATCAGCGTATGGGCTTCGTCGATGAACAGGATGATCGGCTTCTCGGCATTGCGGACGCCATCGATCACGCCCTTGAGACGCTGTTCGAACTCGCCCTTGACCCCGGCGCCGGCCTGCAGCAGGCCGAGATCGAGCACTCGCAGGCTGACGTCCTGCAGGGGCGGCGGCACGTCGCCGGCGGCGATGCGCAGGGCCAGGCCCTCGACGACGGCTGTCTTGCCCACGCCGGGAGCGCCGACGAGGATCGGGTTGTTCTGCCGGCGGCGCAGGAGGATGTCGATGCTCTGGCGGATCTCGCTGTCGCGCCCGACGATGGGATCGATGCGGCCGGCGTGGGCATCGGCGGTGAGGTCCTGGGTGTATTGGTCGAGGATGGAGTCCTGGGCACCGGCCGGGGCGGGCTTGCCCTTGCTGGCCTGGGGCGAGGCGGTCTGCTCGCGGGAGGCCTGGGTCCAGTCCTGCAGGTTCTGGCGTAGCGCCTCGCGGGGAATGCGCAGCAACGAAGAGGCGCTATTGAGCAGTAGCGTGCGGCGTTCGTCGCGATCGAGCAGGGCGAGCAGCAGCAGGCCGGAACGGATGCTCTGCTGGCCTAGCACGCTGGCCTGCACCACGGCATCTTCCAGTAGGCCCACGGTCTGCGCCGAGAGCGCCGGGGTGCGGGTGTTGCCGGCCTTGAACAGCTCCAACGCCTGGTTGATCTCCGTTGCCACCGCATCGCGTTCCAGGCCGAAGCGCGGCAGCAGGTAGGCCAGGTCGCCGCCCTCGATGTCCATCAGCTCCAGCAGCAGGTGCTCGATTTCCACGTAATGGTGGGTGCGTTGCAGGCAGCGCTGCGCGGCCCGTTCCAGGGCGCGGCGGCTTTGTGCGTTGAGGCGTCCGATCAGGCTGCCGAGTTCCATGGTCAGGCCACCTCCGTCTGGCGCAAGCGAGTGTCGATCTGTTGCAGGGCTTCGCCGCGCAATTGCAGCCCGCCGCTCCAGCGCAGGCGCGGCGGCTGGGTGCGGTCCAGGCACAGCGGGGTGCCGGGGCGGACCAGCAGGCGCAGGGCGCAGTCCAGGTCCGGCCCGAAATAGAGCGCGGCCAGGCTGGCGAGCCGCACGTGCTCGGCGCCGCCAGGGAGAAAGTCCCGCGCGCGCGCATTGCTCAGGGGGCCGAGAGTCAGGCGGATGCCGGCGTGCTCGTCCCACACGCGGGTGCCGGCGATGGCGTCGCGGCCCAGCCCCAGGTTGCGGCCTTTGCGTTGCAGGAGGCTGCGGCTGGCCGGCGGGATTTCGCGCCAGCCGCCCTGGTAGGCCTCGTAGCGCACGGCGACGTTGAACTGGTGGCGCACCAGCGCGGCGAAGCCAGCCAGGGAGCGGCGACCGCCAGCGAACAGCGCGGTGCGCGCGGTTGCCGCGGCGTCCGGCAGGGCCAGGCGGTTTTGCAGGGCATCGGGCAGCAGGCCGCAGAGGGCCAGCAACTGGTCGTGGGCCGGCGAGTCATCGGGAGCGCGGAAGCCCAGGGCCAGGCGATGCTTGCCCAGCACCCGGTAGAGCAGGCTGAGCAGGCGGTGCTGGAACAGGTCGAGGAATTCCGCTGGGGCGTGATCCTTCTGCTTCGCCTGTTGCTGCAACCATTCCTGGTACGCGTAGGGCAGGGGGCCGTCGGGGCCGCCAAGACCGAACACCGGAGTGGTCAGGACGGGCGGCTGGCCGGCCACTTCCTCCAGGCGCTCCACCTGGCTGGCGGCGAAGGTGGGCGTGAGCGGGCCGCGCAGACGCAGCGCCTCGCTTTGGGGGGCGCTACTGCGGCCGAGTGAGTCGGCGTCCGGCCGTTCGCGCTCCAGCAGCAGGAGTGCCTGCAGGAGCTCGAAGGCCTGCGGCTCGTCGCGCAGACGGCGGCTCAGAGGGAGAGGGGCATGCCGGCCTGGGGTTGCCACGTCCTGACCTCCTTGTCGCCATCGACCAGCACGGTTCGCACGAAGCGGTTGGCGGTCGCGTAAAGGGAAAAGAACTGCGCCAGCACGGCGGAAAACAGCACGGAGCTGGCGCCGGCGAAATGCTGCGGGTCGAGGCTGAGTCGCACTTCGAGGCCATTGCGCCAGCCACGCCAGGCGTCGTCGCCGACCCGCGCCACCACCCGCTCGCAGACAAGCCGGGCGATACCGTCGATCTGCCGGCGGGCGCTGCCTTCGTCGCGCAGGTTGTGCAGGTTGAGCATTTCGCGCAGGGCGTCCAGCGCCTGCGGGCCTTCCACCAGGGACAGGTGGTTGAGGGTCAGTTGCGAAACCATGCGCCAGCGCGATTCGCCGGTCAGGCGCGGCAGGCTCTGCGGGCTGGGCGGATTGCGCAGGGTGGCGCGGGCGACAGGGCCGGGGCGCTCGAAGCCGAGGCGGGTGCCGGCCTGCAGGTTCTCCGCCAGGTGCCGATTGGTGCACAGCAGCTCGGCGGTCAGGCTGTATTCGGGGGCGTCCAGCAGCGGGTCGAAGCCGGTGTCCACCAGGCTCAGCAGCATGTCGGTGCCACGGCGGTTCGGGCTCATGCCCTGCACCCGGCGGGCGTGCCAGTAGAGTCCGGCACCTGGAGCTCCTGCGCCGTGGGCATGGCCGTAGTAGGCCGGCACGGGGCTCACGCCGCGCGGTGAGGCGGCGCGCACGGAGCGAATGCTGTAAATCTCCACGCTGCTTTCACGGTGGGCGTCGGCCACCAGGCGGTACTCGCTGCGCGTGCCGTCCGGGCGCAGGGGTTCGGAGGTGCGCGGGAACAGATTGATGACGGGCGCGCATCCCAGGCGCAGGTCATCGGCCTGCAGGTGCGGGCGGCCGGCCGGGGCGCGGTCGAAGGCGATCACCAGCGTGCAGTCGCGACCGCCCGATGCTGGTGGCTGGATCGGGATATCGAAGAAGGCGAACTTGTCGGGAAAGGTGAAGTACTCGGCCAGGAGCCGTAGGCCAGGATGCTGGCCATCTTCCTCGGGAAGCAGCGCCTGGTCGTCGGCAAAGCCCACCAGCTGCGGTTCTCCGGGGCAGGGCAGCGGTGGCTGGCCGGGCACGCCGCAGTGAATGCCGAGGCTGTGCGCGCCGAGCAGATCGAACAGCGCGGCATTGGTCACCGGCGAGGCGGCCAGGTGCAGGCGCAGCTGGCGGACGGGCAATTGCGCCCAGTCGAACTCGCCCAGGCAGTGCAATTCCAGGCGCAGGGCCGCGCGGGCATCGGGCCGCCCGGTCAGCGCCACCGCCTCGTCGCCGTCCAGCAGGGTGGCGCCGCCGATACGTATGGGCCACAGCACCGCCTCGGCCGTGGTGCGCAAGTGCACGCTGGCGCCCTGGCTGGTGGTGACGAACAGCGGCGTATCGCGCGGCATCCGGTAGCCCTCGGCCAGGCTGCCCTGGGTCGGGTCCGGCTCGAACTGGACGATGGCGCAGGAGGGGATTGGCCGCAGGGCCAGCGGGTAGAGCTGCTCCAGCAGGGCGTCGCTGAACTCGGCGTAGTCGTCGTCGAGGCGTCGTTGCAGGCGAGCGGTCAGCAGGGAGAAGCCTTCGAGCAGGCGCTCCACGTGGGGGTCAGGGCATTCGCCGGGGGCCAGTTCCAGGCGTCGGGCGACCTTGGGGTAGCGGGCGGCGAAGCTGGCGCCGGCATGGCGCAGCCAGGTGAGTTCGCGCTGGTAGTAGTCCAGCAGTTCCGGGTCAATCGAGTCGCTCATGGCGCACCTCGAGGCCCTCGTCGTCGTTGTCGATGATGAACACCGCCGGCCAGGTGCGCTGGCCGCTGCGCAGGCTGCCGCCAAGGCGGATGCGCAGCCGCTGGGGCTGGTCGGGCGCCGGGGCGGCTTCCACTGAGGTCAGTTGCAGGCGGGGTTCGAAGTGTTGCACGGCAGCGCGGATGTCCCGCACCAGTTGGCGCCGGTCATCACCACGGCCCGCCTGCAGGGCGCTCCAGTCGCCGATGCCGTAGTCGAGGATGGTCAGCGGGCGGCCGCTCCTGGCGCTGGAGCGGCGGGTGTTGAGCAACCGCACCAGCTCCAGGCGGACGGACTCCGCCAGGGCCTCGCGGTCGAAGGCCGGCGCCTCGTCCGCCTGGGCGGCGAGGCGCTCGAACAGCGGCGCAAGCAGGCCGGCATCCGACATGGCCGGGCGCCGCGCTTACTTGGCCACCTTGTTGGCCGCCAGGTCCCAGGTGGAGGCGGCGGTGCCTTCCTTGGTGCCATCGTCCTTCTGTGCAGTGAGCTCCCATTTGATCTTGGTGAAGTTCAGCGACAGGGTTTCCACCGGCTTGCCACCGGCGCCGCCGCTGACGCTGACGTTGGACAGCACCACGTTGTCCAGGGTGTAGACGATGAAGGGCAGGATCTTGCCGTCGCCTTCGGCAGCGTTGCGGCCGATGGTGACCTTCGCCGTGGTGATGGGCTTGCCGGCACAGCAGTATTCGTTCAGCGACGGGGTGGAGGTGTCGATGAACTTGGTCACGGTGAACTCACCGATGTGCGGGCGGCCGGAGGTGCGCTCCGAGTTGCTGACGTCGTTGGTGACCTGCATGGCCACGTTGTGGCTGTAGGACATCAGTTCGATCTTGTCGGTGAAGCCTTCGAGCAGGCTGTCGCCTTTGATGTCGTCGCCGAGGTCGAGAATGATCGCATCCATCGAATGGAACTCCTGAATCTGGAATGTCTGGAGAAGAGCTTGGTGCCCGCCCGCCGGGGTTGCCGGCGGGCGGCTCGGGTCAGGCCGCTACCGGCGGTGGCAGGCTGGCCACCAGGCGGATCGAGGCGGTCAGTTCCTCCAGCTGGAAGTGCGGGCGGAGGAACACGGTCGCCCGGTACGCGCCCGGCTTGCCGGCCACTTCCGAGACATCCACCCGCGCCTCGCGCAGCGGGTACTGGGCCTTGATCTCCTGCGGCGCGTTGTCGTTGATCAGCACGTAGTCGGCGATCCAGTTGTTCAGGTAGGTCTGCACGTTGTCTCGGGTCATGAAGCTGCCCACCTTGTCGCGCATGATCACCTTCAGGTAGTGGGCGAAGCGCGAGGCGGCGAGCACGTAGGGCAGCATGGCCGAGATGCGCGCGTTGGCGTTGGCTTCGTTGGTGTTGTAGAGCTTGGCCTTGTTGGTGGTCTGGCCGCCGAAGAACACCGCGAGGTCGCTGTTCTTCTTGTGGCACAGGGCGATGAAGCCGAGGTCGTTGAGCTCCTTCTCGCGGCGGTCGGTAATGGCCACCTCGGTCGGGCACTTCAGCGACAGGTCGCCGGAGCTGGTGCGGAAAGTGTGGGCCGGCAGGCCTTCCACCGCGCCACCGCCTTCGGCGCCACGGATCGCCGCGCACCAGCCGTACTTGGCGAAGGCCTCGGTGATGCGCTGGGCCAGCGCCCAGGCGGCGTTGCCCCAGAGGTACTTGGAGTGGTCGGTGCCGTTGACGTCTTCCACGTAGTTCATGCCGTCCACCGGCAGGGTGTCCGGGCCGTAGGGCAGGCGCAGGAGGAAGTGCGGCAGTACCAGGGAGACGTAGCGCGAGTCTTCGCTCTCGCGGAAACTGCGCCACTTGATCAGCTCCTGGCTCTCGAAGACCTTCGCCAGGTCACGGGGCACGGCCAGCTCGGTGAAGGCGTTCATGTCGAACAGCTTCGGGTTGGCGGCGGCGATGAAGGGCGCGTGGGCCGCGGCGGCGACGTTGGAGAGTTTCTCCAGCAGGGCCACGTCCTGGGGATGGCGGCCGAAGCTGTAGTCGCCCACCAGCAGGCTGAAGGGATGGCCGCCGAAGGTGCCGTATTCCTCTTCGTAGATCTTCTTGAACAGCGCGCTCTGGTCGAACTCGACAGCCTTCTCCAGGTCGGTCTGCAGTTCCTTCTGGGTGACGTTGAGCAGGCGCAGTTTCAGGCGGGTGCTGGTTTCGGTGTTCTGCACCAGCAGGTGCAGGCCGCGCCAGGAGGCTTCCAGCTTCTGCAGCTCGGGGTGGTGCAGCACTTCGTTGAGCTGGGCGCTGATCAGCTCGTCGATCTGGCTGATGCGGTCGTTGATCATGGCCACGGTGTCCTTGTCGATGGCCATGCCTTCGTCGAGGACCTGGGTGGCGAACTCCGCGAGCATGTCGCGGGCGTAGTCCTGCTGGCTGTCGTCATGGGCCATGCGGCCCTCGGCGATGATGCGGTCGAGCAGGGTCAGGGTTTGAGTGGTGCTCTCGCTGTTGGCACCGGCTTCTGTTGCCATGGGCTATTCCTCCGGGAAGTCGGGCTGCGGATCAGGCCTGGGGTTCGGCCGGTGCTTCGCCTTCGCCCTCGGGCGCGGCGGCTTCGGATTCGGGACGGGCGGACTTGATCTCCTGCAGGCCGTCGGTGTTGCTCACCACTTCCTGCAGCAGCTTGTCGAGGTCGTCGTTGCCGTCGAGCTTGGTGAGCAGGTCGCGCAGGCGCTGGCGCGCCTCGAACAGGCGGCGCAAGGGAGTGATCTGCTTGACGATGTTCACCGGATCGAAATCGTCCATGTCCTTGAAGCGCAGCTCGACGTTCAGCTTGCTGCCGTCACCGGTGATGGTGTTGTCCACCTGCAGGGTGGCGCGCGGCGCGATGGAGTGGAGGACCTGGTTGAAGTTGTCGCGGTCGATCTCGGTGAATCGACGCTCGGCGAGCTTAGGCAGGGGATTTTCAGGTTTGCCGGAGAGGTCGGCGAGGATGCCCACGACCAGCGGCAGCTCCTTCTTCTCGATGGCGTCGCCGATTTCGACGTCGTAGGTGATCTGTACGCGGGGCGGGCGAACCCGGTCCAGTTTGTGCTGCGTGCTTTCGGCCATGTTGGTGGGCTCCGGTGCATTGACACGAGCGCAATGCATCGGACTGATCCTGTCATCGCACTCCCTTGCTGGATCACGACGCGACAGGGGGGAACTACACGCAAGCCTGTCCTTGGCGATCCCTCTAGTTCGTCTGTCCGACGAACTACTCAGACACGCTAGAACAGGTCTATAAATTTGCAAACGCAAACCGGAATCAGACCACCATGAAGCAGGGACGTTTCATTTCCACCTCGAAATTCGTGCTGTTGGCCGCTGCGATCCTGCTGGGAGGCTGCTCCGATCTTCTCGGTCCGCGTGTCCAACTGGACAACCTGACCCTGGACGTCGCCGAGCGCGCCAACGACGACACGCCCATCGCCGTCGACTTCATCGCCGTGCGCGATCCCGAGTTGCTCAAGGTGCTGTCCAGCATCACTGCGCGGCAGTGGTTCAGCGATCGCGAGCAGTACCGTCGCGACTACCAGAAGCAGTTTTCCGTCTGGAGCCTGGAGCTGGTTCCCGGGCAATTCATGGAGGCTCGCGAGTTCCCGCTGGCGGGGGATAGCGCGGCTGGACTTTTGGTCTTTGCCGGCTATAACACACCCGGTGCTCACCGCCTGAGGCTGGATGAGCAGAGCCGTGCCTGGCTCCGGTTCGATAGCAGGGAAATGCGCTTGCTGAGCGAGAACGAGCATTGACGGAAGGCCCCTGAAGCAGCAGGGCGTCGAGCTCGCGACAACGTCGGACGTCGAAGGGGAGTGGTATGAAAGTTCTGCCTGACGCGGTGTGCTGGCATGAGGGCATGCAGTTGCTGCCCCAGCATTTCCAGCTGCAAGGGTTGCGCGCGGAAGTTCTCGCCGCCCATTTCGCCCAAGCCGGCAATCCCTGGTTCTGGGGCGTCTCCCAACTCGAACTCGACCCCGCCGCCCTCAGCGCCGGCCTGGTGCGCGTACTCGCCCTCGAAGCCATCCTGCCCGACGGCCTGCCAGTGAGCATCAAGCCCGGTGAAGGCACGGTCCTGGAGCTGGACGTGAGCGCCGCCATCGCCCAGTCCGCGACCTCCAGCGCCACCGTCTTTCTCGCCGTGAATCCGCTTGGCCGTGGCGGCCAGGTGCTGCCGCTGCGTGGCCGCCTGCAATCGGCGGTGGGCGATGCGGTGCCGGATCTGGCCAGCGGCGAACACCCCGAACCCATCCTGGTCTGGCGGCCTGCCGCGCGACTGGTGACCGAGAGCGGCCGCGCCGATTCCGTCTGCCTGCCGCTGCTGCGCATCGCCAAGGAGGGCGGCGGCTTCGTCCGCCAATCCTATGTGGCGCCAACGCCGCGCATTCTTCCCGAATCCATCCTGGGGCGATCGGTCGCCGCGCTCTGCGCCCGCACGCGGGAGAAGTGCCTGTTCCTCGCCGGCCGCCTGCGTCAGGCCGAGCAGGCCGGCAACCATGACGATATGGCCGAAACCCGTCGACAGCTGACCGCGCTCTGGGCGCGCCTGCCGGAAGTGGAGGCGGCGCTGAATAGCCGGGTGGCGGCGCCGGACCGCCTGCACGGACTGCTGGTAGGCATGGCCGGCGCCTGGTGCGCCCTGGACCCGGTGGCCGGTGTGCCGGCCTTCTCGCCCCTGGATTACCTCGACCTCAAACGCGGCTACGACGAAGTGCTGGACTGGCTGGAGCATGCCTTGACCCGCGTGCGGGTTGGCTATCGCACCCTGGCGTTCGACCAGATGGAGCAGGGCTTCGCCATCCAGTTGCCCGATACCCAGTCGCGCCGCCAGCGCCTGGTGATCGGCCTGCGCATGCCGGCCGGGGCGGGCGAGCAGTCGGCCTTCTACTGGCTGGGGCAGGCCATCATCGCCTCCCAGGGCCAGGTGTCCACCCTCGCGCGCCAGCGCATGAGCGGCCTGGCGCACCAATCCATGAGCCGCGCCGAGCAGGTCGCCTACAGCGTCGGTGAAGACACTCGCCTGTTCGTGGTCCAGGCCGCCGGAGAGTGGTTCGATCCCGAGCAGAAACTCTGCATCGTGGTGCCCGGCCAGGCGGCGCTGGTGGGGCCCTGGCAAGTGGTGCTGTTCGAAGCCAACACACACGAATTTGCCTGACCAGACAAGGACGCGTAGATGCCGGAACGGAGTGCGGCCCTGTATCCACCGGAGTTCGGTGAGGCGCCTCTGAGCCTCGCCTTCCGCCAGGCCTGGCTGGAGTGGCGCGACGCCTGGGATGACCTGGAAGACGCCGACGACAACGACGGTCAGTTGGTGGACCGCACCGCCGAGACGGCGACGCGCATCGTCCGCCGCCTCTGGCGCAGCGCCTTCGCCAGTGTTGGCGACTCGGCGGCGGTCCAGGTCAAGGCGATGGTCTATGCCTTCGTTGCGCTGCTGGATGAGACCCTGGTGTTCGGCAACTGGGCCGGTCAGCTGGCCTGGCAGGAACGTCCACTGGAAGCGCGGCTGTACGGTTCGCGCAATGCCGGCGAGCGGGTGCCCGCGGCCATTCGAGGCCTGCTCAAGGAGCGCGCCCCGGCCACTCGCGACCTGGCCAACGTCTACCTGCAATGCCTGGTGCTCGGCTTCCACGGCCAACTGCGGGGTGAGCGAGGGCAGGCCATGCACGAACGCTGGCGACAGGCGCTGTTCACCTTTGCCTGGCAGCGTGAACCCGCCTCTGCTGGTGCCTTGCAGAGCCTCGCGCGTCCAACCCGTGCGGCGCCGCTGCACATGCCCCTGCGCAGGGCTCTGCCGGACGGCCTGCGCCTGGGGCTGGCGATTCTCGGCTTCGCGCTGCTGCTGAGTGTTGTGGGGCACTGGCTGTGGAGCGACATCCGGTCCGAGCTGGAGCCCGTGCTGCACCTGGCGGCCACCCAGGATGACGGGGAGCAACCGGAATGAGCGGCTTCGCCATCGCCCTGATCGTCTTCGCGATCCTGCTGGTCCTGGTTGCCCTGGCGGCGCTCTGGTGGTGGTTGCGTACCCAGTCCGGCGCGGCCATCCGCAGCTTCTACAACGCCGTGCGCAAGATGGAGCACGACCAGGGCAGCCAGGATCGTTACCAGACCCCCTGGCTGATGCTGGTGGGTGACCCGCGCGAAGGCAGCCAGCTCTGCGTCGATTGGCAATTGGCCCCGGTGGGCCGAGCGGCCTGGTTCGGGCGCTGGTGGGCCGATCCGGATGGTTCGCTGCTGGTGGTGCCCCAGGGCTTGTTCCTGCCGGAGGAAGGCGGCGCCGTGCCGGCCTTCGCCTGGCGCCGGCTGCTGGGCATGCTGCTGCGCCTGCGCGGCCAGCGACCGCTGGATGGGGTGATCTGGACCATACCCGTGGCGCGCCTGCTGGACGATGCGCAACTGGCGACCGATGCCATTGCCCTGCGCCGCCGCTTCGGCGAGTTGCTGCAGCGGCTCGGGCTGAGCCTGCCGGTGCACGTGCTGGTCACCGGGCTGGAAGAATTGCCGGGGTTCCAGGAGCTGGTGGCTACGCTGCCGGAAGAGGGTCGTGAGCGGGCACTGGGCTGGTCGTCGCCCTATGCCCTGGAAGCGGGCTGGCAAGGCTACTGGCTGGACGACGCCCTGGACGAGGTGGTGCAGGCGCTCCAGGCGGCGATCCTGGAAGTTGGTGCGCTCCGGGGTGAGCTGGGGGAAGACCTCTACCGCCTGCCGGGCCAAGTGGACGGCTTGCGGGGCAACCTGCGTGTCCTGCTCGAAGCGGTGTTCCAGGGCAACGCCCAGGGCGAGGCACCCCGGCTGCGCGGTCTGTTCTTCAGCTCTGCGCAGGTGCTCGGGGACGCCGCCGATCCGTGGGACATTCCCACCGGCGAGCAGCCGCGCACTCGGGGCGTGTTCTCCGCCGGTTTGTGGGGCCAGCGCTTTCTCGCCGAGCAGGGGCTGGCCCAGGCGGTGCCGCGTATCCTGCGCCTGAGGCGGCGCTGGCAGCAGGTGGTCGCGGGTACGGCGGCGGTCGTCGGCGCCTTCTGGCTACTGGGCATGCTCTGGGCCTGGCATGACGGCCAGCGCGACGCCCGCGAGCTGACCCGGGTTCTGCAGGTGGCCCAGAGCGCCCACGTGGAGATGAAGGACCCGGCGCGCAGCCAGGAACAGGCACGGCGCAATGTCCAGGGCTTCTGGAACCTGCTGCGGGATGCGCCGCGCTGGCATTTCGCTTCGCTGGCCTTTCCCACCTCCTGGTTCTCCCCCCTCAACGACGAGATGGACGACGTGCTGCGCGCCATGGCCCGCAGCGAGGCCATGCAGCCCCTGGCGCGGATGCAGCAGGTGGAGCTGGATCGGCTCCTGGCGATCCGTCCCGCCGACCGGCGTACCGACGTAGTGGGCGAGGTGCCGGAGGAATGGCCCAACTACGTCAAGGCACACAACCTGGCCTATGGCGCCGCCAGTCTGGAGCAACAGAACCGCTGGTTCAGCGAGGCCCTGAAGGGTGACAAGGGCGTGCTGGAACCCCTGGCGCAACTGGCCAACGGCGCCCTTGGCATGGAACTCAACACTTCCGCGCTGCGGCGACGGGCCTATTACGACCGGGTCCTGGTCGACCTGGCCGCCCCCGGACTGCAGCCTCTGGACCTGCAATCGCGGCGACAGGTGCTTACCGAGCAGTTCCAGGCGCTGATGAAAATCTGGCTGACCCAGTACTTCCTCGCCGACAACTTCGTCCGTCCGGCGGGCTACCTCAAGCTGCATCTGGACATCCTGCAGGCGGGGCAGGGCAACTCCCTCGCCGAGCTGGAGGAGATCAATGCCCAGGTTGACGACCTGGAAAGCCTGCTGGCGCTGACCAATTCCTCCTGGAGTCACAGCAACGGCGAAGAGTTGGTCAGCGGCTATCGCGAACTTCTGGAAACCGTGCGGCAGAGCAGTCTCCTGGGCGCGACGGTGGAGCAGAACCTGAACAGCGAGGCCACCCGCTTGCGCCGGGATTTCCATGGGCAGTGGATCGCGTCCGTCGGCACCCGCTCGAACCTGCTGCAGCGCCAGCCAGGCGGCACGCTGGCACTGCAGGACCATGTCAGTGCCCTGAGCCGGGCGATCAAGGGCCTGCTCAAGCGCGACTTCGTGGTGACGGCCCTGCGTCAGGACACCGCAGAGCCCGATGCACGTACCTTGCGCAATGTCGACGCCAGCGCCCTGGCCAAATCCCTTGGCTACATCGACAGCTACCGCGCCTTCGTGACCCAGGAGCTGGCGCAGATCCCGCCGGACTACCGCGATGGCATGCTCAAGGCTGCCGGGGAAGCCGGGGCACGGGCCATCTGGGCGAGCCTCGCCGGTTCCGCCGAACCCCGCACCGGGGCGGGTGCCCAGGCCTTCGAGGTGACGGCCGACCAGGCCGGGCAGGTGCTGCGAGCCCTGCAACTCCTGGGGCGCAATGATCTCGCCGGTGCCTTGCAGAGCTTGCTCAATCGCCAGGCGCTGCAGGATGTGAGCAACGCCCTGGCAGGCATCGACGCCATGCCGATCTTCACCCAGCGCTACGACATCACCCAGTGGGACGGCAGCCGCGATCTTGGCTTGCGCCTGTTCCGCGCCACCGATGTACCGGACCTGAAGGGCAGCCTTGCCCAGCAGTTCGCCGCCATGCAGGCCGCCAGCGACAACGCCGCCCCGGCCCTGGCCTGGCTGCAGGAACAGCGCGGCCTGGGCATGACGGAGCAGGAGCGTGTCAATCGCCTGGCGGCCATCAACGAAGAACTGGTCAAGTACAAGGCGCAGAACCCCACCAGCTCACCGGCGCTGTTCGAGCAATTGGTGAGTCGGGATTTCGTTGAGATGGATCGCGATTCCTGCTCCCAGGTGCTGACCACCGCGGCCGTGTCCCAGGGGGTGGGCGACCTGGCGCAGCGCACCCGCGTACTCCGGGACCAGGCATCGCAACGCTGCAGTCAGCTCCAGCAGCAACGTGCGGCGCTGGCCTGGAACGATCTGGCGGATTACTTCAACCAATACCTGGCGGACCGCTTCCCCTTCGCCTACAGCCTCAAGGCCGACGATGCCGACCCGGCGCGGGTGCAGCATCTGGTGGAACTGATCGACAGCCGCCTGGCCCAGGCCGAAGAGGGGCTGAAATGGGGCAACCCCGGCGACCGTCCGGCGGCGGAAGACTTTCTCGCCCGCCTGAAGCAAGCGCGCACCTGGCTCGGGCCGCTGTTCCTGCGCGACCCGTCCGGCTCGCTCGGCGTCGAACTGGACGTGCGCTGGCGCACCGACCGTGACGCCGAGCGCGGCGCCGACCAGGTGATCGCCTGGGGGCTGCACGCCGGCGAACGTCAGATCGGCTTCCCCGGTGAAGCGCAGCGCCTGCACTGGAATGTCGGCGACCCGATGCAGCTGTTGTTGCGCTGGGCCAAGGACGGTAGCCAGCGGCCGAGCATCGACCCCCTGCAGCCGAGCATGGCGGTGGCTGACCTGGAGGCGGGTTGGGAATATCGCGGCCCTTGGGCGCTGCTGCGCCTGATGCGCTCCCACGTGGTGCTGCAGCGCCAGCCGAGCATGGACTACACCGACTTCCCGCTGACCCTGCAGGTGCCGGTGCGCGGTGCGCCGAGCAACAGCGAGCCGGCCCTGATGTTCATGCGCCTGTCGCTGATGACCCAGGGCGGCAAGCTCCCGCTGTCGATCCAGCCGCTGCCGGTGAAGGCACCGCGTTCGCCATTCTCCATGACCCATGCCAATTCCCTGGTGAGCACCGAGGTGACGCCATGACCCTGCCGACAACCGAGAGTCCGGCCAGTGACTTGCTGGAGCCCATTCCCGGCGCCGAGCCCTGTGGCCCCAGCCTGCGCTACGACCCGGCCTGGGACCGCCTGCGTGAACTGCGCCGCGAGGACGACGCCAGCCTGCCTGCTGGTGTCTGGCAGGCAGAGCTCAAGCGCGGTGATTGGGCTGCAGTGGAGCGCCTGGCCGAAGAACTGCTGCGCGAACGCAGCAAGGACCTGATGATTGCCGCCTGGCTCGGTGAAGCCTGGCTGCTGCGCAGCGGCCTCGATGGCCTGACGCCGGCGCTGGGATTGCTGGCGGGGCTGTGCGAGCGCTACCCGGACGAACTGCATCCGCAGCCGGAAGAGGACGACCGTTCCTGGCGCGTGGCGCCGTTGGAGTGGATGGGCCGCCGCTATGGCGAAATCGTCCTGACCCGCTGTGCACTGTTCGGCGCCGACCATGCCGACCTCGCCCACTTGACCCTGCATGGCTGGCAGCAGCTCCAGCAGCGCCAGGTGCAGGCAAGCGACAGCAAGGCGGACAAGGTCGCCGCCGAGGCGGCTCGGCTGGAACAGCGCAAGCTCGACGAAATCCTCAGGCAATTGCCCACGGCCAGCTTCGTTCGTGCTCGCCAGGGCGCGGACACGGCACTGGCCGAGCTGAAACGCCTGGATACCTGGTGCGACGGCTGGCTCGGTGACCTCGCCCCCAGCTTCTCCACCTTGCAGCAGATCCTGAACGCCATCCGCTCGCTCATGCAGGAGTTCATCCCCATGCAGTCCCAGACGCCGCCCATCGTGGCGCCGGTTCCCGAGGTGGCGGCCGAGCCCGCTGCCGCCGAGGTGGAAGCGCCACCAGCCTTCTCCGGCATTCCTGCCAGCCGCGAGGATGCCTACCGCCAACTGGCCCTGATCGCCGACTACCTGGCCCGTACCGAACCCCACAGCCCGGTGCCCTATGTGATCCGCCGTGCGGTGGAATGGGGCAACCAGCCCCTGGGCGAATTGCTGGAAGAGCTGATCACGGCCGATGCCGAAGCCCGGAGGTTGTGGAAGTTGCTGGGGGTGTTGAAGTAGGGGCAAACCTGCGGGGCTCGGCCTTTGTTGTGGGGGCGAATTCATTCGCTAAGGGCGGCGCAGCCGCCCCCGGAGCTGCCAGGCAGGTCTTCGACCTGCATCGCGATTGAAATCGCTCCCACAGATCGAGCAGGCGATGTCGCTTTTTTGTAGGGGCGAATTCATTCGCCAAGGGTGGCGAAGCTGCCCCTTAAGGCCCACATGGCGAACCTGCGGTCCGCTTGGCGATTGAAATCGCCCCTACAGGGTTTGTGCCAGGGCTCGGCTTTTCCTGGTGGGGGGAAATCCCAAGTAGGGTGCGCTGTGCGCACCGTCTTCCTGTGCCGAACGACGATGTCGATCGCAGTGCTTCGTTGTGGGGGCGAATTCATTCGCCAAGGGCAGCGCAGCTGCCCCCGACCAACCGCCCAATCAGGCTTGCACCAGCACCTCGAACCCGCCAAAGATCATCCGCTGTCCATCGAAGGGCATGGTCTCCGGGCTGGGTTGCATGCGCGGGTCTTCCATCGCTTTCTTCATGCCGGCATCCCTGGCTTGCTTAGACGGCCAGGTGATCCAGGAGAAGACGACGGTTTCACCTTCCTTCAGCTTCACTGCCATGGGGAAGGACGTCACCTTGCCTTCGGGCACATCGTTGCCCCAGCACTCGACGACGCTCAGGGCGCCGCATTCCTTGAAGACCCCTGCGGCCATCTCGGCCACCTTGCGGTAGGCCTCACGGCTGGCGGTGGGGACGGGTACCAGGAATCCATCTACGTATCTCATATCCATTCTCCTTTCTGGATGGTGTGAAAAGGCATTGCCTGTCGTATCCCGAGCGCGCACGGATCACGCGCCCGACTCCCTAATGAGTCGATCTGGATAGCGCCGGTTCGACAGACTCGCCAACTGGATGGTCCTTGCGCCGACCAGCGGTCAATACGTCGAGAGGCAAAAATGGCGCAGTCCGATCAGGGTGGGTGCGGGGGTGCCGTGTGACAGAGGGTTGATTACTGCGGCCAAGAAAAAGCCCCGCCGAAGCGGGGCTTTTTGATTTCGCGGGGCTTACTTGCCGCGATTGTCGTACACGTGGCAGGCCTTGCCTTCGGAGCGTTTCAGCGAGTAGCTGGGGCGCAGGACGATGCGCGAGCTGATGCCGATGTAGGTCTTGATGTACTTGCCCAGCTCGTTGCACAGCGCCTGTTGCTGGCTTTCGCCCAGGCCGTCGTGCTCGTGCTTGAGTTCGACGTGGACTTCGATGCTGTCCAGGTTGCCATTGCGGAACAGGTGGATCTCGTAGTTCTCGGACAGCTGCTTGACCTTCAGCACCTGCTCCTCGATCTGGGTCGGGAACACGTTCACGCCACGGATGATCAGCATGTCGTCGCTGCGGCCGGTGATCTTGTCCATGCGACGCATCGGGCGCGCGGTGCCCGGCAGCAAGCGGGTCAGGTCGCGGGTGCGATAACGGATCATCGGCAGCGCTTCCTTCGACAGCGAGGTGAACACCAGCTCACCCATCTGGCCGTCCGGCAGCACTTCGCCGGTCACCGGGTCGATGATCTCGGGGTAGAAGTGGTCCTCCCAGATGGTTGGGCCGTCTTTGGTTTCCGCGCATTCCATGGCCACGCCCGGGCCCATGATTTCCGACAGGCCGTAGATGTCTAGGGCGGTGATGCCCATGCGCTCTTCGATGGCGCGACGCAGTTCGGCGGTCCAGGGCTCGGCGCCGAAGATGCCGAGGCGCAGGGCCAGCTTGTGCGGGTCGATGCCCTGGCGCTCGATCTCGTCCGCCAGGTTCAGCATGTAGGACGGGGTAACCATGATGATGTCCGGCTGGAAGTCGCGGATCAGCTGGACTTGCTTCTCGGTCTGGCCGCCGGACATCGGAATCACGGTGCAGCCCAGGCGCTCGGCGCCGTAGTGGGCGCCCAGGCCGCCGGTGAACAGGCCGTAGCCGTAGGAGATGTGCACCTTGTCACCCTTGCGGCCGCCGGCGGCGCGGATCGAGCGCGCCACCACGTTGGCCCAGGTGTCGATGTCGTTCTGGGTGTAGCCGACCACGGTGGGCTTGCCGGTGGTGCCGCTGGAGGCGTGGATACGCACGATCTCGCTCTGCGGCACGGCGAACATGCCGTAGGGGTAGTTGTCGCGCAGGTCGTTCTTGCCGGTGAAGGGGAACTTCGCCAGGTCTTCCAGGGATTTCAGGTCATCCGGGTGCACGCCCTTTTCGTCGAAGCGCTGGCGGTACAGCGGGACGTTTTCGTAGGCGTGCTTGAGGCTCCAGCGCAGGCGCTCCAGCTGGTGCTGGCGCAGTTGGTCGACGCTGGCAGTCTCCATCGGGTCAAGCAAGGCGGTGTTGGCAATCATGTTCATAGTTCACTCGAATTATTTTTGTACGGAAGCCGTAGGCTTCTGAGTGCTGAAGAGGAGGATACTCCTCACCCGTTTTTCAGATCTCGGTTCTTGCGTTTCAGAGCCTTTCAATGATCAGGGCGATGCCCTGACCCACGCCGATGCACATGGTGCAGAGGGCGTAGCGGCCCTGGCGCTCTTCCAGTTCGTGCAGCGCGGTGGTGACCAGACGCGCACCGCTCATGCCCAGCGGGTGGCCGAGGGCGATGGCGCCGCCGTTGGGGTTCACGCGTGGATCGTTGTCGGCCAGGCCCAGTTCGCGCAGGACGGCGAGGCCCTGGGCGGCGAAGGCTTCGTTGAGTTCGATGACGTCCATATCGGCCAGCGACAGGCCGGTCAGTTCCAGCACCTTGCGGGTTGCCGGTACCGGGCCGATGCCCATGATGCGCGGCTCGACGCCGGCGGTAGCCATGCCCACCACGCGGGCACGGGCCTTGAGGCCGTGGGCCTTGGCCGCGGTACTGCTGGCCAGCAGCAGGGCGCAGGCGCCGTCGTTCACGCCCGAGGCGTTGCCGGCCGTGACGCTGCCGCCCTGACGGAACGGCGTGCCCAGCTTGGCCAGCTGTTCAAGCGTGGTGTCGCCGCGCGGGTGCTCATCCTGCTCGACGATCTTCGCCGGGCCTTTACGCTGGGGAATCTCCACCGGGACGATTTCCTTCGCCAGTCGGCCATTGGCCTGGGCGGCGGCGGCGCGCTGCTGGCTGCGCAGGGCGAAGGCGTCCTGGTCCTCGCGGGAAATGTTGAACTGCTCGGCCACGTTCTCAGCGGTTTCCGGCATGGAGTCGATGCCGAACTGCGCCTTCATCAGCGGGTTGACGAAGCGCCAGCCGATGGTGGTATCGAAGATTTCCGCCTGGCGGGAGAAGGCGCTGTCCGCCTTACCCATCACGAACGGCGCGCGGGACATGGATTCCACGCCACCGGCGATCATCAGGCCGGCTTCGCCACAGCGCAGGGCACGGGCAGCGTTGCCGATGGCATCCAGGCCGGAGCCGCAAAGGCGGTTCAGGGTGGTGCCCGGCACGGTTACCGGCAGGCCGGCGAGCAGGGCGGACATGCGTGCGACGTTGCGGTTGTCTTCGCCGGCCTGGTTGGCGCAGCCGTAGATCACATCGTCGATGGCGCTCCAGTCCAGTTCAGGGTGGCGCTGCATCAGGGCACGCATGGGCACGGCGCCGAGGTCGTCGGCGCGCACCGCGGACAGGGCACCGGCGTAGCGGCCGATGGGCGTACGCACGGCGTCGATAATCAGGGCGTCATTCATCAGGGGTCTCCTGCGCGAGTACCGAGCCGCGCACTTTGTAGGACTTGCCGTGGAAGAGGGCGATCAATTGCCCGTTCTGGTTTTCGATACGCACGTCGTAGTTGCCGGTGCGACCGCTGCGGCTCTGCTCGACGGCCTGGGCGGTGAGGGTGTCGCCCAGGCGCGCCGGGGCCACGTAGTCGATGCTGCAGCCAATGGCGACGGTGGCCTCGTTGTAGGTGTTGCAGGCGAAGGCGAAGGCCGAGTCGGCCAGGGCGAACAGGTAGCCGCCGTGGCAGGTGCCGTGGCCCTGGACCATGTCGTCGCGCACGCTCATGCCGACGCGGGCCTGGCCCGGCGCCACGGAGAGCAGGCGCATGCCCATGGCCTGGCTGGCGTTGTCGCGCTCGAACAGCTCGCTGGCGCAGGCTTCTGCAAGGGAAAGGGCTTCGTGGTTAGTCACGGAAATTCCTCCCTTCGGCCACCTGGCGACGCAGCAGCAGGGAAGGGCGGTAGCGCTCTTCGCCGTAGGCCGCCTGGAGGTTTTCCAGCGTGCGCAGCACGGCTGGAAGGCCGATGGCGTCGGCCCAGGCCAGCGGGCCTTGCGGATAGTTCACGCCGGCGCGCATGGCCAGATCGATATCGCCGGCCGAGCCCACGCCTTGCAGCACGGCATCGGCACCTTCGTTGGCCAGCATCGCCACAGTGCGCAGCACGGCGAGGCCGGGGATGTCGCTGAGCGGGCTGACCTTGAGGCCGGCGCGTTGCAGCAGTGCAATCGCCTGGTCACGAGCCTGTTCCGAGGTGCTGGCGGCGCAGGCGATGCCGAGGCGGCTGGCCTTGGCGTAGTCGAGGGCGAGGTCGATCAGCACCAGGTTGGCGATGCCGTCCTCGCGGGAGCGCTGGCTGGCCAGGCGACCATCGGACAGGGCAACCACGGCGTCGCCGACTCGCAGCACGCCGCTGCCATCACGACGTACCACCTTAACTCCGGCATCCACCAGGCGCTGTACCAGGGGCTCGGCAACGCCCAGGCTGCCTTCCACCACGCAGGAGTCCACGCTGGCGTCGCTGGTCAGTTCGGCTGCTTGCGGGCGCTCGGCGCCTTCGGCGTAGCTGTAGAAGCCGTGACCGCTCTTGCGGCCCAGGCGGCCAGCGTCCACCAGTTCCTTCTGGATCAGCGAGGGCTGGAAGCGGAAGTCGCCGTAGTAGGCATCGAACACCGAGCAGGTGACGGCGTAGTTGACGTCATGGCCGATCAGGTCGGTCAGTTCGAAGGCACCCATGCGGAAGCCGCCCGCGTCACGCATCAGCGCGTCGAGGGTGGCGCAGTCGGCGGCGCCTTCCTGCAGCAGGCGCAGGCTTTCGGCATAGAAGGGGCGCGCCACGCGGTTGACGATGAAGCCCGGCGTGGACTTCGTGTGCACGGGCTGCTTGCCCCAGGCCTTGGCGGTTTCGTACAGGCCTTCGGCCAGGTCGCGGTCGCTGGCGAGGCCCGAGACGATCTCCACCAGGGCCATCAGCGGCGCCGGGTTGAAGAAGTGCAGGCCGATTACCCGGCCCGGATGCTTGAGGCCGGCAGCCAGGCTGGTGATGGACAGGGACGAGGTGTTGCTGGCGAGGATGCAATCCGCGCTGCACAGCTCTTCCAGCTGGCGCAGCAGGCCGCGCTTGACCTCCATGTTTTCGACGATGGCTTCGATCACCAGGCTGGAATCGGCCAGGGCCTCGATGGCCTCGACCGGTTGCAGGCGGGCGACGATAGCGGCGCGGGCCTCGGCGGAGAGTTTGTTCTTCTCTACCAGGCGGCCGAGTTGGCGGTCGATGCCTTCGATGGCCTGGGCCGAGGCACCGGGACGGTTGTCATAGAGCTTGACCGGGTGGCCAGCCTGGGCAGCGACCTGGGCGATACCGGCACCCATGGCGCCGGCGCCGATCACGGCGACAGGGGCGGAAGTGTGAAGGGCAGGCATGGGCTCAGCGTCCTTTGAAGGCCGGGGTGCGCTTTTCCATGAAGGCGCTGACGCCTTCACGGTAGTCCTCGCTGCGGCCGGCAAGGCGTTGCAGGTCGCGCTCGACGTCCAGCTGCTCGTCGAAGCTGTTGTTCAGGCTGGCATTGAGGCTGCGCTTGATCAGGGCCAGGCCGTAGGTGGGCTGGGTGGCCAGGTGGCGGGCGAGCTTCAGGGCTTCCTCGCGGAGGCTGGCGTCGTCCACCACACGGTAGATCAGGCCCCACTGTTCGGCCTGCTCGGCGGTCAGGCGGTCGCCCAGCAGGGTCAGGGCCTTGGCGCGGGCCATGCCGATCAGGCGGGGGAGGGTCCAGGTGCCGCCGGAATCCGGGATCAGGCCGATCTTGCAGAAGGCCTGGATGAAGCTGGCGGAACGGCCGGCCAGGACCAGGTCGCAGGCCAGCGGGATGTTGGCGCCGGCACCGGCGGCCACACCGTTGACCGCGCAGATCACCGGCAGCGGCAGGTCGCGCAGGGCACGGATCAGCGGGTTGTAGAACTTCTCGATGGACTCGCCCAGGTCCGGCGCGGCGGCACCGGGGGCCACGTTGCGGTCGCCCAGGTCCTGGCCTGCGCAGAAACCACGGCCTTCACCGGTCAGCAGGAGGACGCGGACCTCGGGGTTCTGGCGCACCTGCTTGAGGGCTTCGCGGACTTCGCCATGCATCTTGGCGTTGAAGCTGTTCAGCTGCTCCGGGCGGTTGAGGCTGAGGGTGGCGACGCCAGCCTCGATGGAAAACAGGATGTGCTCGAAGTTCATGGCTTTGGCGCTCTATGCAGTTCGAAGGAGTGGGCGGTCAGTGCTTACTGGCCGGTGAATTCGGGGCGGCGCTTTTCCTGGAAGGCGCGGATGCCTTCCTCGCGGTCGCGGGTGCCGGCCAACAGGGTGAAAGCGTGGCGCTCGAAGCGCAGGCCGCTGGCGAGGTCCGTGTCTTCGGCCTTGAGCAGTGCTTCCTTGGCCAGACGAACCGCCAGCGGCGCTTTCTGGGCGATGACGCGGCCGATGGCGATGGCGCGCTCGACGGTGAACTCGGGCTGAGTCACTTCGCTGACCAGGCCGGCGCGCTGGGCGTGGCGGGCATCGATGGCTTCGCCGGTGAGCACCATCTGCATGGCCAGGGACTTGCCGACCGCACGCAGCAGGCGTTGGGTGCCGCCGGCGCCGGGCATGATCCCGAGGTTGATTTCCGGCTGGCCGAAGCGGGCGTCTTCGCCGGCGATGAGGATGTCGGCGTGCATGGCCAGTTCGCAGCCGCCGCCCAGGCAGAAGCCATTGATGGCGGCGATCAGTGGTTTGCTGAAGCGGGTGATGCGCTGCCAGTGGGCCAGGCGCGGATCATTGAGGATGCCCACCAGGTCGCGCTCGGCCATTTCCTTGATATCGGCGCCTGCGGCAAAGGCCTTGCGGCTGCCGGTGATGACCACGACGCGGGTCTCGGCGTCCTGCTCGGCGGCATCCAGTTCGGCAGCCAGCTCACCCAACAGCTCGGTATTGAGCGCGTTGAGCGCTTCCGGGCGCTGCAGGGTGATCAGACGGACACCCTGCTCGGGCGGCAGGACAGCAAGGGTACGAGGCATGTCGACTCTTCCTCAGGTGCACGCGCGGCCTTTGCGAGCCGCTCTTATAAGTGGGTTCGGGGTGGAGTCCGTTCCTGTGTCTGCCGCGCTGAGGGCGGGGCGACTTTGGCCGGAGTATAACCACAAAGCGATACAAAACAAGAACGACAGATAGTATTTATGTGTCTCATATGTGGCGTCTTTGCTACCAAAGGACAGATTGCCAGGTGCTGCCTCGCCCATGTTAAGGCCGTATTTAAAGGGTTTTTCCGGTTATTCAGGGCGCGTAATGCGCGCCGATGACCGGTCGTCATCTGATACAGGTTGATGAGCTTTTATGTTGCTGAATGATGTGATACAAAATTCACCATCAAGCGAATCGCTTTGCGCCACCTTGTGGCTTCATCTGCTTTATTGAGGAGTTGTTCCATGTCGACCACCGCCCGCGCCGCCGCCCTCGAACTGTTCGAGCACCATCGCGGCACCCTCGAGCGCGCCGTCCAGGCCATCAGCGAGCGCGGCTACTGGTCGCCCTTCCCGGAAAGCCTCAAGCAGTACCCGGAAGAAGCAGTGAAGGGTGCCCAGGCGGCCTTCGAAGCGTTGCTCGGCCAGCACTTTGCGCTGGTGGGTCCGGAGTCGGTTGGTCGTGTGGGTGCCGAGCGTTCGCCCTATGGCTTCGATCTGAATGTGAGCTACGACCAGTACGACGCCGACGCGCTGCTAGCGCGCCAGCAGGCTGCCCTGCCGGCCTGGCGAGATGCCGGCCCGAAGGCGCGGGTCGGTGCGTGCCTGGAAATCCTCCAGCGTCTGAACGCCTTCAGCCCGACACTGGCCCATGCCGTGATGCACACCAGCGGCCAGGCCTACATGATGGCCTTCCAGGCCGGCGGCCCCCATGCGCAGGACCGTGGCCTGGAAGTGCTGGCCTACGCCTGGCGCGCCATGGCTGATGTGCCGGAATCGGCGCGCTGGACCAAGCCCCAGGGCAAGCAGGACCCGCTGGTACTGGATAAGCGCTGGCACATCGTTCCACGCGGCCTGTCCCTGGTGATCGCCTGCTCTACCTTCCCCACCTGGAACACCTATCCCGGCCTGTTCGCCAGCCTCGCTACCGGCAACCCGGTGCTGGTCAAGGCGCACCCCGGCTCCATCCTGCCGGTGGCCATGAGCGTCAAGGTTGCTCAGGACGTGCTGGCGGAACTGGGCTTCGATCCGGCCCTGGTGAGCCTGGTGGTGGACACCCCGGAAGCGCCCGTAAGCCAGCGTCTGGCCCTGGACCCGCGCGTGAAACTGGTGGACTTCACCGGCTCAAGCGCCTTTGGCAACTGGCTGGAAGACAACGCCCGCCAGGCCCAGGTCTTCACCGAAAAGGCCGGCATCAACAGCGTGATCATCGACAGTGTGCGTGACATCAAGGCCGTTGCCCGCAACCTGGCCTTCTCCCTGAGCCTCTATTCCGGCCAGATGTGCACCACCACCCAGGCCATCTATGTACCGCGCGGCGGCATTCGCAACGGTGACGAGCAACTGAGCTTCGACGAGGTCGCCCAGACCCTGGCCGGCGGCGTGAAGAGCTTCCTCGCCGACAACGAGCGTGCCTGTGCGGTAATCGGCGCCATCCAGTCCGAGGCCACCGCCCAGCGCATCCAGGACTGCCGCCAACTGGGTGAGGTACTGCTGGACAGCGAGGCCCGCGAGCATCCGCAGTTCCCTGGCGCGCGCGTCCACACGCCGCTGCTGCTGAAGGTGGATGCCGCCGACCGCGATGCCTATTCCGAAGAGCGCTTCGGTCCCATCGCCTTCGTCGTCGCCACCGACGACACCGCGCACAGCCTGCGCCTGGCCGGTGAGGTGATCGCCGAGAAGGGCGCCCTGACCCTGGGCGTGTACTCCACTGACGAGGCGGTTCTGGACCAGGCCGAACAACTGTCCCAGGACGTCGCCGTGGCGCTGTCGGTCAACTTCGACGGCGGTGTGTTCGTCAACCAGTCCGCGGCCTTCAGCGACTTCCATGCCAGCGGCGGCAACCCGGCGGCGAACGCCTCGATCACCGATGGTGCCTTCGTCGCCCGTCGCTTCGTCACCGTGCAGAGCCGCCGCCACGGCGCGGCATGAGCCTATAAGAAGAAGGAGCCCTGCGATGACCTGCTACAGCCTCGACGGATTGACCCCGGTGGTGCATCCCACCGCCTATGTGCACCCCAGCGCCGTACTGATCGGTGACGTGATCATCGGGCCGGGCTGTTACGTCGGCCCCCTGGCCAGCCTGCGGGGCGACTTCGGCCGGATCGTGCTGGAGGAGGGCGCCAACATCCAGGACACCTGCGTGATGCACGGCTTCCCCGAAAGCGACACCGTGGTCGAGCGCAATGGCCATATCGGCCACGGCGCCGTGCTGCACGGTTGCCGCATCGGTGAAGACGCGTTGGTGGGGATGAACGCGGTGGTGATGGACGGCGCGCAGATCGGCGCACGCTCCTTCGTGTCGGCCACCGCCTTCGTCAAGGCCGGCTTCAGCTGCGAGGCGCAATCCCTGGTGATGGGCGCACCGGCGCAGGTCAAGCGCAGCCTCAGCGACGAGGAAGTGGCCTGGAAACAGGCCGGCACCCGCGAATACCAGCTTCTGGCCCAGCGTTGCCTGCAGGCCATGGTGGCCTGCGAGCCCCTGGCCGAGGTGGAAGCCGACCGTCCGCGCATCGCCGACCGTGGGCTGCGTCCGAAAGGCAGTTCGTCGCAATGAGTGCGGTCTTCGCACAACGGGGGCGCTCCCCGATGGTCATGCCGATGAGCCAGCGGGTATATTCGGCATCTTTTCCGTTTCCCGTATGCCCATGACTTCGCTCGTGCCCTTGGATCAACTCGTCACCCGCTTCCAGCAGCAGACGCCCATTCGTGCCAGTTCGCTGATCATCACCCTCTACGGTGATGCCATCGAACCCCATGGGGGCACCGTCTGGCTGGGTAGCCTGATCCAGCTGCTGGAGCCCATGGGCATCAATGAGCGGCTGATCCGCACCTCCATCTTCCGCCTGACCAAGGAAGGCTGGCTGAGTGCCGAGAAGGTCGGCCGACGCAGTTACTACAGCCTGACCGGCACCGGCCGGCGGCGGTTCGAGAAGGCTTTCAAGCGGGTCTACAGCTCCAGCGTCCCGGCCTGGGATGGCGCCTGGTCCCTGGTGATGCTGTCTCAGTTGCCCCAGGACAAGCGCAAACAGGTGCGTGAAGAGCTGGAGTGGCAAGGTTTTGGTGCGATTTCGCCCACTGTGCTGGCCAATCCGCGCTGCGACCGGGTGGACCTGACCGCCACCCTGCAGGAACTGGATGCGCTAGAAGACAGCATCGTGTTCGAGACCCGTTCCCAGGACGTGCTGGCCTCCAAGGCCCTGCGCATGCAGGTTCGCGAGAGCTGGAACATCGACGAGCTGGGCACGCATTACAGCGAGTTCATCCAGCTGTTCCGCCCGCTCTGGCAGGCCCTGCGCGAGCAGGAGAACCTGCAGCCGGCCGACTGTTTCCTGGCTCGAACCTTGCTGATCCACGAATACCGCAAGTTGCTGCTGCGTGACCCGCAACTGCCCGACGAACTCCTTCCGGGCGATTGGGAAGGCCGCGCGGCGCGCCAGCTGTGCCGCAATATCTACCGACTCATCTTCGCCAAGGCGGAGGAATGGCTGAACACGGCACTGGAAACCGCGGATGGTCCGTTGCCCGATGCCGGAGAGAGCTTCTATCAGCGATTCGGTGGATTGAGGTAAAGCAGTCGCCCATTGGGCGGCAGTCACGGACGAGGTGAACCCGGCAGCGCCGGATAACAAGAACAACGCCTAGCGTGAGGCTGAGAAAGCCATGATGACAGCACAATCAGTGAGGGCAGACCGCTTCGACGAGTGGCTGCAAGGTATCAACCAGGTCTGCGGGCGTTTCGGCGCCAAGCTGCTGGGCTCGGAGTTTTCCGGGGCCATCCGCGAGCACAAGGCCGGCGCGATCAAGCTGAGCTTCGTCGACGTGGCCCAGGCGCGCCTGTACCGCACCCCGAAGGAAGTGGCGCAGAGCGAAGGCAAGCATTTCTACCTCGCGTTCCAGCTGGCCGGCCGCGCGGGCATGGAGCAGGCCGGCAACAGCATCGAGCTGGCGCCCGGCGACATCACCCTGATCGACTCCACCCTGCCCAGCGACTTCGTCTACCACGAGAACTCCCGCCAGCTCTCGCTGATCGTGCCTCGCCACATCGTGGAGCAGGGGCTGCGCTTCTCGGGTGTGCGCTGCGCCCAGCGCATCCCGGCCAGTTCACCGGTGGCGGTGATGGCCAACCGGTTGATCATCGAATCCACGCAACAGAACAACCTCAGCCTGCCCGAGAGCGAAGCGACCCTGGAAGCGATGGTGAGCCTGCTGCGTCCGGCCCTGTGCGCCGCCGAAGTGGAGCAGGACGCCCACGAGCGCCTGTTCCGCAAGACCCTGCGCTTCATCGACGAGAACATCTGCGCCGAGGAACTCTGCCCGGAAACCATCGCCCGCGAGGTGGGGGTTTCGGTACGTGGCCTGTACCGCATGTTCGCCAAGAAGGGCCTGGTGGTGGCGCAGTACATCAAGAACCGCCGCCTGGATTTCTGTGCCGAAAGCCTGCGCCACTCCACCGGCGAGCAGAAACTCTCGGCCCTTGGCTACGCCTGGGGTTTCACCGATTCCAGCTACTTCTCCACCGCCTTCAAGGCGCGTTTCGGCGTGTCCCCCAGCGAGTACCGCAAGCAGTACAGCCAGGGTTGATCCTGAAGGGCAACTCCTTTCCCTTGTAGGAGCGAATTCATTCGCGAAGGGCGACGCAGTCGCCCCCTGCAAGGTTGGTGAGTGAGACTGCAATCCGCTTTCGCGAATGAATTCGCTCCTACAGGTGTGTGCCAGTCGGCGCGCAGCTAACCCAGGCATCGCTTCGCTTCTCTGTGGGGGCGATTTCAATCGCGATGGGCAGCGCAGCTGCCCCCTGGGAGGCCTTAGGGCAGGACTGTGTCCTGCTTGGCGAATGAATTCGCCCCTACAGGTGTTTATCGCCCGCTCCCGGCTTGTCTGGCAGCCCTGCCAACACGACTGGCACAGACAAAAAAACCTCGATTCCTCCCAACACAGAGAATCCGGACATCGGCCCTGATTCCGCGCGTGCCATTGCAGCCGCGCGGGGCGGGCCTGTGGACGATCGAGGTGGTGAGTTGATGCACAAACGCAAGATGGGCCTGCTGTCTGGCCTCCTGGTACTGCTGGCGGCGCAATCGGCACTGGCTGCAGATTGCGCGCCGGAGCTGGTGCAGAAGGGCGAGGCGCTGTTCGGCAGCGACTGCTCGGTGTGCCATTCGGCCAAACAAGGCGGCCCGGCCATGATGGGCCCCAACCTGCACGGCCTGTATGGCCGCAAGTCCGGCAGCTTGGCTGGTTTCAGTTACTCCCAGGCGATGAAGTCCAAAGCGGTGGAATGGAAGCTGGACAGCCTGGAGCAGTTCATCGCCCAGCCCCAGTCCTTCGTCGCCGGTACCTACATGCCCTATGCCGGGATGGCTGATGCCGACGGCCGTCACGCGGTCGGCTGCTTCCTGGGCGCACAGAAATAATGATGGCGCCGGGCAGGCGCCCGGCCCACGGATAATGAGGATCGAGCATGAGCAAGGTTGAAATCCTGCCGCAGGTGGCGGCATTCCTGGAGCGCCGCCACGGTTGCTTCATCGACGGCCAGTGGGTGCTGCCGGAAGGCCCGACCACCCCGGTGCTGAACCCGGCCACCGGCGAAGCCATCGCCCAGGTGCCTGACGTGCCGCTGGAGTACCTGGATCGCGCCGTGAAGTCTGCCCACCAGGCGTTCAAGTCCCGCGTCTGGTCCGGCCTGCGTCCGGCCGACCGTGAGCGCATCCTGCTGCGTTTCGCCGCCCTGGTGGAAGAAAACGCCGAGGAACTGGCCCAGCTGGAAACCCTGAGCCAGGGCAAGTCGATCAACATGTCGCGAATGCTGGATGTCGGCGCCACCGTCGAGTTCATGCGCTACATGGCCGGCTGGGCGACCAAGATCGAAGGCCAGACCATGGACGTGTCCATCCCGATTCCGCCGGGCTCGCGCTTCACCGCCTTCGCCCGGCGTGAGCCGGTGGGTGTGGTCGCCGGCATCGTGCCGTGGAACTTCCCGCTGATGATTACCACCTGGAAGGCCATGCCGGCGCTGGCCACCGGCTGCACCGTGGTCATCAAGCCCGCCAGCGAAACCCCGCTGACCGCCCTGCGCCTGGCCGAGCTGGCCTTCGAGGCGGGCATCCCGGCCGGCGTGTTCAACGTCGTCACCGGCGGCGGTAGCACCGTGGGCAATGCCCTGGCGTCGCACCCGCTGGTCAGCAAGGTGTCCTTCACCGGTTCCACCGCCGTGGGCAAGAGCGTCGGCGTGGCCTGCATGGAGAACCTGACCCGCTTCGCCCTGGAGCTGGGCGGCAAGAACCCGATGATCCTGCTGGCCGACGCCGACGTGGAGAAGGCGGTGCAGGGTGCGCTGCTCGGTGGCCTGCTGAACAACGGCCAGGTCTGCGCCGCGGCCTCGCGCTTCTACGTGCACCAGTCCATCTACGAGCCCTTCGTCCAGGGCCTGGCCGCTGCGGTGAAGGGCCTGTCCATCGGTCCGGGCATGGACCAGGACGCGGCGATCAACCCGCTGGTCTCGCGCAAGCAGCAGCTGAACGTGCTCAAGCACATCGACCTGGCCCGTCAGGAAGGCGCCCGCGTGGTGGCCGGTGGCGAGCGTCTGGAAGGCGACGGCTTCTTCGTCCAGCCCACCGTGCTGGCCGACGTGAACCATGAGATGACCGTGTCCCGCGAAGAAGTCTTCGGGCCGGTGCTGTCGGTGATCCCCTTCACCGATGAAGACGCCATGATCGAACTGGCCAACGACAGCGTGTACGGCCTGGCCGCCAGCCTGTGGACCAACGACCTGTCCAAGGCGATGAACCTGGTGCCGCGCATCGAGGCCGGCACCGTGTGGGTCAACGCCCACGTGCTGCTGGACCCGAACATGCCCTTCGGCGGCGTCAAGCAGTCCGGCATGGGCCGCGAGTTCGGCCGCGCAGTGATCGAGGCGTACACCGAGCTGAAGTCGGTCTGCATCTCCCACTGATTCGAACCCTCGATTTCCGGCAGGCGCCTTCACGCCTGCCGGTTTTTTTTGAGTGTGGAGATGGTTTTTTGTAGGAGCGAATTCATTCGCGAAAGGGCGACGCAGTCGCCCTCGGCAGAATCAATCGGCAGACCTCCGGCCTGCATTCGCGAATGAATTCGCTCCCACAGGTACGAGGCCGTGCCGGCCAAAAAAGCCCGCAAATTCCCCGATCTACGCCGTTCGCACTGTCCTGGTGCGGGTAAACCTTGCACTTTCCATTCCTGAACTAAGCTTTCGGCAGTCCCCCGACCAAAGGACCGCCTCATGAGCGAACCTCTCCTCAGCTTCGACGAACTCAAGCAAGCCGTTGCCAGCGGCGAGATCGACACGGTGCTGGCCTGCATGGTGGACATGCAGGGACGATTGGTTGGCAAGCGCTTCCAGGCAGAATTCTTTGTCGACAGCGCCTACGAGGAAACCCACTGCTGCAACTACCTGCTGGCCGACGACATCGACATGGAGCCGGTGCCGGGCTACGCCGCGGCGAGTTGGAGCAAGGGCTACGGCGACTTCGTCCTGAAGCCGGACATGAGCACCCTGCGCCGGGTGCCCTGGCTGGACTGTACGGCCCTGGTGCTCTGCGACGTGCTGGATCATCACCACCGCGAGGACCTGCCCCACAGCCCGCGCGCCATTCTCCGCAAGCAGGTGGCGCGCCTGGCCGAGCGTGGCTACACGGGCATGTTCGCCTCGGAACTGGAGTTCTACCTCTTCGACGAGAGCTACGACGCCATCCACAGGCGCAACTACAGCCATCCGAAAACCGCGTCGCATTACATCGAGGACTACAGCATCCTCCAGACCACCCGCGAGGAACCGGTGTTGCGGGCGATCCGCAAGCACCTGCAGGCCTGCGGGGTACCGGTGGAGAACTCGAAAGGGGAGTGGGGGCCGGGACAGGAAGAGATCAACGTCCGCTACGCCGACGCCCTGACCATGGCCGACCGCCACGCCATCATCAAACATGCCTGCAAGGAGATCGCCCACCAGCAGGGCAAGTCCATCACTTTCATGTCCAAGTGGCGCTATGACCTGGCCGGTTCCAGTTGCCACATCCACAGCTCGCTCTGGGACAAGAAGGGCAAGAAGGCGCTGTTTCACGATCCCAAGGACGAGTTCGGCATGTCGAAGCTGATGCGCGGCTGGGTGGCCGGGCAGCTCAAGTACGCCAGCGAAGTCACCTACTTCCTCGCGCCCTACATCAACTCCTACAAGCGCTTCCAGGCCGGCACTTTTGCCCCGACCCGCGCTGTCTGGAGCCGCGACAACCGCACCGCCGGCTTCCGCCTCTGCGCCGAGGGCAGCAAGTCGGTGCGCATCGAGTGCCGCATCGGCGGCGCCGACCTCAACCCCTATCTCGCCTTCGCCGCGCTGATTGCTGCCGGCCTGGCGGGCATCGATGAAAAGCTCGAACTGGCAGCCCCCTTCGAGGGTGATGCCTACATGAACGACCAGCTTCCGGAAGTCGACAAGACCCTGCGCGAGGCCACAGCCGCCCTCAAGGGCTCGGCGATGCTGCGCAAGGCCTTCGGCGACGAGGTGGTCGACCACTACGTGCACACCGCCGAGTGGGAGCAGAAGGAGTACGACCGGCGTATCACCGACTGGGAGCTGCAGCGCGGCTTCGAGCGTTACTGAAGGTTTTCGTTGTCTGGCCAGCGGCGGGTTCGGGCACGTCCGCTGACCGGTTTGTAATGGGGATGGGAGCAGTACGACAGGCTGTCTGAGAGTCGGCGGGGAAGGTGCCCGAACCGCCGCATGGAGCAATCCATTCCCAACAAAGGGCACCCAAGATGAATCCTGCAGGCCAACACGGCTCCACGCATCAGGACGATGACGTCAAGCTGTTGCACAGCATGGGCTACGCCCAGGAGCTGTCGCGACGCATGGGCGGCTTCTCCAACTTCGCCATTTCCTTCTCCATCATTTGCATCCTGTCCGGCGGCATCAACTCGCTGGCCCAGGGCACCTCCGGCGCCGGTGGTGCCTCCATCGGCATCGGCTGGCCCCTGGGCTGCATGATCTCCGGGGTCTTCGCCGTGGCCATGGCGCAGATCGCCTCGGCCTATCCCACGGCCGGCGGGCTGTACCACTGGGGCTCGATCCTCGGTAACCGCTTCACCGGCTGGCTCACCGCCTGGTTCAACCTGCTGGGCCTGGTGACCGTGCTGGGGGCGATCAACGTCGGCACCTATTACTTCTTCTTCGGTTCCTTCGGGCCGATGCTGGGGATGGAAGACACCATCACCACGCGCATCATCTTCCTCGCCATCCTCACCGGCGGGCAGGCGCTCTGTAACCACTTCGGCATTGGACTGACAGCCAAACTCACGGACTTTTCCGGCTACCTGATCTTCGCCACGGCCATCGCCCTGACCATCGTCTGCCTGGCGGCCGCACCGAGCTACGAGTTCTCCCGGCTCTGGACCTTCGGCAACTTCTCCGGCGCGGCTGGTGGCAACGTCTGGCCGGAAGTGTCCAACAGCTGGATCTTCCTTCTCGGTCTGCTGCTGCCGATCTACACCATCACCGGCTACGACGCCTCGGCCCACACCTCGGAGGAAACCGTGCAGGCGGCCCATTCAGTGCCGCGCGGGATGGTGATGTCGGTGGTCTGGTCGCTGCTGTTCGGCTGGCTGATGCTGAGCGCCTTCGTGCTGATGCTGCCGAGCATGGAAGAGGCGGCGGCCCAGGGCTGGAACGTGTTCTTCTGGGCCATGGACACCCAGGTTAATTCGACGGTGAAGGAGCTGCTCTACCTGGCCATCTTCATTTCGCAGATCCTCTGCGGCCTTGCCACGGTGACCTCGGTATCGCGGATGATCTACGCCTTCGCCCGTGACGGCGGCCTGCCGGCGTCCAAGGCACTGGCCAGCGTTTCACCGGCCCACCGCACCCCGGTGGCGGCGATCTGGACCGGCGCCACGCTGGCGGTGCTGTTTGTCTGGGGCTCGTCGCTGGTGTCCATCGGCGAAACGCCGGTCTACACCATCGTCGTGTCGTGCACCGTGATCTTCCTGTTCTTCTCCTTCGCCATCCCGATCGTGCTCGGGCTGTTCACCTTCGGCACGGCCAAGTGGCCGCGCATGGGGCCGTGGAATCTGGGGCGCGGCCTGTTCTCGCTGGTGGCGATCCTGTCGATCATCTCGATGGCGCTGATCTTCATCATCGGCATCCAGCCACCGAACGACTGGGCGCTGTACATCACCATCGGCTTCCTGATCCTCACCGGGATCGTCTGGTTCGCCTTCGAGGCACGGCGCTTCCAGGGGCCGCCCATTGGCGACATGATCGCCAAGCGCCAGGCGGAGATCGCCGCGGCGGAAGAGGCGTTGAACAAGTGACCCGCGCCGGCGCCCCTGTCCCGTCGGGATAGGGGCGCCGCGCCTTCAGTTCACGGCTTGGATGCGGATACCGTGCACCACGACCTGATCACCTGGCTTGAAGTGCTGGCCGGGGGAGCGGAAGCGCTGCACCGAGCCGTCATCCATCTTGACCATGTAGGCGGGTTCGGCGAGGCCGGTGGCTTGCTGGGCGGCACCGCCACCGAAGTAGCCCACCGCGGCACCGGCGATGGCACCCGCCGGGCCGCCGATGGCACCAAGCATCAATCCGGTCATGCCGCCGCCCGCTTTGCCGGCGGTGGTGTCAGGAACTTCGGAGAGGACTTCCGCAGCGAAGGCGGGAGTTGAAGCGAGCAGGACAAGGCACAGGGTGAAGCTGGGGACTTTCATGATGGTTCCCTTCGACTGTTATATGGCCAAGGGTCCTCGTCACATTCCGTGCCAGAAGTGAAATCCTTTCAGATCAACAACATGCGGCGTGTGATGTCATTTCGACTGCGGTTCGAATGACAGCGCTTGCTGTCATTCCGACCTCTATCAGTCTAGTCCGCCCCCGCCGAAGGGCCTCGTTTTGTAGGGTGGATGACGCTTTTTCCATCCACCAACGGTGCCGCGTTGGGCTCCGAAAGGTGGATCGGTGAAGCGTGATCCACCCTACGGGTGCCGCTTGCAGGGCCTCAGCATTTGTAGGGTGGATGGCGCTTTTCTCATCCACCAGCGAAGCGGCGCTTTCCTGCGGGTGCCGTTTGTGGGAGCGAATTCATTCGCGATTGAAATCGCTCCCACAGTCTCCTTGCCTCAAAGCTTGATCAGCACCGACTTCAGCTCGGTGTAGTGCTCGATGGCCGCCGCGCCCATTTCGCGGCCGACGCCGGAGAGCTTGTAGCCGCCGAAGGGCAGGGCCGGGTCGAGGGCGCTGTGGCAGTTGACCCACACCGAGCCGGACTTGATGCGCGGCACTATGCGGTGCACCGCCGCGAGGTCGTTGGACCAGATGCTGGCGCCGAGGCCATAGGGGTTGTCGTTGGCCATGCGGACCACCTCGTCGATGTCGTCGAAGGGCATGGCCACCAGCACCGGGCCGAAGATTTCTTCCTGCACCAGGCGGTGCTGCTGGTCGACGTCGACGATTACCGTCGGCTTGACGAAGTAGCCGGGACCGAAGCCTTCGCCGCCGCAGGCGATGGTGGCGCCGAGTTCGCGGCCGAGGTTGATGTAACCGGTGACGCGGTCCTGCTGCTTGGCGGAGATCAGCGGGCCCATCTGCACGCTCGGGTCGAGGCCGTTGCCGAGCTTCATGCCGTTGGCGATGCCGGCGATGTCGGCGATCACGTTGTCGAAGTGCTTGCGGTGCACATACAGGCGCGAGCCGGCGCAGCAGACCTGGCCCTGGTTGAAGAAGATCGCGCTGGCAGCGCCGGCGGCGGCTTCCTGGAGGTTGGCGTCGGCCATGACGATGGTCGGCGACTTGCCGCCGAGTTCCAGGGTCACGCGGGTCATGTTGTCCATGGCCGCCTTGCCGATCTGCTTGCCGACTTCGGTGGAGCCGGTGAAGGTCAGCTTGTCGACGCCCGGGTGGCGGGCGAGGGCGGCGCCGGCATTCAGGCCGGTGCCGGTGACGACGTTGAACACCCCGGCCGGGTAGCCGGCTTCCAGCACCAGCTCGGCGAGCTTGAGGGCGGTCAGCGGGGTTTCGTCGGCGGGTTTGAGCACCACGGTGCAGCCGGTGGCGAGCGCCGGACCGAGTTTCCAGCAGGCCAGCATCAGCGGGAAGTTCCAGGCGACGATGGCGCCGACCACGCCGACGGCTTCGCGGCGGATGTAGCCGTGGAACTGGTCATCGGGCATCAACGGCAGGGAGGCGTCGACGGTGGTGCCTTCGATCTTGGTGGCCCAGCCGGCCATGTAGCGGAGGAAGTCGATGGCCAGCTGCACGTCCATGACCTGGGCCAC
>NZ_SSOH01000052.1:0-11858 GCF_029873155.1 Pseudomonas sp. BN515 | reverse complement strand
GCGGTTCAGGGCCTGGCTGACCTGGGCCGATTCCTCGGCCTGGCCGGAGAGGGATTCGGTGACGTCGCGGATCGCCGCCACGTTGCGGTTGATCTCCTCGGCCACCGCGCTCTGTTCCTCGGCGGCGGATGCGATCTGCAGGTTCATGTCGGTGATCACCGTCACCGCCTCGCCGATGCGTTGCAGGGCGGCCACCGCCTGCTCCACCTGCTCGACGCTGCCTTGCGCCTGGCGGTGGCTGCTATGCATCGAGCCGACCACCTCGCGGGTGCCGTGCTGCAGGCCCTCGATCACCTGGCGGATTTCCTCCACCGAGTCCTGGGTGCGCTTGGCCAGGTTGCGCACCTCGTCGGCCACCACCGCGAAGCCGCGCCCGGCCTCGCCGGCCCGCGCCGCCTCGATGGCGGCGTTGAGGGCCAGCAGGTTGGTCTGCTCGGCGATGGCGCGGATCACTTCCAGCACCGAGCCGATCTGCTCGCTGCTGTTGGCCAGCGCCTGCACTTCTTCCATCGCCGCACTCATCTCGCTGGCCAGTTGCTCGATGGCACTGGTGGTCTTGCCGATCACGCCGAGGCCTTCCTGGGTGGCATGGTCGGCGCCGCGAGCGGCTTCGGCAGCCTGGGCGGCGCTGCGGGCGACGTCCTGGGCGGTGGCGCTCATCTCGTGGGAGGCGGTGGCCACCTGGTCGACTTCGCGGTACTGCTGCTGCATGCCGGCGCTGGTCTGGCTGGCCACGGCGGCGGACTGGTCGGCGGTGCCGCGGGCGTCCTGCACCGAGCGTTTCACGTCGGCGATGATCGGCTGCAGCTTGTCGAGGAAGCGGTTGAACCAGCCGGCCAGCTCACCCAGCTCGTCCTGGCGGGCGTAGTCCAGGCGGCGGGTCAGGTCGCCTTCGCCGCTGGCGATGTCCTTGAGCATGCTGGCCACGCCCTGGATCGGCCGGGTCACGCCCCGGGCGGTGAGCCAGACCAGCAGCAGGCCGGCGACGGCGGCGGCTACGCCGAACAGCAGCTCCAGCCAGGTGCCCTGGGCGTTACGTGCATCCAGGTCCTGTTGCAGTTCGAGGGCCGGTGCCAGGAGGGTCGGCATGGGCACGTCCAGCAGCACGGCCCAGGGTTTGGATTCGGGGATCGGCTGCAACGGCGCGAGCACCTGCAGATGGTCATTGGCCTGCTGCTCGTGGGCCTTGCCCTCGCGTTGCAGGCCGAGCAGCGCATTGGCTTCGTTCGGGTAGGCCTTGGCCAAGCCCTGGCCGAGCAGGCCGGCATCCGCGCTATAGCCGGCGAGCAGGCCGGCGGGGCTGAGGATGCTGATGGCGCCCTGCCCGTCATACAGGCCCTGGCTACCGGCACTGCCCAGCTGTTGCAGGTTGCTCAGGCTGATGTCCATGCCGACCACAGCGAGCATCTTGCCGTCCTCGATCACCGGGAAGGTCAGCGTGGTGATCAGCGTCTTCTGGCCCGAGGCATCGTCGAAGTACGGGTCCAGCAGGCAGGGTTTCAGGGTCTGTTTCGGGCAGTTGAACCAGGTGTTGAACGGGCTGCCGTCGAGCATCGGCGTGGCGTCGCTGATCATCGCTTCGGTGGGTGCCAGGGTGCTGAGCTGGCCGCCGCGCTGCGCCCAGTAGGCGGAGAAGCGGCCCACCTCGTTGCTACCGAGTTCCGTGCGGTTGGCGTAGAGCGCGTCACTGCCATCCAGCGCGTTCGGCTCGAACACCAGGTAGAGGCTGAGCAGCTGCGGGTTGGCCTGCAGGGCTTCCTTCACCTGCTGGTTCAGATCCTCACGCAGGGCCTGGCTGTCCCGTTGCAGCTTCTGCGCCTGGCGCTTCTGCAGCAGCACCTGACGGGAGAAGTTGAGGCCGTCCTGGTAGGCCGACAGGAAGTAACGCTGGATGGTCAGCGCCTGCACCTTGCCCTCCCCCTCCATGCGCTCGCGGGCCGAGGCTTCCAGCATCTGCGCGCTGTTCGCCTTGACCAGCTCGGTGCCAGCGCCCATGCGGTAGAGCGAAATGCCGATCAGCACGGCAACGATGGCCAGCAGGCAGAGGCCGGCCAGCAGGGTGATCTTCCACTGGATGGAAAGTCGGTTGAGGGGCATGGGCAAAGGTCCTGTTTACTTCGGATCGGCAATGGGGCGCGGACATGGCGCGCCTTTCTATATAGCGGCAGAAAACGGCTTCAACTTGAGTCGGGATGGATCAATGAACGGTATTGGCCGGGGGTCGAACCGGTCCACTTCTTGAAGGCCTTGTAGAAAGCGCTGGTGTCGGCGAATCCCAGCTCGAAGGCCAGCTCGGTGAAGTTGCCTTCGCCGTGGTCCAGCCGGGCGATGGCCAGGTCGCGGCGGACCTGGTCCTTGAGCCCCTGATAGGACTGCCCTTCCAGGGACAGCTTGCGGCGCAGCGTGGACGGCGCCATGTAGAAGTGGCTGGACAACGCCTCCACATCCGGCCAGCGCTCGGGCTTGATGCTGCGCAGGTAGGCGCGGATGCGCGCCGCCAGGCTCTGCGGGTCGCGATAACGCACCAGGATGTTCGCCGGCAAGCCACCGAGGAAACGCTTGAGGTCACGAGTGCTGCGACGCACCGGCAGCTCCAGGCAGTCGGCGTTGAACAACAGCCGGCTCTGCGGACGGGAGAAGCGCAGGTTGGTGCTGAACATCACCCGGTAGTCCTCGATGTAGTCCGGCACCGTGCAGCGCAGGTCGACACCGAGGATGGGAATGCGCCGCCCGGCCAGCCAGCACATCAGGCCGTGAATCATCAGCCACAGGGTGAAATAGCTGAAGGCACGGCATTGCTGGCCTTCGGGCTCATCCAGGGTGATGTCAGCAAGACCGCCACGACGTTCCAGGCGCGGCGAAAGACCGTCGAAGACCAGTTCGAGGAAACGCAGGGACAGCTCCAGGGCCGCCCCCACGGTGGGTTCCTTCACCGCTGCGCGGGTCATGTAGGCGAAGCTGCCCGACTTCATCCGCCGCGGATTCATGCCGAAGAACTCGTCGTCCATGGTCTGCGCGATGAGCAGCCAGAGCGTTCCATAGAGTTGCGACGACACCCGCCCATAGGGCTTGGCCAGCAGCTCGGCGGGAATGCCTGCCCGGTTCAGCAACCCTGAATCGTCAAAGCCCCGCTGGCGCAATTCCAGCAGGGCTTCGTGGACCAGGCGGACGGAGATGGTGCCTTTCTCGGCGGACGTGCCTGTCATTGCCAGTGAGCTGCTCCAATCAGGGGGCGCCATATTGCATGGACCATCACTGGATTTGTAGCGGAACGACCAACCTGTGGGAGCGAATTCATTCGCGAAGCAGGACGAAGTCCTGCCAGTCAATTTGCATGGGGCAGCTTCGCTGCCCATTCGCGAATGAATTCGCTCCCACAACGGTCATCCCGGCTCCTTTCAGCGAATCGCCGTCACCTTGTCGTCCTTCGGCGGCGTCAGTTCCTCGATGCTGATCTCACGCATGCGGAACTTCTGGATCTTGCCGGTCACCGTCATCGGGAAGGCATCCACGAAGCGGAAGAAACGCGGCACCTTGAAGTGGGCGATGCGTTCCTTGGCCCAGGCGCGCAGCTCCTCTTCGGTGGCAGTGTGGCCGGGGTGGAACTTGATCCAGGCGACGATCTCTTCGCCGTACTTGCTGCAGGGAATGCCGATCACCTGCACGTCGGCCACGGCCGGGTGGGTGAAGAAGAACTCTTCCAGCTCGCGCGGGTAAACGTTCTCGCCGCCGCGAATGATCATGTCCTTGCTGCGTCCAACGATGCAGACGTATCCGTTCTCGTCCATGGAAGCGAGGTCGCCGGTGTGCATCCAGCGGCCCGGGTCGATGGAGTCGGTAGTGGCCTGCGGGTTGTTCCAGTAGCCCAGCATCACGCTGTAGCCACGGGTGCAGAGTTCGCCGATGGTGCCGCGCGGGACGATCCGGCCTTCGGCGTCGACGATCTTGCTTTCCAGGTGCGGCTGGGTGCGGCCGACGGTGGTCACGCGCAGTTCCAGTTCGTCGTCCGGGCCGGTCTGCAGGGATACCGGACTGGTTTCGGTCATGCCGTAGGCGATCTGCACTTCACTCATGTGCATCTCGTTGATCACCCGGCGCATCACTTCGATCGGGCAGGTGGCGCCGGCCATGATGCCGGTGCGCAGGCTGGACAGGTCGAACTCGCCACGCTGCGGATGATCCAGTTCGGCGATGAACATGGTGGGCACGCCGTAGAGCGCGGTGGCCTTCTCCTCGGACACGGCACGCAAAGTGGTCAGCGGGTCGAAGGCGTCGCCCGGGTAGATCATGGTGGAGCCGTGGGTCACGCAGCCCAGGTTGCCCATCACCATGCCGAAGCAGTGGTACAGCGGCACCGGGATCACCAGGCGATCCTGCTCGGTCAGGCCGAGGCTCTCACCGACCATGTAGCCGTTGTTGAGGATGTTGTAGTGGCTGAGGGTGGCGCCCTTGGGGAAGCCGGTGGTGCCGGAGGTGTACTGGATGTTGATCGGGTCGTCGAACTGCAGGCTGGCCTGGCGCTCGGCCAGGGCGCCGACGCTCACCTCCCCTGCCCGCTGCTGCAGTTCAGTCCAGGGTAGGAACGCGGCCGGCGGCTTGGCGGCGAGGCTGACCACGCCCCGCAGTTCCGGCAGGCGCTCGCAGTTCAGGCTGCCCGGCTCGGCCGCAGCAAGTTCGGGCACCAGGCCGAGGAACATGGCGTGGTAATCGGACGTTTTGAACGCATCGGCGCAGATCACCCAGCGGCAACCGGATTGCTTGAGGGCGTATTCCAGTTCGCTGCTGCGGTAAGCCGGATTGATGTTGACCAGGATGGCGCCGATCTTGGCGCTGGCGAACTGGGTGATGCACCACTCGGCGCAGTTGGGCGCCCAGATGCCGAGGCGGTCGCCGCTGTTGAGGCCCAGGGCGAGCAAGGCACGGGCGTGACGGTCCACTGCCTCTGCCAGTTCCTTCCAGCTGTAGCGCAGGCCCTGATGCCTGACTACCAGCGCCTCGCGCTCGGGGAACTTGGCAACCGTGGCATCGAATGCCGCGCCTATGGTCATGGCGAGCAGGTCCTTGTCCTGCCGCCCCCGGGTGTAGCTCTGGTGATTCATGGCTTTCCCTTCTTGTCTTTGTGCTGGGATCGACGCTGATCAACTGGCCTCGACTACGGCAGAGAGGCCCGGTACGTAATTGGGCTTTATTTACCTTTACGTAAACGTAAAGGTAAATAAAGCCGGTTTTCCTGTCTAGTGACTCATTGGTCGGATATGGGTTCGCCCCATAGCCGACAAACCCGATCTGTGGGAGCGAATTCATTCGCGAAGCAGGACGAAGTCCTGCCCTAGCGAACTCCAGGGGACAGCTGCGCTGCCCATTCGCGAATGAATTCGCTCCCACAAGATTCCCTACAACCCCCTACTCCGCTTACCTCACGAACACCTGCGTCGTGGTGATCGCCATATCACCGCCCGGCAGTTTGATGTTCTTCACCTTCTCCAGGCTGTCCGGATCGAACACCGCGATGTCGTTGAAGGTGCCGGCCAGATAGAGCTTGGAGCCCTCGGTGTTGAAGGCGACGCAGTAGTAGGTGTGCTCAAGGTTCGCGGCCTTGATCAGCTTCTGCTCCTTGATGTCGTACTTGGCCAGGCGGTTGAGCACGCCGAACATCTGGTTCGGGTCCTTCGGCGAGCGCAGGCCGGTGAAGTACAGCTCGGTCAGCGGCGCGAAGTCCTGGACGGTGGACTTGCCGGTCTTCAGGTCGATGCTGACGTAGCCATAGATGAAGTCGGCAGTGGCCAGGTCCTGCTTCTCATCCTTGAACTTGGCCGTGGTGTAGAGCATCGAGAACTCGTGGTTCGGCGTCTGGTGCGGCCAGAAATACAGCACGTCCGGCGCGCTGTAGTTCGGGCGCTGCCAGTTGCGGCCGGGCACCGCCACCTCGTACTTGCCGGTCTGCACGTCCATCTTGTAGATGTCCGGCCCCGCGACGAACAGGCTGCCGTCATCCGCGGCGCGCATCAGGTAGACCTGGCGCGGCATCGGGAAGCTGCGAACCGGCTTGGCGTCGAGGCCATCACTGGTGCGGAACACTTCCAGACGCGGCGGCTTGACCACGTAATGGTCGCTCATCATCTGGGTCGGGTTGACCGTGGTGTAGAGCTCCTTGCCGTCCGGGCTGAGGGCGAAGGAGAACATCGAGCGCACCTTCTCCCCCGGCTTCTGCGACAGCTTGGCGTGGAACACCGTCTTGCAGTCGTCCAGGTCGACGCCGTAGAGGTCGCCGAAGTGGTTGTTGAGGATGAACGCGGTCTTGCGGTCCGGCGCCATCATGGCGGTGCCGGGACCGAAGGCGTCCGGCAGGCGGCAGGTCTTGTACAGGCTGTCGGTGGCCAGATCGACCACGTGCAGGTTGTTCGGATAGTTGGTGGCGATCATGTATTCATGACCGGCCTTCAGCGCCGGACCGGCTGCATCAGCGGCCCAGGCATTGGCGCCCAGTGCGAAGCCGGCGACGGCGGTCGCCAGGCTGGCGATGGCTTTGAGTTTCATGCGGTTTCCCCTCTTGTTCTTGTCGCCGGTCATTTGTCTTTCGGGAATACGGTGCCGAGGTTTCGCCAATCCTCCGCGGAGTTGGACGCCTGGGCGTTCCAGTCCTGGTAGGTGCTCATCATGTCGGGCACCTGGGCCGGCCACCAGCAAGGGTCGGAGCAGCCGTAGAGGTCGGCTTCCATCGGCTGGCACAGCGAGCTCACCCCGCCGAAGGCGTCCACTTCCCAGCCCGGGTCGGTGGTGGCGGTGCATCCGGCCACCGCACTCATGGCCACGACTTCTTCGATGCGATCTTCGGCTGCGGCTTTTTCGAGCATTTGCGCTTTGTTGTTGAGCGGCTTCAGATGTTTCATGTCAGTGCGCCTTCCGCGGAGAGATGTAGCTGCTGATGAAGGCCGGATTGACGGCCATGATGCGGCTGTAGACTTCGATGCCGAAGTCCACCCAGTCGCGCATCAGCTCGCAGTAGTGATAGGTCGGGTGAGTGGGGTCGCCGTAGCGGGCGTAGCTCTCGTGGTAGCAGCCACCGGAGCACAGGTTGCGGATGCGGCAGGTGTCGCAGCCGGTGCCGGAACGGTCCAGGCGCTGGGAGAGGAAGTCGTTGAGCTCGACCTGCTTCACCCCGCTGTGCACATTGCCGAAGGTCGGCATGCTGGAACCCGTGAAACGGTGGCAGAGGTTCAGCTCGCCCTTGTGATCCACCGCCAGCATCTTCAGGCCGGCACCGCAGGGCAGTGCCTTCTTGTGGCCTTCGTGGATGTCGGTGATCAACTGATGCAGGTTGGAGAAACCGATGTTGCGGTGCTCCAACGCAGCTTCCAGATAGCGACGGCCGAGGGCCTTCATGTTGGCGAAGACTTCCACCAACTCTTCGCTGGTCAGGTTGTAATTCGCCATGTCGCCCGAGGTGACCGGCGCGAAGCCGACTTCGGCAAAACCCAGCTCGTTGAACAGGTGGTTCCAGATGGTCTCGATGTCGGTGATGCCGCGGGTCAGGGTCACCCGCGCGCCCACCGGCCGGCTGCGATAGCGCGACAGCAGCAGGTCGACCTTGCGCCGCACCACGTCATAGGTGCCCTGCCCGCCCACGGTGATACGGTTGCGGTCGTGCACCGTCTTCGGTCCGTCGATGCTGATCGACAGCCCGAAGCGATGGGCATTGAGGTAGTCGATGATCTCTTCGGTGAGCAGCGTGGCGTTGGTGGTCATGATGAACTCCACCTGCTTGCCAGCCTCGGCAAAGCGACGCTCGCAGTAGTCCACCATGTGCTCGATCAGCGGCCGGTTGGACAGCGGCTCGCCACCGAAGAACACCACGCTGTAGCGCTCTTCATCGGGCGATTCGCGGAGCAGCATTTCCACCGAAGCTTCGGCGGTTTCCGCGCCCATCTTCTTGCCGGCGGAAGGCTTGTCCAGGTCTTCCTTGTAGCAGTAGGTGCAGCTCAGGTTGCAGCCGGTGTTGACGTTCAGCACCACGGTATTGAGCGCCGTACGCTCCACCTTGCTGATGCCGATCTCCGGCGTCAGCGGCGAGCCATCGCTCACCACTTCCAGCGCGATGAGCTCGCGCAGGGTTTCGTTGATGTCCTGTCCGGCGAAACGCCCGGCCAGGCGTTGCACCAGGTCTTCGGACGAGCAGCTCTGCTGGCGCAGCGCGTCGATGATGCCACCGGTGACTTCATCAGCGGCGAACAGCGAACTGCTCGGGATATGGAACAGCATGCGGTCGGCATCCACCCGCACTTCGTGCAGGTTGCGTTCGACCAGATTCAAGATTGCGCCCATGGCGACCTCCCGGAATTCTTCCCAATCGTCGTTGCGAATCCGGGCGGGGAAGCCCCGCCCGAGCCGATACCGCTTACGGGATCGGCGGGTTGTTCCAGCGTTGCACGGTGACGATCAGGTGGCCCTCACCCTTCTGGCCGCCCTCTTCCAGCTGGGCGATCACCTTCAGGTTGCCGGCGTTGTTGGTCATCATCTTGCGTTCCGGGTTGGGACCGGCGCCGCCGGGAATGAAGACGCCGTCCTTCTGCATCTGACCTGCGAACTTCACGTCCTCGTCTTCCTTGGCGCGCTCGTCGAAGGGCTCGACCGACCATTTCGCCGGCAGGTAGCCAATGCGGTACGGCTGGCCATCGGCACCCTTGCCCCAGGCCTCGGCCTCGAAGCGGCCCTGCACCTTGGGCGTGGAGCCGCCGTTCTCGCCAACACGGGCGATGGAGAACTCGGGCACCACCTTCACTTCGGCGATGTCCTTGTAGACCGCGAGATCGACACCTTTCAGGTCACCGAGGGCGACGCTGCGCACGCCGGGTGCGGCATCAGCGGCAGCCTTGACCTTGACGCGGACCAGCTTCGGCGTGACCTCCAGCACCTTCACCACTTCGACGCCAGCACCGAGGTCAGGCGTGCCCTTCAGGCCGCTGCCTACCAGGGTCAGCTCGGTTTCGCTGCCGGCCTTGATGAACGCGGGCTGCACGGCCAGCAACTTGGCGTTGCCGTCTTTGGCGGCGCTGAAGTCCAGGCCGCGCTCGTCGTGCTCGGCCTCGAACATACGGCCCTTCATCTCGCCGTTCAGGGCAGCGAACACCTGGCGCAGATTGGTCTCGCCGACCTTCACGTTGCCGCGCCATTCGTAGCCGTTGTAGAGGATGGCCGAGCCGCTGCCGTTGAACGGCGTGCCGTCGGCGTACTGGCCTTTCACCTCCACCTTGAAGGTGTCACCGGCCTCCAAGGTCACGGTCATCACGCCACGCACGTCACCCTTGGTCAGCATGTGGCCGCTGAAGCTCCACTGCCCAGGCAGCGCATCGGCCTTGGGCTTGGCCTTCTGCCAGTCGGCCCAGGCCTGGTTTTCCAGCGGGAAGCGCTTGGCCAGTTCCGGCACCATTTCCTTGAGGGCGAGATCCAGCCAGTCGCGGTCGCGAGACTGGGCCTGGTATTCGAGAGACGGCCACTGGCCGAGGTGGAAGTTGACCAGGTGTTCCCACTCCTTGGCGGGACGGCGCTGCAGGGCGACGCGGGCACCGGAGTGGCAGCGGCCACACATCTGGCTCAACTGGTCGTCGAACTTCTCGACAGTGTTCAGACGACGCTCCATGGCATAGCGCACGCCATCGGTTTCGCTGGGGGCCAGGCCTTGCTTGTCGGCCAGGTATTTGACCAGGGTGCGCCGGTCGCCATCGCTGATCTGGAGGCCGTGCATCACTTGCATGCGTCCGATACTCATCAGCCAGCCCTCAGGGGTCTTGCGCTGGTGGCTGATGCGGCTGTAGGTATCGTTGCCCTCGGGGATGTGGCAACCCATGCACTTGGACTTGAGGAGGGCTGGACCCTCCTCGGCTGCATGGGCCTGGGCGAACATGAGGGACGCCATGGCCAGTGCCAGGGTGCCCGCGTGCTGCCGGAGTCGAGTCGTCTTCAAGGTCAGACCTCCACGGTGTTGTTCTTATGATTTGCACCCCACGGCGGAGCGGGTGCAGTTGTCACGGCAAATACACAATGTGTGCCATGCCATTGAAAGTCCTTTTATTACAACGATTTAGCCGTAAAACGCAGGCTTGGCAGGGATGCTGGCGGCAGGGTCCGGCGTCTAATTTCGCGACAGACTGTTCCACGCTGAGACTGCACCACCCAGCATCCAGTAAAGGTAGACAGTGCGACTGTTCCAGGCCCGTCTCAGCGAGTCTCAAAGTGCAACAGCGAGCACTTCGGCGGCGCCCCGAAACAACCTGATAATTCCTTTTAAATCATTGCCTTACGAGACCTTTACGGCCTTGGCATGGGGGTTGCGAAAGCTGGGTACAACTTCAATGAACAGAGGCTTCCCCCATGCTCGCTGACCTGCCCGTCCTCCCCCAGACCAATGCCTTCCTCAATCGCAAGCTGAAGATGCTGATCGGCGCCGAATGGCAGGACTCCGTCAGCGGCAACACCATGAGCTTCCGCAACCCGGCCACCGGCGAAGTCCTCGGCAACGTGCCCTCGGCCACCGCCGAAGACGTCGACCGCGCCGTGCAGGCCGCCCGCCAGGCCTTCGACGATTCCGCCTGGAGCCGCATGCGTCCGCGCGAGCGGCAGAACCTGCTGTGGCGCCTGGCCGACCTGATGGAGCGCGACGCCCAGGAACTGGCCGAGCTGGAGTGCCTGAACAACGGCAAGAGCGCCGCCGTGGCCCAGGTCATGGACGTGCAGCTGGCCATCGACTTCCTCCGCTACATGGCCGGCTGGGCCACCAAGATCGAAGGCACCACCGTCGACGCCTCCCTGCCGTTGATGCCCGATGACCAGTTCCACGGCTACATCCGCCGCGAAGCCGTCGGCGTGGTCGGCGCCATCGTCGCCTGGAACTTCCCGCTGATGCTGGCCTGCTGGAAACTCGGTCCGGCGCTCGCCACCGGCTGCACCGTGGTGCTCAAACCCGCCGACGAAACCCCGCTGACCGCCCTCAAGCTCGCCGAGCTGGTGCTGGAAGCCGGCTACCCGGCCGGGGTGTTCAACGTCGTCACCGGCACCGGCCTGAATGCCGGCGCCGCCCTCGCCCGCCACCCGGGCGTCGACAAGCTGACCTTCACCGGCTCCACCGAAGTCGGCAAGCAGATCGGCAAGGCGGCCATGGACAACATGACCCGCGTGACCCTGGAACTCGGCGGCAAGTCGCCGACCATCGTCATGGCCGACGCCAACCTCCAGGAAGCCGCCGCCGGCGCTGCCAGCGCGATCTTCTTCAACCAGGGCCAGGTCTGCTGCGCCGGCTCGCGCCTGTATGTGCACCGCAAGCACTTCGACAACGTGATCGCCGACATCGCCGGCATCGCCAACGGCATGAAGCTCGGCAACGGCCTCGACCCGAGCGTGCAGATGGGCCCGCTGATCTCCGCCAAGCAGCAGGACCGCGTCACCGGTTACATCAACCTCGGCCGCGAACTCGGCGCCACCATCGCCTGCGGCGGCGAAGGCTTCGGTCCCGGCTACTTCGTCAAGCCGACGGTAATCGTCGACGTCGACCAGCAGCACCGCCTGGTGCAGGAAGAAATCTTCGGCCCGGTGCTGGTGGCCATGCCCTTCGACGACATCGACGAGGTGGTCCGCATGGCCAACGACAACCCCTATGGCCTCGGCGCCAGCATCTGGTCCAACGACCTCGCGGCGGTGCACCGCATAGTGCCGCGCATCAAGTCCGGCTCGGTGTGGGTCAACTGCCACAGCGCCCTCGACCCGGCCCTGCCCTTCGGCGGCTACAAGCTCTCCGGCGTCGGCCGCGAAATGGGCGCGGCGGCCATCGAGCACTACACCGAGCTGAAGTCGGTGCTGATCAAGCT
>NZ_SSOH01000051.1:0-3924 GCF_029873155.1 Pseudomonas sp. BN515 | reverse complement strand
GGCGGCGACGGTTCCGACGTCTACTACGTGGACAGCGCCAGCGACGTGGTCCAGGAAACCAACGCAGTGCTGGCCAGCGGTGGCAGCGACACCGTGTACAGCTCCCTGTCGGCCTACACCCTCGGCACCAACGTCGAGAACCTTCGCCTGCTGTCCGGCGGTGCGGCCAACGGTACCGGTAACGCCTTGAACAACGTGATCTATGCGGGCGCTGGCAACAATGTGCTCAATGGCGGAGCGGGTGTGGACACCGCGTCCTATGCCTTCGCCACAGCCGGCGTGAATGCCAACCTGGCGCTGACCACGGCCCAGACTACTGGCGGTTCGGGCTCCGATACCCTGCTGGCCTTCGAGAACCTGACTGGCAGTGCCTTCAACGACACCCTGACCGGCAATGCTGCCGCCAACGTGCTGATCGGCGGTGCCGGCACCGATCGACTGACCGGCGGGGCCGGGGCTGATGTGTTCTCGTTCAATGCCCTGAGCGAATTGGGAACTGGTGCGCTGCGCGATGTGATCACCGATTTCCGGAGCACCGATGGCGACAAGATTAATCTGTCTGTCATCGACGCTAAGCCCGGCACGGTGGCCAATGATGCATTCAGCTTCATTGGCTCGGCGGCATTCAGCGGTATGGATGCCACCGGCCAGCTGCGTTTTGCCAATGGCATCCTCTATGGCAGCACCGATGCGGATGCCGTGGCGGAGTTCGAGATTTCCCTCGTGGGAGTGTCGACCCTGGCGGCCGCCAACATCATTGCCTGATCGGGTGTGATTGCCGGCCCAGTCCGTTTGCCTGCTGGTCGGCGTGATAGGAGGAGCGCACCAGCGGGCCGGATGCCACATGCTTGAAGCCCATCTCGGCACCTTTTTCTGCGAACCAGGCGAAGGTGTCTGGGTGCACGAAGCGCTGCACCGGCAGGTGGTTGCGCGACGGTTGCAGATACTGGCCGAGGGTCAGCATGTCGATATTGTGCTCGCGCATGCGCTGCATCACTTCGATCACTTCGTCGTCCGTCTCGCCCAGGCCCAGCATCAGGCCGGATTTGGTCGGTACCTGGGGCACGCGCTTCTTGAAATTCTCCAAGAGGTCCAGCGACCACTCGAAGTCCGAACCCGGACGCGCGGCCTTGTACAGGCGCGGCACGGTTTCCAGGTTGTGGTTGAACACATCCGGCGGCTCCTGCTCGGTGATGGCGAGCGCCACGTCCATGCGCCCACGATAGTCCGGCACCAGGGTTTCCAGCTGGACGCCGGGGGACAGCTTGCGGATCTCGCGCAGGCAGTCGACGAAGTGCTGGGCACCGCCGTCGCGCAGGTCGTCCCGGTCCACCGAAGTGATCACCACGTACTTCAGGCGCAGGTCGGCGATGGCAATGGCCAGGTTCTTCGGCTCGTCCGGGGCCAGCGGCTTCGGCCGGCCGTGGCCGACGTCGCAGAAGGGGCAGCGACGGGTGCAGATGTCGCCCATGATCATGAAGGTGGCGGTACCGCCAGAGAAGCACTCGCCCAGGTTCGGGCAGGAGGCTTCCTCGCAAACGCTGTGCAGCTTGTGCTTGCGCAGCAGTTGCTTGATTCGGGCCACCTCCGGCGAGGTGGCAATGGGCACGCGGATCCAGTCCGGTTTGCGCGGCACGTCTTCGGTGGGAATGATCTTCACGGGAATGCGCGCGACCTTCTCGGCGCCGCGCAGTTTTACGCCGGCCTGCAACGGTTGCGGACGCGGGGTGATCTGGGTTTCGGTCATGTTCTTGCTCCGAAGGCTCGGCGTTTTTCGTAGGAGCGAGCTTGCTCGCGAAGCTTTTGTTCGCGAGCAGAGCTCGCTCCTACCCGTTCAAGGACGGCAACAGCTCTCAGCCGCGGTAGTAACGCTGCGGCACGAAGGGGGTTTTGGCGACTTTCATGGCGACGCGCTTGCCGCGCACCAGGGCCCAGACCTCGCTGTCCAGGGCGGCGTGGCTGGCGCTCACGTAACCCATGGCCACCGGCGCACCCAGGCTGGGGCCGAAGCCGCCGCTGGAGACGCGGCCAATCACCGTGCCCTCGGCATCGACTATCTCGGCGCCTTCGCGGACCGGCACACGCTCCAGCGGCAGCAGGCCGACACGCTTGCTCGGCACGCCGTCGCGCTGCTGGGCGAAGACCTGGCCGGCGCCGGGGAAGTTGCCGGCACGCAGGCCATCGGCGCGGCGGGCCTTGGAGATGGCCCAGCCGAGGCTGGCCTCCACCGGGGTGGTGGCGGTGCTCATGTCGTGGCCATAGAGGCACAGGCCGGCTTCCAGGCGCAGCGAGTCGCGCGCGCCGAGACCGATCGGCTGGACTTCCGGCTGCTCCAGCAGGGCACGAGCCAACGCATCGGCATGCTCGACCGGAACGGAAATCTCGTAGCCGTCCTCGCCGGTGTAGCCGGAGCGGCTGACATAGCAGGCCACACCTTGCAGGTTCACGCTGGCGAATTGCATGAAGGTCATTGCCTGCACTTCCGGGGCGAGGCGGCCGAGCACTGCGGCGGCGGCCGGGCCTTGCAGCGCGAGCAGGGCACGGGACTCGAACAGCGACTCGATTTCGCACTGCTCGCCGAGGTGCTTGCGCAGGTGCGCCAGGTCCTGGTCCTTGCAGGCGGCGTTGACCACCAGGAACAGGGTGTCGTCCGCCAGGCGGGCGACCATCAGGTCGTCGAGGATGCCGCCGTTTTCGTCGGTGAACATGGCATAGCGCTGGGTGCCCAGCGGCAGGTCGAGGATGTCCACCGGCACCAGGCTTTCCAGGGCACGGGCGGCGTTCTCGCCCCGCAGGAGGACCTGGCCCATGTGCGAGACGTCGAACAGGCCGGCCTGCTCGCGGGTGTGCAGGTGCTCCTTGAGCACGCCGAGCGGGTACTGCACCGGCATGTCGTAGCCGGCGAAGGGCACCATGCGGGCGCCGAGTTCGAGGTGCAGGGCGTGCAGCGGGGTTTTGGCGAGGGTTTCGGTAGTCACGCGGAATCTCCAGTAGGGTGCGCCATGCGCACCGATGAACGTCTGTGGTGCGCACGGCGCACCCTACGGACGGTGGTTCAGCATTCGATGATGTTCACGGCGAGGCCGCCGCGGGCGGTTTCCTTGTATTTGCTCTTCATGTCGGCGCCGGTCTGGCGCATGGTGCGGATCACCTTGTCGAGCGAGATGAAGTGCTGGCCGTCGCCGCGCAGGGCCATGCGTGCGGCGTTGATGGCCTTCACCGAGCCCATCGCGTTGCGCTCGATGCAGGGCACCTGGACCAGGCCGCCGACCGGGTCGCAGGTCAGCCCGAGGTTGTGTTCCATGCCGATCTCGGCGGCGTTCTCGACCTGCTGCGGGGTGCCGCCGAGGACTTCGCAGAGGGCGCCGGCGGCCATCGAACAGGCCACGCCGACCTCGCCCTGGCAGCCGACTTCGGCACCGGAGATCGAGGCGTTTTCCTTGTAGAGGATGCCGATGGCGGCGGCGGTGAGCAGGAAGCGCTCGACGCCGTCGTTATTGGCGCCGGGCACGAAGCGGCTGTAGTAGTGCAGCACTGCCGGGACGATGCCCGCCGCGCCGTTGGTGGGCGCGGTGACCACGCGGCCGCCGGTGGCGTTTTCCTCGTTCACCGCGAGGGCGTAGAGGTTGACCCAGTCGAGCACCGACAGGCTGTCGCGCAGGTTGGCTTCCGGCTGCTCGCTGAGCTGGCGGTACAGTGCGGCGGCGCGGCGCTTGACCTTGAGTCCGCCGGGCATGATGCCTTCCTTGCGGCAACCGGCCTTCACGCAGTCCTGCATCACCTGCCAGATCTTCATCAGTCCGGCGCTGGTGTCTTCGGGGGTGCGCCAGGCCTTCTCGTTCTCACGCATCAGACCGCTGATGGACAAGCCGCTGGCGGTGCAGTGGGCAAGCATCTCCTTGCCAGTCTTGAACGGGTAGGGCA
>NZ_SSOH01000050.1:0-56460 GCF_029873155.1 Pseudomonas sp. BN515 | reverse complement strand
CAGCGACTTGATCACGAAGCTGGCGACGGTGCCATCGACATCCGAGCCGCTGAGGCTGACCGGGATACCCGCCGAATCTTCGCTACCCGAACCGCTGGCCGCGAGGGTATCCGGCGCGTCGTTGACCGAGGCAACGGTGATGGTACCGGTGGCCGGAGTGGCGTCCTCCAGACCATCGTTATCCACGGCGGCATAGTCGAAGGTGGTGGTGCCGTTCCAGTTGGCATTCGGCACGAAGGTGACGTTGGCGCCGTTGCCGGAGGCCGGGACGCTGTCGCCGGCGGCCAGTGCGACGCCGTTCAGCAGCAGGGTGCCGTTGGCCGGCAGCGACTTGATCACGAAGCTGGCGACAGTGCCATCGACATCCGAGCCGCTGAGGCTGACCGGAATGCCTTCTGCGTCTTCGTTACCCGAACCGCTGGCCGCATTGGTTTCCGGCGCATCGTTCTCCGGGGTGACGGTGATGGTCAGTGTGGAGCTGCTGCCGGTGTTGGTGGTGTAGCTGACTTCCGGGACCGTACCGTTCCAGTTTTGCACCGGGGTAAAGGTGTAGGTGCCGTTGGCATTGATCACCAGGCTTCCGATGCCATTGATGGTGGCTGCGGTACCGGCGGTGAAGGTACCGGGCACACCATTGATGCTGAAAGTGGCGACAGTGAGGGTGTCATCCACGTCGCTGTCGTTGCCCAGGACGTTGCCGGTGGCCGGGTTGTCTTCGGTCACGGTGTTGCTGTCGGGGCTCAGGACTGAGGCATCGTTCACCGGAGTGACGTCGGCGAAATTCAGTTCGGCGGTGTCGGTGGTGGTGCCGTCGCTGACGGTATAGATCGCGGTGGGTACCGGACCGTTGTAGTTCGGCGCCGGGGTGAAGGTGAAGCTGCCGTCGCTGTTGATCACCAGGGTGCCGACGCCACTGAGGGTGGCAGTCTGGCCAGCGGTGTAGGTGCTCCCGCCCACTTCGAACTGGGTGACGGTCAGGGCGTCGCCATCGACGTCGCTGTCGTTGGTCAGGACATTGCCGACCGCCTGGATGTCCTCGATCACCGGGACCGGGCCGTCATTGGCCGCCAGCGGAGCGTCGTTCGCCGGGGTGACGGTGATGTCCAGCGTGGAGCTGCTGCCGGTAGTGGTGACGTAGGTTACCTGCGGCACTGCGCCGTTCCAGTTGGCGGCCGGGGTAAAGGTGTAATTGCCGTCGGCGGCGAGGGTCAGGGTGCCGACGCCGGTAATGGTCGCCGTCGCGCCTGCGGCGAAGCTGCCATTGATGCCGGCCACACTGAAGCTGGCGACCGACAAGGTGTTGTCCACATCGCTGTCGTTGGTGAGCACGTTGCCGGTGGCCGGGCTGTCCTCGGCGACAGTGTTGCTGTCGGCAGCCAGGACCGACGCGTCATCCACCGGGGTGACATCGGCGAAGCTCAGTTCGGCAGTGTCGGTAGCGCTGCCATCGCTGACGGTGTAGGTCGCGGTGGGAACCGGGCCGTTGTAGTTCGGTGCCGGGGTGAAGGTGAAGCTGCCGTTGGCGTTGATGACCAGGGAGCCGACACCATTGATGGTTGCGGTCTGGCCAGCCAGGTAATTGTTCCCGCCGAAGCTGAAGCCGGTGACGGACAGGACATCGCCGTCGGCATCGTTGTCATTGGTCAGCACATTACCGCTGGCCTGGGTGTCTTCGGTCACGGCGGTCGGTCCGTCATTGCTGGCGACCGGCGCATCGTTGACCGGGCTGACGGCGCCGAAGCTCAGCTCACCGGTATCGGTGGCGCTGCCGTCGGTAACGGTATAGGTGGCGGTCGGCACCGGACCGTTGTAGTTCGGTGCCGGGGTGAAGGTGAAGCTGCCGTCGCTGTTGATCACCAGGGTACCGACACCGCCGAGGGTGGCGGTCTGGCCGGCGGTGTAGGTGCTGCCGTCCACGGTGAACTGGGTGACGGTGAGGGCATCGCCTTCCACGTCGCTGTCGTTGGTCAGGACGTTGCCGGTGGCCGGGGTGTCCTCGGTGACCGGGACCGGGCCATCGTTGGCTGCGACGGGGGCGTCATTCACCGGGGTGACGCTGATGCTCAGCGTGGAACTGCTGCCAGTGTTGGTGGTGTAGCTGACCTGGGGGACCGTGCCGTTCCAGTTGGCGTCGGGGGTGAAGCTGTAGTCGCCATTGCTGGCGATGGTCAGGGTGCCGACGCCGGCGATGGTGGCGGTCTGGCCGGCGGTAAAGCTGCCAGTGACACCGGCGATGGTGAAGCTGGACACACTGAGGCTGTTGTCGACGTCGGAGTCGTTGCTCAGCACGTTGCCGGTGGCCGGAGTGTCCTCGGCCACGGTGTTGCTGTCGGCGACCAGGGCGGACGCGTCATCGACCGGCGTTACATCAGCGAAGCTCAGCTCGCCGGTATCGGTAGCCGTGCCATCGGTAACGGTGTAGGTGGCGGTGGGCACGGGGCCGGTGTAATTCGGCGCTGGGGTAAAGGTGTAGGAGCCGTCGGCATTGATGACCAGGGTGCCGACGCCGCCGAGGGTGGCGGTCTGGCCGGCGGTGTAGGTGCTGCCGGCCACGGTGAACTGGGTGACGGTCAGGGCATCGCCGTCGGTGTCGCTGTCGTTGGTCAGGACGTTGCCGGTGGCCGGGGTGTCCTCGGTGACTGCGGCTGGGCCATCGTTGGCGGCAACCGGGGCGTCGTTCACCGGATTCACACCAATGGTGACGGTAATGGTGTCGCTGCCGCCCTTACCGTCTCCGACGACGACCGTGAAGCTGTCACTGCCGTTGTAGTTCGGATTGGGCGTGTAGGTGTAGGAACCATCCGGGTTGATCACCACGGTGCCGTTGCGAGGACCATCCCCCGGGGTATAGGTGAGCGGGTCGCCATCGGGGTCGGTGGCGCCGAGCTGCCCTGTCACCGGAGTGTCTTCGTCGGTGGTGATGCTGCTGTCCTGGCCCTGCGGGGAATTGTTGGGTACATCCGGCAGAACGGTATCGGGGGGCAGGGGGGCATCCGCATCCGGGGTGTTGTCGTCCTCCACCAGCGCTTCAGTGGCCAGGGGGACGTTGCTGGTGGCGAAACCGATGGTCGCATCGACCTGGCCCGCCGTGGCATCCAGCATCACGAAACTGTGGCCACCACCGGCGGCACCACCGCCTGCGCCACCGGCGCTCGGGCCGGCTGCGGTGGCTTCGAGTGCCTGGGTCGGGTCAACGCCGGCCTCGATCGCCTTCTGCAATTGCGCGACGTCATCGGCGGGCGTCTGAGGGGCCGGCTGGGCAGCCTGGGTTTCGACGCTGGCCACGACGTCGGATTCGCTCCACTGGCTGTCGCGGCCGAGGTCGACCGTGCTGCCATCGGTGAGTTCGAGAGTCACCATCCCCTCAAGCCCGGTTTGCAACTGATCGCCTTTGAAGAGTTTGTCCCCCTCGACGAGGAGCCGCTGGAACCCTTCCGGAGACATCGCGAAGACCTGACCAACAATGCTTTTGACGACCGCAATAACACTGCTCATGGAGTGACTCTCCTGAAATTGGCTCTCAGCTGGCTTGTCGTCGCTGGGGTCGAATTTCGATGACCAAGCGCAGGACTGACATTCCCTTTCTATAGTTAATGCATGGCGTAAAGGTGGCGCCAATTAATTGGCTTATGACAATTGGCTATTGAGAATATGCCAAAGTATTGACCAATTGATTCCCATCCTAAACAATCGATTTCATGCTGTCACTTTGATATTTGCGTCGCCGTCCAGTGCTTGGCAATGTGATCTCGTCCACAACGCGCGGTGCTGACGGAAAGCAATCTCCGGTGAAGTTTCCGGACCTCCAATTCAACGAAAAGGATGCCAAGAATATGCGTCTGAGATTCTCCGCCGTTCTCCCTTTTGCCCTCGCTGTGAGCCTTCCCACTCAGGCCCAGAGCTTGTCCGAAGCCATGCAGCACGCCATGGATGTCCACCCGGAAATCCAGGCGGGGGTTAACAGCCGTCTGTCGGCCGACAAACAGTTGAGGGCGGCCAAGGGCGGTTACCTACCGTCCGTCGACCTGCTGGGCGGTTATGGCCGTGAGGGCAGCGACAACACCACCACCCGCGCCGAAGGCGACGACCACTGGAAGACCATGACCCGTGGCGAGTCCAGCCTGCGTCTGCAGCAGATGGTGTTCGACGGCTTCGCCACCCAGAACGAAGTGGGCCGCCAGCAGGCCACCGTGAACTCCCGCGCCTATTCCCTGCTCGGTACTTCCGAGCGCACCGCGCTGGATGTGGCCCAGGTCTACATCGATGTGCTGCGTCGCCAGGAAATGGTGCGTCTGGCCGAGACCAACCTGCGCAGCCACGAACGCATCTTCGACCAGATCAGCCTGCGCAGTGAGCGCGGGGTAGGGCGCCTGGCCGACCAGGACCAGGCCGAAGCGCGTCTGGCCCAGGCCCGCAACAACCTGATCACCGAGCAGACCAACCTGCGCGATGCACGCACCAACTTCTACAGCGTGGTGGGCATCGACCCGGTGGACCTGAGCGAGCCGGCCGGCCTGCGTGGACAGCTGCCCGAATCCCTTGAAGCTGCCCGCGGCACCCTGCTGGCCAACAGCCCGGTCCTGCGTTCGGCCGAGTCCGACGTGGCGGCGGCCGAGAAGCAGTACGACGCCGCGAAGTCCTTCTTCTATCCGCGCTTCGACGCCGAACTGTCCCGTGGGGCGGACAATGACCTGGATGGCGAAGACGGCCACGTGAACGATTGGCAGGCAATGTTGCGCATGCGTTACAACCTGTTCGCCGGCGGCAGCCACAAGGCCGACCTGGAGTCCAAGGCCTACCAGATCAACGAAGCGCTGGACATTCGCAACAACGCCCTGCGTGTGCTGAACGAAGAACTCGGTCTGTCGTGGAACGCTCTGGACAACGCCCGCGAGCAGATTCCGATCGCCCAGCAATACGTCGACTACAGCACCCGTGTGCGCGAGTCGTACCAGCAGCAGTTCAGCATCGGCGAACGTACGCTGCTCGACCTGCTGGACAGCGAAAACGAACTGTTCACCGCCTCGCGTCGCCTTGTGGACCTGCGCTACACCGAGCTGTTTACTCAGTACCGCATCAAAGCGACCATGGGCGAGTTGCTGAAGAGCCAGGGAGTGGTGGCGCCGATGGCGACGGTCGTACAGACCGAGCTCAAGCCCGAGGCAACTCTTCCCGGCCTGAACTAGGTACCTGTTTCGGATCCACGCGGCGCAAGGGGGCGTCCCCTCCCTCTTGCGTCGTCGGGGTCCGGCCTAGGCCCTGCCTCCCGTAGACCCCAGAGCAGAGAATCCAGGCGTGGATCCAGAAGTCAGTCGTTCAAGTGTCAATACCGATCCACGTGGGCAGCACGACGACCCCTTGCTCGATTCGCTGCTGTCCCTGTGCGTCCTGCACCACAAACCCGCCAACCGGGCCATGCTCACCAGCGGCCTGCCGCTGCCCAAGCAGCGCCTGACCGCCGATCTGCTTCCCCGCGCCGCCGCCCGTGCGGGCCTGCAGGGCCGCCTGATGCAGCGGCGCCTGGATCAGATTCCGAAGATCGCCATGCCGGCGCTGCTGCTGCTCAAGGAAGGCCGCTGCGCGGTCATGCTCGGCTGGGGCGACGACGGCAAGGCGCGCCTGCTGCTCAGCGAGAGCGACGGCGGTGAAGTGAAGGTCACCCGCGAGCTGCTGCAGGAGGACTACAGCGGCCAGGTGTTCTTCGCTCAGCCGCAGCACAAGTACGACCTGAATACCGACAGCCTGATCCCGCGCACCGAGTCCTGGTTCCGCGACACGCTGAAGCGCTCCCGCTGGCTCTATACCGATGCGGTTGCCGCCAGTCTGCTGATCAACCTGATTGGCCTGGGCGCTCCCCTGTTCGTGATGAACGTGTATGACCGTGTCGTGCCCAACCAGGCGGTCGCCACCCTCTGGGTGCTGGCCGTCGGCATCTCCGGGGCCTACCTCTTCGATCTGTTGCTCAAGACCATGCGCGGCCTTTGCCTGGACCTCGCGGGTAAGAAAACCGACCTGATCATCTCCGCCACCCTGTTCGAGCGCATCGTCGGCATGGCGATGAAGTACCGCCCGATGCGGGTCGGCAGCTTTGCCCAGAACATCCATGAGTTCCAGACGCTGCGGGACTTCCTAGCCTCGCTGACCCTCACCAGCGTCATCGACCTGCCGTTCACCTTGTTGATCCTGCTGGTAATCGGATTGCTCGGCGGGCACCTGGTCTGGGTGCCGGTCCTGGCGTTCCCGCTGGCCATGGGGATCAGCTGGCTGTTGCAGAAACCGCTGGTGGCGACCATGGACCGCACCATGGCGCTGGCGGCGGAACGCCAGTCGAGCCTGATCGAGACCCTTGCCGGTCTCGACGCGGTGAAGGTCAACAACGCCGAGAGCGATCGCCAATACCTCTGGGAGCAGACCATCGGCACCCTGGGTCGCCTCGAGCTGCGGGTGAAGATGCTTTCCAGCCTGGCGATGAACCTGACCCTGATGATCCAGCAGTTGGCGGGCGTGGTGATGATCGTGTCCGGCGTCTACCTGATCATGGCCGGTGACCTCAGCATGGGCGGCCTGATCGCCTGCTACATGCTCAATGGCCGTGCCCTTGGTCCGCTGACCCAGCTTTCCGGTCTGCTCACCCGCTACCAGCAGGCGCGCCTGACCATGAAGTCCGTCGACCACATGATGGACTTGCCGCAGGAGCGCCAGGAGGGCGAGCAGCCTCTGGTGCGGGACAAGCTGCAGGGCAGCTTGGAACTGCGCCAGATCAACTTCACCTACCCGCACCAGCAGACCCCGGCCCTGAGCGAAGTGAACCTGATCGTTCGTCCGGGCGAGAAGATCGGCATCATCGGCCGCAGTGGTTCCGGCAAGAGCTCATTGGCCAAGCTGATCGTCGGCCTCTACCAGGCCGATTCCGGCAGCCTGCTGGTGGACGGCACCGACATCCGCCAACTGGACGTCAGCGAGCTGCGCCACAACGTCGGCTACGTGCCCCAGGACATCCAGCTGTTCAGCGGCACCCTGCGTGACAACCTCATGTCCGGTGCCCGCTACGTGGAAGATGAACTGGTGCTGCAGGCGGCCGAGCTGTCCGGCGTGCACGAGTTCGCCCGGTTGCACCCGCAAGGCTACGAACTGCAGGTGGGTGAGCGGGGCCAGAACCTGTCCGGCGGCCAGCGGCAGAACGTCGCCCTGGCGCGCGCGCTGCTGCTCGATCCACCGATCCTGCTGCTCGACGAGCCCACCAGCTCCATGGACAACCCCGGCGAGGAGCGCCTCAAGGAACGTCTCACCGGGATGATCGCCAACAAGACCCTGCTGCTGGTCACCCACCGTGCCTCGATGCTTTCGCTGGTGGATCGCCTGCTGATCGTCGACCGCGGCCGGGTCATTGCCGACGGTCCGAAGGAAGCGGTCATGGAAGCGCTGAAGAAGGGGCAGATCAGTGTCGCATAAGGGCATGGGCGCGCTGCGCCAGTACTTCAAGGGCGGCGATTCGCTGTCCGACCAGCCGCTGCCGGAGGTCAACAAGGCCCTGGTGGAGGACGCGCCCCGCGTGGTGCGCCTGACCATCTGGACCCTCATCGGCTTCACCCTGTTCATGCTGCTCTGGGCCAACTTCGCCCAGGTGGACGAGGTCACCCGCGGCGAAGGCAAGGCGATTCCCTCATCCAAGCTGCAGAAGGTGCAGAACCTGGAAGGCGGCATCATCTCCGAGCTGTTCGTCCACGAGGGCCAGGTGGTGGAAGTCGGCGATCCGCTGCTGCGCCTGGACCCGACCCGCTTCGAGTCCAACGTCGGTGAAACCGAAGCGGACCGCACCGCCATGCAGCTGCAGGTCGAACGCCTGAGCGCCGAGGTGGATGACCGGCCGCTGCAGATCTCCGACGAGCTGCGCAAGCTTGCGCCGGAGCAGGCCAATAGCGAAGAAGCGCTGTATCGCAGCCGCCAGCAGCAATTGCAGGAAGAGGTGGCGGGCCTGGAAGAACAACTGGTGCAGCGCCGCCAGGAATTGCAGGAGTTCATCTCCAAGCAGGGCCAGTTCCGCAACAGCCTGCAGTTGCTGCGTCAGGAGATTTCCATCTCCGAGCCGCTGGTGTCCCAGGGGGCGATTTCCAAGGTGGAGGTCCTGCGCCTGCGCCGTGCCGAAGTGGAAAACCGTGGCGAGCTGGAAGCCACCAGCCTGGCCATTCCCCGCGCCGAATCGGCGATCAAGGAAGCCGAACGCAAGATCGCCGAAACCCGTTCGCGCTTCCGCAGCGAAGCGCTGGCCCAGCTCAACGAGGCGCGCACCGAACTGAACAAGGCCAATGCCACTGGCAAGGCCCTGGAAGACCGCGTCAAGCGCACCCTGGTCACCTCGCCGGTGCGGGGCATCGTCAAGCAGCTACTGGTCAACACCATCGGCGGCGTGATCCAGCCGGGCAGCGACCTGGTGGAGATCGTGCCGCTGGACGACACCCTGCTGGTGGAGGCGCGCATCCGTCCGCAGGACATCGCCTTCCTGCACCCCGGGCAGAGCGCCATGGTCAAGTTCACCGCCTACGACTACACCATCTACGGCGGGCTGAGTGCCGACCTGGAGCAGATCGGCGCGGACACCATCACGGATGAGGAAGGCAACAGCTTCTACCTGATCAAGCTGCGCACCAAGAAGAGCCATCTGGGGACGGAGCAGAATCCGCTGCTGATCATCCCTGGCATGGTCGCCTCGGTGGACATCATGACCGGCAAGAAGAGCATCCTGAGCTACCTGCTCAAGCCCATCATCAAGGCCCGCGCCGAGGCACTGCGCGAGCGCTGATCCTGTTGCGTAGGGTGCGCCGCGCGCACCGCCGGTTGTATGCGGTGCGGGGCCTGAGCCGATTGCCTTGTGGGAGCGATTTCAATCGCGAATAAATTCGCTCCCACCAAAAGCGCGGGTTACTCCACAAACAACTTCTGCACCACCGAGAAGTCTTTCTTGCCCTTGCCCTGCTTGAGCAGCAGCCGATAGATCTGCAGTGCCAGGGCGCCCATGGGCGTGCTGGATAGGCTGGCCTGCGCGGTTTCCTGGGCGAGCCCCAGGTCCTTGGCCATCAGCTCGGCCATGAAGCCCCCATCGTATTCCTTGCTCGCCGGTGCATTGGGCATCACCCCCGGCCAGGGGTTGTAGCGTTCCAGCACCCAGTTGCCGCCCGAACTCTGGCGCATGATCTCGGCGAGGACAGCCGGGTCCAGGCCATTGGCCACGCCCAGCGCCATGGACTCGGCGGTGCCGATCATCTGCACCGCCAGCAGCTGGTTGTTGCACACCTTGGCCACCTGGCCGGCACCGTCGGGGCCGGCATGGAAGATGTTCTTGCCCATGGACTGGAAGATCGGCCGCGCCTTTTCCAGTGCCCCGGCTTCGCCCCCGACCATGAAGGTCAGGGTGCCGGCCGCGGCTCCGGCGGTGCCGCCGGAAACGGGCGCATCCAGCAGCTCGATACCACGGGCCTTCGCCGCCGCGTGAACCTTGCGCGCGGACTCCGGGGCGATGGTGGAGCATTCCAGCAGCAGGCTGCCGGCTGCGATGGACTCCAGCAGCCCACCGTCGCCCAGCAACAGGCCTTCCACATGCCGGCTGGCCGGCAGCATGGTGATCACCACCTGGGCGCCGTTGACCGCTTCCCGCGCATCCCTTGCGGGCTTGGCACCCTCGGCCGCGAGCTCGTCGACGGCGGCCTGCACCAGGTCGTAGACCTTGAGGTCGTGGCCGGCCTTGAGCAGGTTGCGGGCCATGGGCAGGCCCATGTGGCCAAGTCCGATAAAGGCGATCTTGCTCATCGTGCTACTCCTTGGCCCGGCCGGGGTGGCTGCGGGCGGATTGTCAGAGATCGTCCAGCGGGTGCCGGCCGTCCCACACCGGCTCGAAATGGGCCTCGATCACCGCACGGGGAATGGCCGCTACATCCGGCCAGTGCCAGCGTGGGGCGTTGTCCTTGTCGATCAGGCGGGCGCGCACGCCTTCGGGGAATTCCGGATGACGGCAGCAGTTCAGGCTCATGGCGTATTCCATGCGGAACACCTCGGCCAGGGAGAGGTGCTTCGCCCGGCGGATCTGCTCCCACACCAGGTGCGCGGTGAGCGGGCAGCCGGCCGCCAGGGTCTTGGCGGCGCGGGCCAGCGGCACATCGCTGTCGTGCTGCAAAGCGGTCATGGCCTTCCAGGCGGCGGGCAGGTCGGCTACGTCGAGCAGATCGTCAATGCGCTTGCGCCGTGGCAGCCACTGGGCTTCCGGCAGTTGGCCACGGGCCTCGTGCTCCAGGGCCTTGAACAGGCTGTTGAGCTGGACCTCGGGCTTGTCCTGCCAGTTGAGCTGGACCAGCCCGGCGAGCAGGGCGTCCTGCTGGTCTTCCAGCAGGAAACGGTCGGCCAGGTCGAGGTCGAGGGCGTCGTGGGCATTGATGGTGCCGGCACCCAGGCCGAGGAACAGGCCGAGCTTGCCGGGCAGGCGGGCGAGGAACCAGCTGCCGCCAACATCCGGGTAAAGGCCGATATTGATTTCCGGCATTCCCAGGCGGCTGGAGGGCGTGACGATGCGGATCGACGCGCCCTGCATCAGGCCCATGCCGCCACCCAGCACGTGGCCGTGGGCCCAGCAGATCAGCGGTTTGGGAAAGGTGTGGATACGGTGGTCGAGGCGATATTCATCGGCGAAGAATCGGCCCGCCAGCGGCGGTACCACGCCGGGATGTTCGCGGCAGGCATCCACCAGTTTGCGCACGTCGCCGCCAGCGCAGAAGGCCTTGGGGCCGTTGCCGCGCAGCAGCACGCAGACGATCTCCGGGTCTTCGGCCCAGGCACGCAGCCGGGCATCCAGCGCCTCGATCATCGGCAGGGACAGGGCGTTGAGGCTGGCCTCGGCATCCAGGCTGGCGATGCCGATGCGGGCGCCGTGCAGGCCATTACGTTCTTCGAAACTCACATTCATGGTCGTGTTCGTCCGGCTTTCGGTCATTTGTTGCGCCAGTTCGGATTGCGCTTTTCCAGGAAGGCGTTGACGCCTTCGCGGGTGTCGTCGGCGTCGAACAGGTCGACGAAACGCTCGCGCTCTTCCGGCAGCCAGCCGTTCGGCCCGCGTTCCCGCGCGCCCTGGATCAGCGGCTTGATGGTGCGCACCGCCACCGGGCTCTGCCGCGCCACCTTGGCCGCCAGCAGCAGGGCGGTGCCACGGGCTTCGCCGCTATCCACCACCTGTTCCACCAGGCCGATGCGCAGCGCGGTTTCAGCATCCACGCGCTCACCGCAGAGGATCATGCGCTTGGCCCAGCCTTCGCCCACCAGCCACGGCAGCGCCTGGGTGCCGCCGGCGCAGGGCAGCAGGCCCACGGCGGCTTCCGGCAGAGCCATCTGTGCCTGGCGTTCGGCGATGCGGATGTCGCAGGCCAGGGCGCATTCCAGTCCGCCGCCCATGGCGTAGCCGTTGATCGCGGCAATGGACACGCCTCGGAAATCCCGCAGCGCCTCGAAGGCCTCGCCGAAGCGTCGGGCCATTTCGCGGGCACGGGCCTTGTCGCCATCGGCGAAGAGGTTGAGGTCGGCGCCGGCGCTGAAGAACTTCGGTCCCTGGCCAGTCACCACCAGGGCGTAGATGTTGTCGTCGTGGTTGAGGTGCTCGATGAGCTGCTTGAGCCCGATCAACGACTCGCGGTCCCAGGTGTTGGCCGGCGGGTGGTTGATGGTGAGAAGCGCGGTGTGGCCGTGCTTTTCCACCGTCAGCTTGTGGGTGAGGTCGAAGATGCCGGGCTGATAGGGTTCCAAGGCTGTGGTCATGTGCAGCTCCTTACAGAAGTCGGTCGAGGGCGCCGCCCTGTTCCAGTAAACGGCGCGCCACGATGACGCGCATGATTTCGTTGGTGCCTTCGAGAATCTGGTGTACCCGGGTGTCGCGTACCCAGCGTTCCAGAGGATAGTCGTTCAGGTAGCCATAGCCGCCGTGCAGTTGCAGCGCCTCGTTGCACAGATCAAAGCACTGGTCGGTGGCGAAGCGCTTGGCCATGGCGCAATAGAGGCTGGCCTCGGCGTGGCCCTGGTCCAGGCGGTGGGCGGCCAGGCGCACCATTTGCCGGCTGGCGGTGAGGGCGGTGAGCATGTCGGCGAGTTTGAATTGCAGGGCCTGGAATTCGGCCAGCGCCTTGCCGAACTGCTTGCGCTCTTCCACATAGCGCAGGCTTTGCTCCAGGGCCGCCTGGGCGGCGCCGAGGGAACAGCTGGCGATGTTCAGGCGGCCGCCATCCAGGCCTTTCATGGCGTAGACGAAGCCCTGGCCTTCCGGGCCGATGCGATTGCCGGCGGGAATGCGCACGCCTTCGAAGGTGATGGTGCGGGTGGGCTGGGCACGCCAGCCCATCTTGTCTTCATTGCGGCCATAGCGGATGCCGTCGGCGTCGGCCGGTACCAGGAAGCAGGAAATGCCCTTGGCGCCGTCCTCTCCCGTGCGGGCCATGACGATCAGCACCTGGGTGCTGCCGGCGCCGGAAATGAAGCATTTGCTGCCATCCAGCACATAGTGGTCGCCATCACGGCGGGCGCGGGTGCGCAGGCGGGCGGCATCGGAACCGGCGTCGGGTTCGGTCAGGCAGTAGGAGGCGAGTAGTTCGCCGCCGATCAGGCCGGGCAGCCAGCGCGACTTGAGTTCGGCGTCACCGAAGGAAGCCAGCATCCAGGTGGCCATGTTGTGGATGGTCAGGTAGGCGGTGGTGGCCACGCAGCCGGCGGCCAGTTGCTCGAAGATCAGGGAGGACGACAGCCGGGACAGCCCCAGGCCGCCATCCTCTTCGGCGATGTACAGGCCCAGGTAACCCTGTTCGGCGGCGCGGCGGATCACCTCCAGCGGGAAGTGGTGGTCACGGTCCCAGTCCGCGGCGCCGGGCGCCAGTTCGTGGCTGGCGAAGGCGCGGGCGCTGTCCACCAGCAGGTGTTGTTCCTCGGTGAGGTCGAAATCCATATGTCGTCTGCCTTGGCTCGGTTGCGTGGCGGCGCTGTGCACCGCTTGGCGAATGAATTCGCCCCTACTTCAAGTGAATGGTCATGTTCGGGCCGGTGACCGGTGTGTCATCGAACCAGCGGCTGGTGACTGTCTTGGTCTCGGTGTAGAAGCGCACCGCCTGCTTGCCGTAGGCGTGCAGGTCGCCATAGAAGGAACCCTTCCAGCCCGTGAAGGAGAAGAAGGGCAGGGGCACTGGGATAGGGACGTTGATCCCCACCTGGCCCACTTCCACCGCATGCTGGAAGTGCCGCGCGGCGCCGCCGGAGCGTGTGAACAGGCTGGTGCCGTTGCCGTAGGGGTTGGCGTTGACCAGGGCGATGGCTTCTTCGAGGCTGTCCACTTCCATGCAGACCAGCACCGGGCCGAAGATTTCTTCGCGGTACAGGCCCATCTTCGGCGTCACGCCACGGAACAGGGTCGGGCCCAGCCAGTTGCCGTTCGGGTAATCCGGCACCGTGCACTGGGAGCCATCGAGCAGGCATTCGGCGCCTTCCGCCTTGCCCTCGGCAATCAGTCGCAATACGCGCTGGCGGGCCTGCTGGCTGATCAACGGGCCGAACGCCGAATGGGCGTCCTTCCAGTGGCCGGGGCGCAACTCCGCCATCTGTGCGGCCAGCTCGGGAATCCACTGGCGTGCCTCGCCAACGAAGATCGCCACGCTGATGGCCATGCAGCGCTGGCCGGCGGCACCGCAGCTGGCGCCTATCAGGTTGCTCAGGACCTGGTCCTTGTGGGCGTCGGGCAGCACCACCATGTGGTTCTTGGCGCCAGCGAACGCCTGCACCCGCTTCAGGTGGGCAGTGCCGGTGCGGTAGATATGCTGGCCCACCGGCACCGAGCCGACGAAGGAGATGGCGCGCACGTCCGGGTGGGTCAGCAGGGCATCGACCTGTTCGCGGCCACCGTGGATCACCTGCAGCACGCCCTTGGGCGCACCGGCTTCGATGAAGAGTTCGGCGAGGCGGTTGGGGGTCAGCGGGTCCTGCTCGGAGGGCTTGAGGACGAAGGTGTTGCCGCAGGCGATGGCCAGCGGAAACATCCACAGCGGGATCATCGCCGGGAAGTTGAAGGGGGTGATGCCGACGCAGACGCCCAGGGGCTGGACCCAGCTCGCGGTGTCGATCTCGCGGGCAACGTTCTCCACCGTCTCGCCCATCATCAGGCTGGCCACGTTGGCGGCGTGTTCAGCCACCTCGATACCACGCCAGACATCGCCCTTGGCGTCAGCGAAGGTCTTTCCGGTCTCGCTGGCCAGCAATTCCGCCAGTTCGTCGTGGTGATCCTTGAGCAACTGCTGGTAGCGCAGCATGAGGCGGGCGCGTTCCGGGACCGGTACCTCTCGCCAGGTCTGGAAGGCAGCCTTGGCGCTGGCGACGGCGGCCTCGATCTCCTCGGCCGTGGCCTTTGGCGCCAGGGCCAGGACCTCCTGGGTCGCCGGGTCGGTGATCTCGATCAGCTCACGGGCGCGGCTGTCGCGCCACTCGCCGTCGATCAATTGCGGAATTGTCCGAGACATCTGGTCCTCCACCCGTGAGACGGGACCTTGTTGTTTCTTGCTCTTATAACGGCCGCCGATTCAGATGTGGATTGACGATCTTGGTTGCGGGATGGACGATCTTGGGATTGCGGGCCACCACAAGAATGACCATGAGCCGCTCCGTCGAAACCTCCAACTGGCCGCTGCCGGCCAATGGCGTGCGCTTCACCACGCCGCCCCGCCTGCGCCGCTTGCTGGCTCGCCACGCCTTGACTTCCGCCTGTTATCCACTGGCACTGGGCTACTACCCGGAGGCCCTCGGGCACCTCATGGATCGCCATGAACCGGAAGACAACCTGCTGATCTACTGCCGCTCCGGACAGGGCTGGCTGGAAACCGGGGATGGACGATTCGATGTGGGCGGTGGCGACCTGCTGCTGCTGCCCAAAGGCCGCGCCCATGCATACGGCGCTGATGCGCAGCGACCCTGGAGCATCTATTGGGTGCACTTCGAAGGTGAACTGGTGGAGGACTACCTGCGGCCCCTGGGGCAGTCGGTCCTGCATCGGATCGGCGTGCAGCCGCGCCTGCTGGCCGATTTCGATGCGCTGCTGGGGCTGCGCAAGCAGGGCCTGAACCTGCCGCACTTCGTCCACGCCGCCCATCAGTTGCAGACCTTGCTGACCTCCCTGGCGGTGCTGCCGGTGCGGGGGTATCTCAAGTCAGGCCGGGTGCTCGACGTGGATGCGGTGCAGGCGGTGATGCGTGCCCATCTGCACGACAGTCTCAACCTCGACCAGCTGGCGGCCCAGTTCAAACTGTCGCGCTTCCACTTCGCCAAGACCTACCGGGCCCTCACGGGGCACGCGCCGATCCAGGATTTCATCCAGCTGAAGATGGCCCACGCCTGCCGCTTGCTCGACGAGGGCGACCAGGGGGTGAAGCAGATCGCCGAGCAACTCGGTTACGACGACGTCTATTACTTCTCGCGCCTGTTCAGGAAGGTGGTGGGGATGGCGCCCAGTCATTACCGGGCATTGCATCAGGGGTGAGCTGTACCGGGCTTCTTGCCGGTCAATCGGCTTCGAGCGGCCGGCCGCCCAGCAGTTTCAGCCAGAGCGCCACCACTTCCGCGAGCTCCGCGCGCAGGAGGCGCGGTGTTGGCAGCTCCATGCGCTGGTAGGCCGGCAACCGCGCAAGGCGGTCGTCGTCACGGGGTTCGTCCAGCAACTGGCTGGCGACCTGCACCACGTCCGCCAAATCCACCGCGCCCTTGTGCTGGCGGCACCAGTCGCGACGCAGGCGTGCGCAGTCCTGCAGGTTGCCGGGCAATTTCCAGGCGCTCAGCAGCAGCACGCCCAGTTCAGCGGAGAGCTGTTCGCACAGCCGTTGCACATCGACCTCCAGGCGTGACACCTGCGGCCAGCGATGCAGCTCCTGGAGCAACGGCAGGCTGCCGACGTCCTGCAGCAGGCCGGCCAACAGGGCGTCCTCCTCTTGCAGGTGGGGCAGGTGCTGGGCCAGGCCGGCGCTCAGGGCGGCCCGTTGCAGACTGAGGTTCCAGCGCTTGTTGTAGACCTTGCGCAGGCTGGGTTCGTCACCGCTGAACAGCTGGTGCAGTTCGAAGGCCAGCACCAGGTTGGCCAGGCGCCTGCCGTCCAGCTGCCTGACCAGGTCCAGCAGCCGGGGACAGGGACGGACGTGACCCAGCAGCGGCAGGCTGGCGAACTCCATCAGGCGCCCGGTCAGCGCCGGGTTGGTTTCCAGCAGGTCGCTGACCTGCTCATGGGAGGGCTTGTCGCCCGCCTGCAACTGGCGCAGGTGCAGGGACGTCTCCGGCATCGGCGGCAGCGCACTGGCATCCTTGAGAAAGCGTTCGTAGAGCGCGAGTTTCACGGTGTCGTGGCGATTATCCATGCGGGCTCACTCCGGGCGTCCTTGATTGACAAGGGTAGTGGGCATTTCATAGGGTGCCCGACCATCGGGCGGGAAGCGCCCTGGCAACTGCCACGGAACAGATTGAGTGATGACTGAAAGCGACGACCGGATCAGGCTCGAAGAGAGCTGGAAAGAAGCCCTGCGGGACGAGTTCGAAAAGCCCTATATGAAGGCCCTGGGCGATTTCCTGCGCCAGGAGAAGGCCGCCGGCAAGGTGATCTTCCCGCCGGGACCGCTGATCTTCAATGCGCTGAACTCCACGCCGCTGGAGCGGGTGAAGGTGGTCATCATCGGCCAGGATCCCTACCACGGTCCGGGCCAGGCCCACGGCCTGTGCTTCTCCGTACAGCCGGGCGTACCGGCGCCGCCGTCGCTGCAGAACATCTACAAGGAACTCAAGCGCGACCTGAACATCGACATTCCGTCCCATGGTTACCTGCAATCCTGGGCGGAGCAGGGCGTGCTGCTGCTCAACACCTCCCTGACCGTCGAACAGGCTCGCGCCGGTTCCCATGCCGGTGCCGGCTGGCAGCCCTTCACCGACAAGGTGATCGAGGCCGTCAGCCAGAACCGTCCGCACCTGGTCTTCCTGCTCTGGGGCTCCCACGCGCAGAGCAAGGAACGGCTGATCGACCCCACCAAGCACCTGATCCTGAAGTCGGCGCATCCGTCGCCGCTGTCGGCCTACCGGGGCTTCCTCGGCAACGGCCACTTCAGCCGCTGCAACAAGTTCCTCGTCCAGCACGAATTGGCCCCGATCGACTGGAGCCTGCCCGCGCTCTGAGGCTGGGCACTCAGTGCGGGTAGCACTCCAATCCCTTGAGGTCCGCCATCATCTCGCCGATGTGCTGGCGCAACGCATTGCGCTGGCCCTCGTCGGCACTGTTGAACAGGTCGGTGAGCAGCCGAGCCAGGGCGTCCTCCGCCACGGGATAGGCCTTGCGGTACTTCGCTGTCCAGAAGGTTTCCGGGTCCTGCAGCAGGGCGGTGAGGCGCGCCGGGAAGTCCGCGTTATGACGGCTATAAAGCGCACTGCGCAGCTCCTTCTGCCAGTTCTCGCGGTTGTCGGACCAGATCCGGTTGTAGTCGCCCTGTTCCTTGGCCCAGGTGTCGATGCGCGCCTGCTGGCTCGGCCGCAACGGTCCCAACCATTCCTCGACGCGTTCGCGCATGCGCTCTGATCGCGCTACCACCTGTTCCTTGAACGGCGGCTCGACGTGTTCCTCGCGCAACTCGACATTGCGCTCGTCCATGGAGACATAGAGCTCGCCCATCTGCTGCGGGTAAAGATTCTTCGCCACGCCTATCGCCGTGGGAGTGATTTCTACAGCGATGTCCCGCGCGGCCTCGCGAACCTGCACGAACTGGCCCTGCACATCAGTGGCCGTCAGCTTCGGCCGCTGACTGAGCTGGACCAGTTGCTCCAGCCAGGCGACGTATTCGGGCAGCTGGGTTTTGCAATGCCAGGCGAGGTGCTTTTGCAGACGCGGTTCCAGCCAGGCCTTCTGTGAGTCGTCGAGGCTGACGTAGGTGCTGATCCACCAGGGAATGACCAGATCCAGGTTGCGATAGGCCAGGTCCAGACGACTGCAGGCCGCCACCAGCAGGAATGTCGCGGCGAGCAGCACAGCACGAAGCGGGGTAACGCGTCCGAACATGGAAGTCGGCCTTGGCAATAAGTGGATAGGGGAGAGCATAGGCGGGCCGCATTGCGGTTGACGGTGTGCACGCAACCGGATGTTGCGAATGAGGTGTGAAGTTGGTCGTGTCGATGCGGGGGCGGACGGGGCGCGGGATAAAAAAAGCCCGCACAGGGCGGGCTAAACGTGGGTCTTGTGCTTCTGCCAGCGTCGGAACACCGGCTCGGCGAGGAACAGCACCAGGAGCAGGCGCAACACCTGCAAGGCGGTGACCAGGGGTACCGAGAGCTGCAGGGCTTCGGCGGTGAGGCTGAGTTCGGCGATGCCGCCCGGCATCATGCCCAGCATCAGCGAGCGATGATCGAGCCCGTCCAGCCAGCCCAGTAGTTCGGCGGCAAGGGCGGCGAAGGCCATGCCCAGGGAGGTGGCCAGCAGGGTGCGAGCGATGAATGAGGGCGCGCGCTTGAAGAAGGCGCGGTCGAAGTGACAGCCCAGGGCGCTGCCGATCAGCCATTGGCCGAGCTGGCTGGCGCCTTGCGGCAGGCCCAATTGCAGGTCGAAGCCGATGCTCATCCCGGCACTGACCAGCAGTGGGCCGATCAGCCAGGGATTGGGTTGGTGGAAACGCTGCATCAACAGGGCGAGCAGTGCGCCGCCGGCGAGCAGCAGGGCGAGCCAGCCCCAGTCCACCGACGCGGCCTGGTGCTGCACTGAGGGAACGCCGACGAACAGCTGGAACAAGGCAGGCACGCTCAGCACCACCAGCAGCAGGCGCAGGCTTTGCCCGGCGGCGACGCGGCTGAGCACCGCGCCGTTGCGCTGGCCGAGGTTGACCATTTCGCTGGCGCCCCCCGGCATGCTGGCGAAGAACGCGGTGGCGCGGTCCTCGCCGCTGCGCAGCATGAGGCTGATGCCGATGACGCTGGAAAGCGTGGTGGCCACGGCGCCGACCAGGATGATTGCGCTGTTGGCCAGTACCTGCTCGATCACCGCGGGGGTGAAGTGCAGGCCAATGCCCACACCCACCACCCACTGGCCGCATTTGCGTGCGCCCGGCACTTCCACCAGCGGCAGGTTGCCGATGCAGCGCACGGCGATCACCGCCAGCAGCGAGCCCACCATCCACGGCAGCGGCCAGCCGATCAAGCTGGCCAGCCAGCCGCCGGCGGCGCCCACCAGCGGCGTGAGCAGCCACTTAGGCATGAGCGAGCTTCGCCTTGGCGCGGCGTGCGCGCATCCAGCGGAGGCCTGGCAGGGCCAGCATCACGGCGGTGAGCACCCAGAGGGCGATGGTGATCGGGCTGCTCCAGAGGATGCCGAGGTCGCCGTTGGTGATGGACAGGGCGCGGCGCAGGTTGGATTCCATCAGCTCACCAAGGACGAAGCCGAGGATCAGCGACGACAGCGGGAAGTCCATCTTGCGCAGCAGGTAGCCGAACACCCCGAGGGCCGCCATCAGGACCAGGTCGAAGGTGGTGCTGTGCACGGCGTACACCCCCACCACGCTGATCACGGTGACGGCCGGGACGAGGATCCAGTTCGGCACACTGAGCATGCGGGCGAACAGACCCACCAGCGGGATGTTCATCACCAGCAGGATGACGTTGCCGATGAACAGCGAGGCGATCAGGCCCCAGACCACATCGGGCTGCTGCTCGAACAGCAGCGGGCCGGGCGTGATGTTGTACAGGGTCAGGGCGCCGATCATCACCGCGGTGGTGCCCGAGCCCGGCACGCCGAGGGTCAGCATGGGAATCAGTGAACCGCAGGCCGAAGCGTTGTTGGCCGCTTCCGGGGCCGCCACGCCACGCAGGTCACCTTCGCCGAAGCGGCTGCTGCTGCCGGCCATGCGCTTCTCGCTCATGTAGGTGATAGCGCTGGCGATGGTGGCGCCGGCACCCGGCAGCACGCCGATGACGAAGCCGGCCAGGGAGCTGCGCACGCTGCTCCACCAGGTGAAGGTGAATTCCTTCAGGTTGAACAGCATGCGTCCGCTGGTTTTCACGGCCTGCTGGCCGGTGGCGGTGTGCTCCAGCATCAGTAGCATTTCGCTGACGCTGAACAGGCCGATGACGACGATCACGAACTGGATACCGTCGGACAGGCCGACGCTGTCGAAGGTGAAGCGGTAGACGCCGGTGGTGGCGTCTACGCCCACCGTGGCCAGGCCCAGGCCGATCAGCGCCGAGAGCAGGGTCTTGACCGGCTTGTCGCCGACCATGCCGCCCAGGCAGGCAATGGCGAAGACCATCAGCATGAAGTACTCCGCCGGGCCGAAGGCCACCGCCCAGTTGGCCAGGATCGGTGCGAAGAGCACGACGCCTATGGTGGCGATGGTGCTGCCGATGAAGGAACTCATGGCCGACAGCGAGAGGGCGATGCCGGCCTTGCCCTGACGGGCCAGCGGATAGCCGTCAAGGGTGGTCATGATGGCCGCAGCGTCGCCCGGTACGTTAAGCAGGATGGCCGAGATGCGCCCGCCGTACTCGCAGCCCAGGTACACGGCGGCCAGCAGGATCAGGGCGGTTTCAGGCGGCAGGCCGAGGGCGAACGCCAGCGGCAGCAGGATCGCCACGCCGTTGATCGGCCCCAGGCCCGGCAACAGGCCGACCACGGTGCCGATGAAGGCGCCGAACAGTGCCACCAGGAGGTTGATTGGGCGCAGGGCGACGTCGAAGCCCTGGGCCAGGAAGTTCAGGGTTTCCATGTCAGTTCTCCAGGAAGGCCAGCAGCCCCAGGGGCAGCGGAACGTCCAGCAGGTAGTCGAACAGGCCGTAAAGCAGTGCGCCCATCAGCAGGCCGCTGGCCAGGCTCGGCAGCAGGCGGCCGTTGAACAGCATGCCGAGGCCGAAGCCCACGAGGGTGGTGCTGATGACGAAGCCCAGGGGCTCGAAGAGCAGCCCATAGGCGAACAGGGCGATGACGAAGATCGCGACCTTGCGCGCCAGGGACCAGGAAATCGGCAGGTCCTCGACGTCACCCGGCTTGTAGATCAGCCAGATGGCGGCGGTGGCCATGAGGAACAGCAGCAGCAGGGGGTAGGCGCGCGGGCCGACCGGGTCGTAGCTGAACGGCGCCTGGAAGCCCCAGGCGACCACGGCGAGCAGGGCACAGACGAGCAGCCAGACCGCAGCGAAGATTCGTACGTACATGGCGGTTTACCTAGGAATGCGGAGTCGCCCCTCTCCCAGGGGGAGAGGGGACCGGATTGTGGCGATTACTGCGCCAGGCCGAATTCGCCGGCGAGCTGCTTGTACTGCTTCACCTGGTCGAAGACGTAGGCCTTCAACTGGTCGCCGGTGAGGCTCAGGGGGAACAGGTCGCGCTGTTCACGCAGCTTGGCGAACTCCTCGCTGGCCAGCAGGGTGTCGAACTGCTGCTTCCACCAGTTGAAATCCTCGTCGCTGACTTCCGGGCCCATATAGAAGCCGCGGATCACCGGCCAGACGATGTCGAAGCCCTGCTCCTTGGCGGTGGGGATTTCCGCCAGCTTGCCGGGCAGACGCTGGTCGGAGAGCACGGCGAGGATGCGAATCTTGCCGGCGGCCAGTTGCGGGGTGATTTCACCCAGGCCGCTGCTGGTTACCTGCACGTGGCCCCCCAGCATGGCGGTGAGGGTCTCGCCGCCGCCCTCGAACGCTACGTAGCGCAGCTTCTGCGGGTCGATGCCGGCGGCGCGTGCGATCAGCGCGGTCTGCATCCAGTCCTGGCCGCCGATGGTGGCGCCGGCGCCGAAGACGATGGCGGCGGGGTCCTTCTTCACGGCTTCGACCAGGTCGCTCAGGGTCTGGTAGGGGGAATCGGCGCGTACGGAGATGGCGCCGTAGTCGGTGCCGATGCCTGCCAGCCAGCGCACGGCGTTCTCGTCGTAGCGACCGAATTTGCCCTGGGCGAGGTTCAGCAGGGAGCCGGAGGAGAAGGCGGTGATGGTGCCGGCATCCTTCGGGCGCTGGGCGACCACGGCGTTGTAGGCCACGGCGCCGACGCCGCCAGGCATGTAGGTGACGCGCATCGGCGCCTTGAGCAGGCCGCCATCCTTCAGGCCGCTCTGGGCCAGCTTGCAGGTGAGGTCGAAGCCGCCGCCGGGCTTGGCCGGGGCGATGCACTCGGGGCGCTTGGGCTCAGCCAGCAGCTGGGTGGACAGCAGCAGGCCCGAGGTGATCAGGGCGATGCGGGAGAGGGCAGTCTTCATCGGGAGTCTCCTGTGGAGTTTTATTGTGGTTCAGGCCTCACCAGATCGGCAGTGCATAACTGACGATCAGGCGAAGTTCATCCGCATCGCGGGCAAAGTTGGAGCGGAATCCGGCGTGGCGGGCGCGGAAGGTCAGGTTCTTCAGGCTGCCGCTGGGGACCACGTACTTGAATTCGATATCGCGTTCCCATTCCCGGCCTTCCTCGCTGCTCCCGGTGACCTGGGCGTTGTCGCTGGTGACGTAACGGGTCATGAAGCTCAGGCCGGGCACGCCCATGGCGGCGAAGTCCAAGTCGTAGCGGGCTTGCCAGGAGCGCTGGTCGGCGTTGGCGAAGTCGTTGATCTGCACGAAGTTGACCAGGAAGGGATCGCTGCCATCGATGTAGGCGTAACCGGTGTCGCCGCTCATTCGCTGGTAGCCCAGGCCGACCTTGTGGCTGCCCTGGCCGTAACTGACCATGCCGTTGAGGGCGCGGTTATCCACCTTGCCGGCCTCGGCGCGGCCGGTGTCGTCGCTGATGGCATAGCGCAGGTCGGCGCTCAGGGTGCCGGCGCCCAGCGGCTGGCTGGCCAGCAGGCCGAAGAAGTTCTGGCGGTAGACATCGTCCAGCTCGGCGAAGAAGTAGCGGCCGGTGACGCGCTCGGTGAAGGCGTAGTCCAGGCCGCCGAGGTCGAAGTGATCGCCCGTGGCGGCTGCGGCGAAGCGCTTGTTCTTGTTGTTGATGGCGAGGTCTTCGGAGTTGGTCGAAGCGCGGTCCTTGACCTCATTGAGGCGACCGCCGGTGAAGGTCAGGTTGCTGATTTCCTTCGAGGTGAGCAGGCCACCTTCGAATACCTGGGGAAGGATGCGGCTGTCGCTGGCCTTCACCACCGGCAGTTCGGGAATGTGGGTGCCCAGGCGCAGCTCGCTCTTGGAGGCACGGACCTTGGCGGTCAGACCGAGCTTGCTGTACTCGTCCGGAGTGCCGCCGTCGTCCTGCACCGGTAGCAGGTCGGTACCGCTGCGGCCTGGGCCGGAATCGAGCTTGATGCCGAGCATGCCGAGGGCGTCCAGGCCCAGACCGACGGTGCCTTCGGTGTATCCGGATTCGACGTTGAGGATGAAGCCCTGCGCCCACTCCTCGCGCTTGGACTGGCCGGAGCCGTCGCGGAAGTCGCGGTTCAGGTAGATGTTGCGGGCTTCGAGGGTCGCCGAGCTGTCCTTGAAGAACTCGGCATTGGCGTGCGTGGCCAGGGTGCAGCTTGCGATGGCGAGACTGAGGGTGCAAACAGGCGGAAGCGCCTGCCGTGCGGCAGTTGGCATCGAGTGGTCTCCATTGTTGTTCTTGTCAGCCGGCGCAACCACGGGCCGGCTTTTTTACGGGTGGTCCTTGCCACCCTGTCGCGATGCTATGCAGTGAAACTTTCGCCAGCCTTTCAGTGTGAAAGAAACCTTGCATGGCATTCACAGCGCCCGGCGGCCCGTTAAACTGCTGAGCGATCGCTGCCATTTCGGAGACTTTGTCGTGCGAATCCTGCTGGTCGAAGACCATCCCCAGTTGGCTGCAAGCGTTGCCCAGGTGCTCAAGAGCGCAGGTTGGACGGTGGACGTGCTGCACGATGGCGTCGCCGCCGACCTGGCCCTGGCCAGTGAGGACTACGCCCTGGCGGTACTGGACGTGGGACTGCCGCGCATGGATGGCTTCGAGGTGCTGGCGCGCCTGCGCGGGCGCGGTAAGACGTTGCCGGTGCTGATGCTTACCGCGCGCGGCGAGGTGAAGGACCGGGTCCATGGCCTCAACCTCGGGGCCGACGACTACCTGGCCAAACCCTTCGAGCTGACCGAGCTGGAGGCACGGGTCAAGGCACTGCTGCGCCGCAGCGTGCTCGGTGGCGAGCAGCAACAGCGCTGCGGGGCGCTGGTCTATGACCTGGGAACCCGGCGCTTCAGCCTCGCAGATGAAGTCCTCAGCCTGACCTCACGCGAGCAATCCGTTCTGCAGGCCCTGATCGCGCGCCCGGGGCGGGTGATGAGCAAGGAACAGCTGGCTTCCCAGGTGTTCGGGCTCGATGAGGAAGCCAGCCCCGATGCCATCGAGATCTACATCCACCGCCTGCGCAAGAAGCTGGAAGGCAGCGCCGTACGCATCGTCACCTTCCGTGGCCTGGGCTACCTGCTGGAGAGCCAGGATGCGTGAGGCCGGCAGCCTGCGCGGGCGGCTGCTGCGCCGCCTGGCGCTGATGCTGGGTGGCCCGCTGCTGATCGCCAGCCTGAGTTCCTACTGGAACGCCCGCGAGGCCGCAGACACTGCCTACGACCGAACACTGCTGGCGTCGGCGAGGGCCATTGCCGATGGCCTCTATGAAAACGACGGTCGCCTGAAGGCGGACGTCCCCTATGTGGCGCTGGATGTCTTCGCCTATGACAGCGCCGGGCGCATCTTCTACCAGGTGAACGACCCGGACGGGAAACTGGTCTCGGGCTACGAACACCTGCCGCCGCCACCACCGGGCACCCAGCGCACTGACGACTACCCTGCGCTGGCGCGCTTCTATGACGCCGAGTACGAAGGGGTTGGGGTGCGGGTGGTAAGCCTGTTGCAGCCGGTGAGTGAGCCGCGGCTGAACGGGATCGCCGAGATACGTGTCGCCGAAACCGAAAGCGCCCGCGAGCGCCTGGCCAGGGGGCTGCTGGTGGACAGCCTGTGGCGCCTGGTGCTGCTGGTGGTGGCGGCGCTGGTGCTGGTGTGGCTGGCGGTCAGCGCTTCGCTGCAACCGTTGAACAAGCTGCGCCTGGCGGTGGAGGAACGCGAGGCCGACGATCTGCGGCCTCTACCGGAAGTGGCGGTGCAGCGTGAATTGCGCCCCCTGGTGGACGCGCTCAACCAGTTCACCGAACGTCTGCGCGGCCTGTTTCAGCGTCAGGCGGATTTCATCGCGGACGCTTCCCACGAGCTGCGTACGCCACTGGCCGCCCTCAAGGCGCGGGTGGAGCTGGGGCTGCGCGAGCAGGACCCGGCGATCTGGCGCTCGACCCTGGAAGAAGCGGCACAGAACACCGATCGCCTGACCCACCTGGCCAACCAGTTGCTGTCTCTGGCACGCATTGAAAGCGGCGCGCGGGCCATCGCCGAAGGTGGCGCCGAGCGCATCGAGCTGGGCCAACTGGCGCGTGAGTTGGGTATGGCGCTGGCTCCTCTGGCCCATGCGCGCGGCATCGCCCTGGCGCTGGAGGCGGAGGATCAGGCCTGGGTGATGGGGGAGCCGACGCTGCTCAACGAACTGCTCTGCAACCTGGTGGACAACGCCCTGGCCCACACGCCCAAGGGCGGCAACGTGATCCTGCGGGTATGCTCGCCGGCGGTGCTGGAGGTGGAGGACGACGGCAGCGGCATTCCGCCCGAGGAACGCGACAAGGTGTTCCAGCGCTTCTATCGGCGCAATGTGCAGAGTCGTGGAGCGGGATTGGGGCTGGCGATCGTCGGCGAGATCTGCCGCGCCCACCAGGCCGAGATAAGTCTTCACGATGGCGAGGCTGGCGGGCTGAAGGTGCGGGTGAGTTTCCCGCCGGCGTGACGTCGACCCGCCGAGAAGCTGCTTGGTTGTGGGAGCGATTTGAATCGCGATTGGTCAGTGCCAATGGTCTGCTCTTCGCGAATGAATTCGCTCCCACAGTATTTTTCGGCCTACGGCGCGAGGCTCAGCGGCTCCTGCACTTCCATCAGGTACTGGGCCACCTTGCCGCTGTCCCGCAACAGGGTCAGGCCCTCGTTGAAGCGCTTGATCAGTTCGGCATTGCCGGGCACCTCGCGGGATAGCATCAGGTGCAGGCTGTCGCTACGTACGGGAAGCGGATGGAAGCTCAACCGGGCGCGATCGGCGGAGGTGAACTTGTCGTTGAGCAGGGCGAAGGCGACGACCTTGTCCATGGGAAAGGCGTCCAGCCGTCCGGCCAGGACCATGCGAAGGCCCTGTTCCTCGCCGCTGAGGCGCTTGACCTTGATCTGGCCGTCGCGCTCCGCCTGCTGGAAGGCTGTGCCGTAGTCGTAGCCGAGCGCACCACCCAGGCGCACGTCCTTGAGGTCGGAGACCCGCTGCCAGTCCAGGGGATGGTCCTTGCGGTGGAAGAAGTAGTAGGTGCTTTCCACCACCGGGTCGCTGATGAAGAACTGCCGTTCCCGCTTCGGGCTACGCAGCCAGACGGCGGTGCCGGCACGTTCGCCACGCTCGGCCAGGTGCATCGAGCGGGCCCAGGGGTAGAACTCCCACTGCACCTTGACGCCTTGCAGGGCGAAGGCCTCTTCGACGATGCGTGATGCCACGCCCTGGTGCGGCAGGCGGGCACCCAGGTAGGGCGCCCACTCGCCATTGGTCAGGCGCACTTCTTCCGCGGCGGCAAGGCCGTGGAACAACAGGCAGAAGGCGAGAAGGAGTACGCGCATCCGGTTCCATCCAGCGACGTAGGGGAACCTGAGTCTAGCGCCGGATGGACGAATGCGCGCAAGGCTTTATTGGAGCATGCCCATGGCCGCTTCCATGGCGGCAGAGAGATCTTCGTCGGCCTGCATGTCGACGTTCGGGTCGAGGCCGAGCTTGGCGAAGGCTGGCACCTGGCTCCAGTCCAGCTGGGTATAGGGGTGCTCGCTGCCGAGGTAGCTCTGCAGGGTCGCGACCTGGACGATGTCGATGTAGTCGACGCGCGCCGAGTTGCGGCTGAAGTCCAGGTACTGGCTGGGCACGGCGGCGATCGGCTCGGGGAATTCCCAGGCGCGCAGGATGCGGTCGCCAATCAGCGGATGGATGCGTTCGATCACGTGGTTGAGGCTGATGGAGTCGGCCAGCAGCTCGTTGTGCTCTTCGGCATAGGTGAGGATGGGCAGCACGCCGATCTGTTGCACCAGGCCGGCCAGGGTGGCCTGGTCGGGCATCAGGCGGGTGTAGTGTCGGCAGAGTACGTGGCAGATACCGGCGATTTCGGTGCTTTTGTTCCAGACTTCGCGCATCTTGCGGTCAACCACATCGGAAGTGGCCTGGAACATCTGCTCCATGGCCAGGCCCGTGGCGAGGTTGCTGGTGTAGTTGATGCCGAGACGGCTGATGGCCATCTGCAGGTCGGTAATCTCCTTGTTCGTGCGCAGCAGCGGGCTGTTCACCACTTTGATGATGCGGGCTGTCAGCGCGGCGTCGTTGCCGATCACCTTGGCCAGGTCCTGGATGCTCGCGTTCGGGTCTTCGGCGGTTTCGCGCACCTTCAGCGCGACTTCCGGCAGGGTCGGCAGTACCAGCTCATCGCTTTCGATGGCCTGGATGAGTTCCTGTTGGACTTTCTCGGCAAGCTTGCTCATTGAGTTTCTCGTCAGTGGCCTTCAGGGGCGGGCTAGCGTTGGATTTCGCGGTCGGCGTCCAGGGTGTAGGGCAGGCTCAGCAGGTTCAGTGCGGGGCCGTCGGCGGCGCCCAGGTGGATGCGGCCATCGTTCACGGCATCTTCCTGAAGCACGGCAAGCAGTTCGCAGCCGTTCGCGGCCGGAGCCGCCAGCACCACTTCACCCACTGAGCTCTGGTGAACCGGGGAGAACAGTTCGGCGCCGGGCTGCGGCAGTTCGCCGTCGGCCAACGCCAGGCGGTAGAGGCGGCGCTTGAGTTTGCCCAGGTACTGCATGCGGGCGACGATTTCCTGGCCGGTGTAGCAGCCTTTCTTGAAGCTGACGCCGCCGAGGGCCTGGAGGTTGATCATCTGCGGAATGAACAGCTCGCGGGTGCTGCCGAAGACCTGGCCGATGCCGGCGCGTACCTGGGCCAGCAGCCATGCATCCAGCGGCGCTTGTGGCAGTTGGGCGGCCAGGCGGCTTTCCAGGGCGGCGGCTTCGGCGCGGGGCGCCCAGAGCTCTGCACGGCCATCGGCAAGGCGAATGGCGATCAGGCTGCCTTCACGGGCGACGCTGTCGGCGGTCTGCGGCAGGTCCAGACCGAGGGCGAGCAACGCACCGTCGCCCTGGCTGAGGCCGAAGCGCACCCACTCGGCGCTTTCATCGCTCAAGGTGGATTTGGAGAAGACGGCATATTTCTTCAGGTCGGCCAACTGGGCTTCGAGCAGGTCGCTTGCCATGGCCAGGAGGAAACCCTCGCCTTCCTGGATGATGCGGAAGCTGGAAATCATCCGGCCCTTGGGGGTGCAGCGGGAACCCAGGCTGCTGGTGGCCTGGTCCAGGTAATTGAGGTTGCAGGTCACCTGGCCCTGGAGGAACTTTGAGGCATCCACGCCGCGGACGGCGAGCAGGCCTTCATGGGGGAGCGGACAGAAGAATGCTGAGTCGGCCATTGCGGATCGCTGGAAAAAAGTCTGGGGCGCCATCATAGAGTTCCGCCGGGGGCTTGTCAGCGGGTGTCCGGGGCGGCGGCTGTGGTTATAATGCGCGCCTCATTCCTGGAGGCGCTGTGATGGCCGACTCAATTGAACTGAACCGACTCTTCTGGCACAGCCGCCGCGGCATGCTTGAGCTGGACGTGCTCCTCGTCCCCTTCGTGCAGGAGGTCTATCCGAGTCTCGACGCCGAGGACCAGGCCCGCTACCGCAAGCTGCTCGAGTGCGAAGACCAGGACATGTTCGGCTGGTTCATGCAGCGCGGCGAGCCGGAAGACGCGGACCTGCGCCGCATGGTTCGCATGATCCTGGACCGTGTCCAGCCCAAGTAACGCCTTCGAATGCCACTGGCGCCCGTCGCGGCGCCTGCTGGCCCTCTACCTGATTCTGTCTTTCCTGGCCGTTCTGGCCCTGTCGGTTGCCGACGTTCCTTTCTGGGCTCGGCTTGCCGGCTATTTCGCCTGCGTGGCGCATGCCGCGTGGTGCTTGCCCAGACAGATTCTCCTGAGTTCCCCCAAGGCCTTTACCGGCTTGCGCCTGGATGGTGACGGCTGGCAGCTCTGGTGCGCGGCCGACGGCTGGCGCCCGGTGCAGTTGCGGCCGGACAGCCTGGCGCTGCCGCTGGCGGTGATCCTGCGTTTCCGGCTGTCGGGAGCCTGGTGGGGGAGGGGACTGTGCATTCCGGCGGATGCCCTCGACCATGAGCAGCACCGCCGGTTGCGGGTGAGGCTGGGGTTCAGTCGCCGAAGATGGTCGGAACCAGGATAGTGTCCCGGGCTTCCGGGAGCAGGTCCGGGTAGTCCAGGGTGTAATGCAGGCCGCGGCTCTCGTGGCGCTGCATGGCCGAACGGATCATCAGCTCCGCCACCAGTGCGAGGTTGCGCAGTTCGATCAGGTCGCGGCTGACTTTGTAGTTGCTGTAGAACTCGTCGATCTCGCTGAGCAGCAGGCGTACCCGGTGCTGGGCGCGCTGCAGGCGCTTGTTGGTGCGCACGATGCCGACGTAGTCCCACATGAAGCGCCGCAGCTCGTCCCAGTTGTGGGCGATGATCACGTCCTCGTCCGAATCGGTCACCTGGCTGGCGTCCCAGGTCGGCAGGTGGGTGGGCATCGGGACCTTGTCCAGTTGCCCAAGCATGTCTTCCGCCGCTGAGCGGCCATAGACGAAGCATTCGAGCAGGGAGTTGCTGGCCATGCGGTTGGCGCCGTGCAGGCCGGTAAAGCTGGTCTCGCCGATGGCGTAGAGGCCGGGAATGTCGGTACGCCCGTGCTGGTCAACCACCACGCCACCGCAGGTGTAATGCGCCGCCGGCACCACCGGGATGGCCTGGCGGGTGATGTCGATCCCGAAGTCCAGGCAGCGCTCGTAAACGGTGGGGAAGTGGCTCTTCACGAACTCGGCAGGTTTGTGGCTGATGTCCAGATAGACGCAGTCCACGCCGAGGCGCTTCATCTCATGGTCGATGGCGCGGGCTACCACGTCCCGCGGGGCAAGTTCGGCGCGCGGGTGGAAACGCTGCATGAAGCGCTCGCCGTTCGGCAGCTTTAGCAGGCCGCCTTCTCCACGCACGGCTTCGGTAATGAGGAAACTCTTGGCCTGCGGGTGATAGAGGCAAGTGGGATGGAACTGGTTGAACTCCAGGTTGCCCACCCGGCAGCCGGCGCGCCAGGCCATGGCGATACCATCGCCACAAGCGCCGTCGGGGTTGCTGGTATAGAGATAGACCTTGGCCGCGCCGCCGGAAGCGAGCACAGTGAAGCGGGCATGGAAGGTGTCCACTTCGCCGCTGGTGCGATTCAGCACGTAGGCGCCCAGGCAGCGCTGGCCCTTGCGGCCGAGCTTGCGCTCGGTGATCAGGTCGACGGCGACGCGCTGCTCCAGCAGCTGGATGTTCGGCCGCTTCTTGGCCTGTTCCAGCAAGGTGTTGAAGATGGCGGCGCCAGTGGCGTCGGCGGCATGGATGATGCGCCGGTGGCTGTGGCCGCCTTCACGGGTCAGGTGGAATTCGAAGCCGCCATCCTCGCGAGCGCTTTCATCGTCGCGGGTGAAGGGCACGCCCTGGTCGATCAGCCATTGGATCGCTGCGCGGCTGTGTTCTACCGTGAAGCGCACGGCGTCCTCGCGGCACAGGCCGGCGCCGGCGACCAGGGTGTCTTCGACGTGGGAATCGACCGTGTCGGTATCGTCCAGCACCGCAGCGACACCGCCCTGGGCCCAATAGGTCGAGCCATTGCTGAGATCGGCCTTGCTCAGTACAACGATGTTCAGGTGCGAGGGCAGGGTGAGGGCCAGGGTCAGGCCAGCGGCGCCGCTGCCGATGACCAGTACGTCATGCTGGAAATGTTGGCTCATGTCGGTTCCCGCGAAAAAAGCGGCGGCTAGTATATAGCCGGGGTGGGCGGCACAATAGCTCGCTTATGACAGTGCATGGTGCCAGGGAACTTTTTTAGTCGTTCAGGTTCCATTCAGGGTCACCATTTTGAAGAGACGGTGCTTGCTTACATTTACGCAACGAATGCACATGAAATGTGCAGCCCGGATGCCTGTAGATCAAGCGACTTATATTCGGCGCAGCATGGCCGCGAGCCCTGCTGCGTCATTCCGTGCAGGTGAAAAAACAATCTGCAGGAAGCTTGCTTGGAGGGGAGAACTTTTGCGCAACGCCCGAGTCTATTTTGGCAAGCCGATCCACTGGCTGGCGCAACACCCCTTCGCGATCGACGAGGAGTGTTCATGCTAACCCAGGAACAGGATCAGCAGCTGGTCGAACGGGTGCAGCGGGGCGACAAGCGGGCTTTCGATCTGCTGGTGTTGAAATACCAGCACAAGATCCTCGGGTTGATCGTGCGTTTCGTGCACGACGCCCAGGAAGCCCAGGACGTAGCTCAGGAAGCCTTCATCAAGGCTTACCGCGCGCTCGGAAACTTTCGCGGCGACAGTGCGTTTTATACGTGGCTGTACCGCATCGCCATCAACACGGCGAAGAACCATCTGGTGGCGCGTGGAAGACGCCCGCCAGATAGTGATGTAAGTGCTGAGGACGCCGAGTTTTATGACGGCGACCACGCCCTCAAGGATATCGAGTCGCCGGAGCGAGCCCTGCTCCGCGATGAGATCGAGGCCACAGTGCACCGGAGCATCCAGCAGTTGCCGGAAGATTTGCGCACGGCGTTGACCCTGCGCGAGTTCGACGGCCTAAGTTACGAAGACATTGCCAGCGTCATGCAGTGTCCGGTCGGTACTGTGCGATCCCGCATCTTCCGGGCGCGGGAAGCCATCGATAAAGCCCTGCAACCTTTGTTGCACGGGACCTGAGACAGCGGCGACAGCCAAGAGGGGAACCGCCATGAGTCGTGAAGCTTTGCAAGAATCGCTGTCCGCGGTAATGGATAACGAGGCGGACGAACTGGAGCTGCGTCGAGTTCTCGCCGCCAGCGAAGATCAAGAACTCCGGGCTACCTGGTCGCGTTACCAGATCGCCCGGGCCGTGATGCACAAGGAGCTGCTGGAGCCGCGCCTGGACATCGCTGCCGCAGTCTCGGCCGCGCTGGCCGAGGAAGCCGCACCGCCTGCCCAGGTGGTTCGTGCTCCGTGGCGCAACCTGGGGCGTCTGGCTGTAGCCGCTTCGGTGACCCTCGCCGTACTGGCCGGCGTACGCATGTACAACCAGGACGAAGTCGTGGGTACCCAGCAGCTCGCCCAGCAGCAGGCCAGCCAGCCCGCCATGGTCATGCCGCAAGCACAGCAAGGTGCCGTGCTGGCTGGCTATAGTGAGGATGGTCAACAGGCGCAACAGCCCATCGGTGCGACCCAGTCGTCGTCCGGTTGGCACGAGAAGCGTCTGCCGGCGTACCTGCGGCAACATGCGCAGCAGGCTGCGATGAGCGGTAGCGACAGCGCTCTGCCATACGCCCGCGCTGCCAGTCTGGAGAGCCGCTGAGGAGGAACATGCGCGCACTTCCGGTATTCATCTTGCTTGGCGGCTGGCTGACTCAATCAGCCCATGCCGCCGACGCTCAGGACTGGCTGCAGCGCCTCGCTGATGCGGAGCAGCGCCAGAGTTTCCAGGGAACTTTCGTCTACGAACGAAATGGGAGTTTCTCCACCCATGAAGTCTGGCATCAGGTCCAGCAGGGTGGGGAGGTGCGCGAGCGTCTGCTACAGCTCGATGGGCCGGCTCAGGAAGTGGTGCGCGTCAACGGGCGCACCCAGTGCGTGAGTGGCTCCCTCTCCGATCAGATGGCCGACGGCCAGGTCTGGCCAGCCCGGGCGCTCGACGCCAAGCAGCTGTCCGAATGGTATGACCTGCGCCTCGCTGGCGAGTCCCGGGTCGCCGGGCACGCCGCAGTGGTCCTGACTCTGACCCCGCGTGACCAGCACCGCTATGGCTTCGAGCTGCATCTGGATCGGGACACCGGCCTGCCGCTCAAGTCCCTGTTGCTGAGCGACAAGGGGCAACTGCTGGAACGCTTCCAGTTCACCCGTATCGATACGGCAACCGCTCCGGCGGATGCCGACCTTCAGCCTGGTTCGGCGTGCAAGGCGGTGCGTACCGCTGAGGCGCAGTCCGAGAAAGCCTCCCACTGGCGCTCCGACTGGCTGCCGCCGGGCTTCAGCCTGACCAGCGCCCAGGAACGCCGTAGCCCGGTATCGTCCGATCCGGTATCCAGCCTGCTTTACAGCGACGGACTGGCGCGCTTCTCGGTGTTCCTCGAGCCACTGCATGGCGCCGTAGTCGAAGACGCGCGCAGCCAGCTGGGGCCGACTGTGATGGTGTCCAAGCGGGTCAGCACGGCCGATGGCGACGTGATGGTGACCGTGGTCGGCGAAATCCCGCTGGGAACGGCCGAACGGGTTGCACTGTCCATGCGGGCAGCGGCAGCGGAGGCCACCGCGACACAATGATCCTTGCTACAGGACCCGTATTCGGTTCATGGCGCGGGAGCCTCTGCTCCCGGCCTGTCTTTTTCACGATGTTCCACCGAGCCTTGGGCTGACGCCCCGGGCTCTTTTTGCTTTTGTGTTGTGTTTTGCTCGCAGGGCCGGGCGGTCCAGCGAGTTCATACCACTCGTTATGCGACGGGAGCTGTATGTCGATGCTTAACCTCAAATCCTGCATGACCGCCGTGGCAGCCCTGCTGCTGCTCGGTCAAACCCTCGTGGCTCGTGCCGAGCTGCCGGACTTCACGCCCCTGGTCGAAGAGGCGTCTCCGGCGGTGGTCAACATCAGTACCCGGCAGAAGCTGCCCCAGCGCGGTGCTGCCGGTGCCCAGGCGATGCCTGACCTGGAAGGCCTGCCACCCATGCTGCGCGAATTCTTCGAGCGCAACATGCCGCAAGCGCCGCGCAACCCGCAGGGCGGCCGCCAGCGCGAGGCGCAGTCCCTCGGTTCCGGCTTCATCATTTCCCAGGACGGTTACGTCCTGACCAACAACCACGTGGTGGCCGACGCCGACGAGATCATCGTGCGCCTGTCCGATCGTAGCGAGCTGGAAGCCAAGCTGATCGGTGCAGACCCGCGTACCGACGTGGCGCTGCTGAAGGTCGAGGGCAAGGACCTGCCGATCGTGAAGATCGGCAAGTCCGACGACCTCAAGGTGGGCAGCTGGGTGCTGGCCATCGGTTCGCCCTTCGGTTTCGACCACTCGGTGACCGCCGGTATCGTCAGCGCCAAGGGCCGCAGCCTGCCTAACGAGAACTACGTACCGTTCATCCAGACCGACGTGGCCATCAACCCGGGTAACTCCGGTGGCCCGCTGTTCAACCTGGACGGCGAAGTGGTGGGTATCAACTCGCAGATATTCACCCGCTCCGGCGGCTTCATGGGCCTGTCCTTCGCCATCCCGATCGACGTCGCCATGAGCGTGGCCGACCAGCTCAAGGCCGAAGGCAAGGTCAGCCGCGGCTGGCTGGGCGTGGTCATCCAGGAAGTGAACAAGGACCTCGCCGAATCCTTCGGCCTGGACAAGCCGGCCGGTGCGCTGGTGGCCCAGGTCCAGGAAGGTGGCCCTGCCGCCAAGGGTGGTCTGCAGGTGGGTGACGTCATCCTCAGCATGAACGGCCAGCCGATCGTGGTATCCGCTGACCTGCCGCACCTGGTGGGCAACCTCAAGCCGGGTAGCAAGATCAAGCTGGAAGTCGTGCGTGGCGGCAGCCGCAAGACCCTCGACATGGCTATCGGCGCGCTGCCGGAAGACGGCGACGAAATGGCCGCCGCGACTGGCGACGGCGTCGAGCGCAGCAGCAATCGCCTGGGCGTGAGCGTGGTCGAGCTGACTGACGAGCAGAAGAGGGCCCTGGACATCCAGGGTGGCGTGGTGATCAAGGACGTCCAGGACGGTCCGGCTGCCATGATGGGCCTGCGTCCGGGTGATGTGATCACCCACCTGAACAACCAGGCGATTCCGTCCGCCAAGGCCTTCACGCAAATCGCCAAGGACCTGCCGAAGAACCGTTCGGTATCCATGCGCGTGCTGCGTCAGGGACGCGCCAGCTTCATTACCTTCAAACTGGCCGAGTAGCGCGGTTGTAGTGCAAAAGGGCGGCCAATGGCCGCCCTTTTTCGTTTCTGCCTTCCGCCGCATGGGCGTGACGGGTTGGTCGCCGATCAGGTAAACTCCCCCGCTATTTTTCGGCGAGCAGCCTGCTCGCGGCTTTTTCGAGTGTCCATCCGTGAGTGACCTGAGTCATATCCGCAATTTCTCCATCATCGCCCACATCGACCATGGCAAGTCGACCCTGGCAGACCGCTTCATTCAGATGTGCGGCGGCCTGTCCGACCGCGAGATGGAGGCCCAGGTGCTGGACTCCATGGACCTGGAACGCGAGCGCGGCATCACCATCAAGGCCCACAGCGTTACCCTGCACTACAAGTCGCAGAGCGGTAAGACCTACCAGCTGAACTTCATCGACACCCCCGGCCACGTGGACTTCACCTACGAGGTCAGCCGTTCCCTGGCGGCCTGTGAAGGCGCGCTGCTGGTGGTGGACGCCGGTCAGGGCGTGGAAGCCCAGTCCGTGGCCAACTGCTACACCGCCATCGAGCAGGGCCTCGAGGTCATGCCGGTGCTGAACAAGATGGACCTGCCCCAGGCCGAACCGGAGCGGGTGAAGGAAGAGATCGAGCACATCATCGGCATCGATGCCACCGACGCCGTTCCCTGCAGCGCCAAGAGCGGCATGGGCGTGATCGACGTGCTGGAGCGCCTGGTGGAAGTCATCCCGGCTCCGGAAGGCGAAATCGACGCACCGCTGCAGGCCCTGATCATCGACTCCTGGTTCGACAACTACCTGGGCGTGGTCTCGCTGGTGCGGGTCAAGCACGGCCGGGTGAAGAAGGGCGACAAGATCCTGGTGAAGTCCACCGGCAAGGTCCACCAGGTGGACAGCGTCGGCGTATTCACCCCGAAACACACTGATATGCCCGACCTCAAGGCCGGCGAAGTGGGTTTCATCATTGCTGGTATCAAGGACATTCACGGCGCCCCGGTGGGCGATACCCTGACCCTGTCCAATACCCCCGACGTGGACGTTCTGCCGGGCTTTCAGCGAATCAAACCGCAGGTTTACGCCGGCCTGTTCCCGGTCAGCTCCGACGATTTCGAGGACTTCCGCGAAGCCCTGCAGAAGCTGACCCTGAACGACGCGGCGCTGCAATACGAGCCGGAAAGCTCCGAGGCTCTGGGCTTCGGTTTCCGTATCGGCTTCCTCGGCATGCTGCACATGGAGATCATCCAGGAGCGCCTGGAGCGCGAATACGACCTGGACCTGATCACCACAGCGCCGACCGTAGTCTTCGAAATCGTGCAGAAGAACGGCGAGACCATCTACGTCGACAACCCGTCCAAACTGCCCGACCTCTCGTCCATCGACGAAATGCGCGAGCCCATCGTGCGCGCCAACATCCTGGTTCCCCAGGAACACCTCGGCAACGTCATCACCCTGTGCATCGAGAAGCGTGGCGTCCAGCGCGACATGCAATTCCTCAGCTCGCAGGTTCAGGTTTGCTACGACCTGCCGATGAACGAGGTGGTGCTGGACTTCTTCGACCGTCTGAAGTCGGTAAGCCGCGGCTATGCGTCGCTGGACTACAGCTTCGATCGCTTCGAACCGGCTAATCTGGTGAAGCTGGACGTACTGATCAACGGCGAGAAGGTCGATGCCCTGGCACTTATCGTGCACCGCGACCAGGCCCACTACAAAGGCCGCGCGTTGACCGAGAAGATGAAAGAACTGATCCCGCGTCAGATGTTCGACGTGGCGATCCAGGCGGCGATCGGTGGACAGATCGTTGCACGTACTACTGTAAAAGCGCTCAGGAAGAACGTTCTGGCCAAGTGCTACGGCGGTGACGTCAGCCGTAAGAAGAAACTGCTGGAGAAGCAGAAGGCCGGTAAGAAACGGATGAAGCAGGTCGGCAGCGTGGAAATCCCGCAGGAAGCCTTCCTCGCTGTGCTCAAAGTGGATAGCTAGGGTCTATGTCGATCAATTTCCCGCTGTTGTTGGTTATCGCCGTGGCAGTCTGCGGCGTACTCGCGCTTATCGACCTGGTTCTGCTGGCGCCGCGCCGGCGCTCCGCGATTGCCACCTACGAGGGGCAAGTCAGCGAGCCCGACCCGGACGTGCTCGACAGGCTGAACAAGGAACCGCTGCTGGTGGAGTACGGGAAGTCCTTCTTCCCCGTGCTGGCCATCGTGCTGGTGCTGCGGTCCTTCCTGGTCGAGCCCTTCCAGATCCCGTCCGGCTCCATGAAGCCGACCCTGGAAGTAGGCGATTTCATCCTGGTCAACAAGTTCGCCTATGGCATCCGCCTGCCGGTGCTGGACAACAAGGTGATCGAGGTGGGTGACCCGCAGCGTGGCGATGTCATGGTGTTCCGCTACCCCAGCGACCCGAACATCAACTACATCAAGCGGGTGATCGGCCTGCCGGGTGATCGCATCGCCTACAGCAGCGACAAGCACCTGACCATCAATGGTCAGCCAGTGGCTGAAAAGATGCTGGGTGAAGAGCCGGGTACCCTGGGCAGCGCCATGCTCTACCAGGAAAAGCTGGGCGAAGCCGAGCACCTGATCCGCAAGGAAATGAAGCGCTACCGCATGGAGCCGGGCCGCGAGTGGGTGGTGCCCCAGGGGCATTACTTCATGATGGGCGACAACCGCGACAACTCCAACGACAGCCGCTACTGGAACGATCCCCGTATCCCGAAGGATCTGCTGGGCATGGTTCCGGATCGCAACATCGTCGGCAAGGCGTTCGCCGTGTGGATGAGCTGGCCCGATCCCAAGCTGCGCAACGTGCCGAACTTCTCCCGAGTGGGCCTGATTCACTAACTGCCCCCTCGCCATCGCGGTTTTGCGGCGTTGTTCATGACAGCGCCGCAGTCGCTATATAGTCTTGCTTGCGGGCCAACCGGCCTCCATAAAAACACAGACATTGAGGTCGATCATGACGTTCGCGCGTAAGCAGAAGGGTATGTCGGTTCTGGGCTGGCTGCTGGTCCTGGCCGTAGTGGCTTTCCTGGCCAGCACCGCCTTCAAGGTGATCCCGCATTACCTCGATTTCTTCTCCATGGAGAAGATCATCAGTTCGGTGGAAACCGAAAAGGCCCTGGAAATCAGGACCATTCCCGACTTCTACAGCCATGTATCCAAGGGCATGCAGGTCAACGGCATCCGTAACCTGGACCTGGATAAGGCGCTGAAGGTGACCCTGGAAAACAACGAGTTCCAGGCCCACCTCAAGTATGAAAAACGCGAGCCCCTGGTCGAGAACCTCGATCTGGTGGTGCGCTTCGACAAAGAATTCCGTGTGCGAGTCCAGTGAGCGTATCCCTCAGCCGTCTCGAGCGTAAGCTCGGCTATACCTTCAAGGACCAGAGTCTGATGACTCTGGCCCTGACCCACCGCAGCTATGCGGGGCGCAACAACGAGCGCCTCGAGTTCCTCGGCGATGCCATTCTGAACTTCGTCGCCGGCGAAGCCCTGTTCGCACGCTTCCCGCAGGCACGCGAGGGGCAGTTGTCGCGGCTGCGTGCACGGCTGGTGAAGGGCGAAACCCTGGCCTTGCTGGCCCGTGGCTTCGAACTGGGCGAATACTTGCGCCTGGGATCGGGCGAGCTGAAGAGTGGCGGTTTCCGCCGCGAGTCGATCCTCGCCGACGCACTGGAAGCGCTGATCGGCGCGATCTACCTGGATTCCGGCATGGAGGCCGCGCGCGAGCGTGTCCTCGCCTGGCTGGCCAACGAGCTCGAAGGCCTGACCCTGGTGGATACCAACAAGGACCCCAAGACCCGCCTGCAGGAATTCCTGCAATCCCGGGCCTGTGAACTGCCACGCTATGAAGTGGTGGATATCCAGGGTGAACCGCACTGCCGGACGTTCTTCGTCGAGTGCCAGGTCACCCTGCTGAATGACAAGACCCAGGGTCAGGGCGCCAGCCGCCGGATCGCTGAACAGGTGGCCGCCGCCGCCGCCCTGGTCGCCCTTGGTGTGGAGAATGGCAATGACTGATATCGATACCCCCCGCTGCGGCTACGTTGCCATCGTCGGCCGCCCCAATGTGGGCAAGTCCACGCTGCTCAACCACATCCTCGGGCAAAAGCTGGCGATCACCTCGCGCAAGCCGCAGACCACCCGCCACAACATGCTCGGCATCAAGACCGAGGGCAATGTCCAGGCGATCTACGTGGACACCCCCGGCCTGCACAAGAAGAGCGACAAGGCACTCAACCGTTACATGAACCGCAGCGCCTCGGCGGCGTTGAAGGACGTGGACGTGGTCGTCTTCGTGGTCGACCGTGACCGCTGGACCGAAGAGGACCAACTGGTTCTGGAGCGTGTGCAGTACGTGCAGGGCCCGGTGCTGCTCGCCGTGAACAAGACCGATCGCATGGACGAGAAGGGCGACCTGATCCCGCACCTGTCCTGGCTTCAGGAGCAACTCCCGAATGCCGAGCTGGTCCCGATTTCCGCCCTCCAGGGCCACAATCTCGACACCCTGGAGCGCCTGGTGGCCGAGCGCCTGCCGGAAGGGGATCATTTCTTCCCGGAAGACCAGATCACCGACCGTAGCAGCCGTTTCCTCGCCGCCGAACTGGTGCGCGAGAAGATCATGCGCCAGCTGGGCGCCGAGCTGCCCTACCAGATCACGGTGGAAATCGAAGAGTTCAAGCAGGAAGGCCATGTCCTGCACATCCACGCCCTGATCCTGGTTGAGCGCGACGGCCAGAAGAAGATCATCATTGGCGACGGCGGCGAGCGCATCAAACGCATCGGCCAGGACGCCCGCAAGGACATGGAAACCATGTTCGACTCCAAGGTCATGCTCAACCTCTGGGTGAAAGTGAAGGGCGGCTGGTCCGACGACGAGCGTGCCCTGCGTTCCCTGGGCTACAACGACCTCTGAGCCTCTCGATGATCAGCGCGGCGCTGCCGACGTTCGTCCTGCACAGCAGGGCCTATCGGGAAAGCAGCGCGCTGGTCGACTTCTTCACGCCCGAAGGGCGCCTGCGTGCAGTGCTACGCGGCGCCCGTGGCAAGGCCGGCACCCTGGCGCGGCCATTCCTGCCGCTGGAAGCCGAATTCCGCGGCCGCGGCGAGCTGAAGAACGTTGGCCGACTGGAGAGCGCCGGCATTCCCAACCTGCTTGCCGGCGAGGCACTGTTCAGCGGCCTCTACCTCAATGAACTGCTGATTCGCCTGCTGCCGGCCGAAGACCCGCAGCCCGCGCTTTTCGAGCATTACGCCGTAACCCTCCAGGCGCTTGCCGCCAACCGTCCGCTGGAACCGCTGCTGCGCGCATTCGAATGGCGCCTGCTGGATGAGCTGGGCTATGGTTTCGCCCTGGATACGGACCTGGTCGGGCAACCCATCGCCCCTGACGGCATCTACCGGCTGCAGCCCGATGCCGGACTGGAGCCGGTGGCGCAGTTGCAGCCCGGCCTGTTCCAGGGCCGCGAACTCCTCGCCCTGGCCGAAGCCGACTGGAGCGCCCCGGGCGCGCTCGGCGCGGCCAAGCGCCTGATGCGCCAGGCCCTGGCACCTCACCTGGGCGGCCGGCCACTGGTCAGCCGCGAGCTATTCATGACGATCAAGGAACCTCCCCGTGACTGAAGCCAACCGCGTACTTCTCGGCGTGAACATCGACCACGTCGCCACCCTCCGCCAGGCCCGCGGCACCCGTTACCCGGACCCGGTCAAGGCGGCCCTGGACGCCGAAGAGGCAGGCGCCGATGGCATCACCGTGCACCTGCGCGAGGACCGCCGGCACATCCAGGAGCGTGACGTACGCGTGCTCAAGGAAGTGCTGCAGACCCGCATGAACTTCGAGATGGGCGTGACCGAGGAAATGATGACCTTCGCCGAGGAAATCCGCCCCGAGCATGTCTGCCTGGTACCCGAAACCCGTCAGGAACTGACCACCGAAGGTGGCCTCGACGTCGCCGGCCAGGAAGCACGCATCAAGGCCGCAGTGGAGCGCCTGGCCAAGGTGGGTAGCGAGGTTTCGCTGTTCATCGACGCTGACCCGCGACAGATCGAGGCCTCGCATCGCGTGGGAGCCCCGGCCATCGAACTGCATACCGGCCGCTATGCCGACGCTCATACCCCGGAAGAAGCCGCCCGCGAGCTGCAGCGCATCCAGGAAGGCGTCGCCCTGGGCCTCAAGCTCGGCCTGATCGTCAACGCCGGCCATGGCCTGCATTACCACAACGTCGAGCCGGTGGCTGCGATCCCCGGCATCAACGAACTGAACATCGGCCACGCCCTGGTGGCCCACGCGCTGTTCGTTGGCTTCAAGCAGGCGGTGGTGGAGATGAAGCAACTGATCGTTTCGGCTGCCGCCAAGGGCTGATCAGGATCAGGGCCGGACTCCGGCCTGGCTTAGCAATTGAAATCGCCCCCCACAGGATTTGCTTTCTGTGGGGGGCGATTTCATTCGCCAAGGGCTGCGCAGCGGCCCTGTAGGTTGACGCCGAGGAACGAGGCCCAACGATGTGTGGGGTGAGTTCGCTGCGTTGGGTTTCGCAGGATCTACCCAACCTACGAAAAGCGGGGCGTGCTCACCATAAGCAGCGATCGTCAGGGCTTGCGCGCAATCAGCACGGCGCGGGCCGGTGCCGGGAGGCCTTCGATGGTGCGGCTGTGGTCTGCGGGGTCGAGGAATTCGGGCAGGGACTGGTAGCGCATCCAGTCGGTGCTGCGTTGCTCTTCCACGCTGGTGTAGCTGACGTCTACGCAACGGACGTCCACGTAGCCCGCGCGGCGCAGCCACAATTCCAGGGCCGGCACCGAAGGCAGGAACCAGACGTTGCGCATCTGCGCGTAGCGATCCTCGGGTACCAGCACCTGCTGGGCGTCGCCTTCCACCACGAGGGTTTCCAGCACCAGCTCGCCACCGCGACGCAGGCAGTCCTTGAGGTCGAGCAGATGGTCGATGGGCGAGCGGCGATGGTAGAGCACGCCCATGGAGAACACGGTATCGAAGCCTTCCAGCTTCGGTGGCAGTTCTTCCAGCGCCAGCGGCAGGTGCCAGGCGGGGAGGTCGGGCAGGAAGCGCTTCATGGCCAGGAACTGGCAGAAGAACAGCCAGTTGGGATCGACGCCCACCACGCAGTCAGCGCCTGCGCCCAGCATGCGCCACTGGTAGTAACCGTTTCCGCAGCCGACATCCAGTACACGGCGGCCGCGCAGGTCCAGATGCGGCGCGACCCGCGACCACTTCCAGTCCGAACGCCATTCGGTATCGACGTGCACACCGAACACTTCGAAGGGGCCTTTGCGCCAGGGAATCAGCCCCTGTAGTGCGGTTTTCAGTGCGGCTCGCGTGGCGTCGTCACAAGGGCCGTCGAGCAGGAAGCGCTGCGCCAGTTCCACCTGCTGCGGTTGCAGGGGCGGCAGGGCATTGACCGCCGCACCCCAGCGCTCGAGGTCGCCGTGGCCGACTGCCAGCTTGGTGTCGAGTTGCGCGGGCAGGTCGGCTGCCCAGTCCTGCAGGTTTGTGCCCGCCAGTCGTTGTTGCAGGGCGTCGAGGTCCAGCGTTCGAATCATGGCAGGGCGATCAGCGAAGCGAAGTTGAGACACTGGAACCAGGGCACGACCTTGGAGAATCCCGCTGCCAGCAGGCGTTCGCGGTGTTCTTCCAGGCTGTCCGGGTGCATGACGTTTTCCAGCGCGCTGCGTTTCTGGGCGATTTCCAGTTCGCTGTAGCCGTTGGCACGCTTGAAGGCGACGTGCAGGTCGGTGAGCAACTGGTGCTCGTCGGCATCTTCGAAGCGCAGCTTCTCCGAGAGGATCAGCGCGCCGCCCGGCAGCAGCGCCTGGCGAATGCGGCCAAGGAGCGGGGTGCGGTGCTCGCGGGGTACGAACTGCAGGGTGAAGTTCATCGCCACCAGGGAACAGGGCTGGAAGTCCAGGGCGAGGATGTCGGCCTCGACCACCTCCACCGGCAGCAGCTCCTGGAACATGGCGTCCTGGGCATGCAGGTATTCGCGGCAGCGATCCACCATGGCGCTGGAGTTATCCACAGCGATGACCTTGCAACCATCGGTCTTCACATGGCGACGCAGGGCCTGGGTCACGGCGCCGAGGGAGCTGCCCAGGTCATACAGCGGGGTGTTGGGCTGGGCGAACTGCGCCGCCAGCACGCCGATGTTCTCGACGATAGTGGGATAACCCGGAACCGAGCGCTTGATCATGTCCGGAAAGACCCGGACCACGTCTTCATTGAAGGCGAAGTCGGCGACTTGGGCCTGGGGATTGGCGTAGATGCGATCGGGACTTTCGGTCACGGGCCGGTACCAGCAAGGGAAAAGGCCGGCATTCTAACGGACTGCGCGACGCGGCCAAACCTCCCTCACTTCAGCTGATCGGAAAAGAACTCTCCCGCACCCTGCAACGGCCCCAGCGGGTTGCGCTTGACCTCGTGACGGCGGATGTTCGGCTCGCCGTTGCTCACCTTGTGCACCAGCACGTCATCCACCAGCACGAACACCGCGCGGAATACCCAGCCCTGGAGCTCGCGGTTCTTGCGGAAGTTGAAGACGTCCGCCCAGAAGCTGCCCACCCGCTGGGTATCGGTCTTGGTGAACTCGAAGGCGTAGCCGATGCAGCGATCCTTGGCTTCCAGGCACTTCATCAAGCCTTCGGGCAGGTAGTCGATGGGCACGTTGGGCTGGACGAACATCAGGCGCACGTCGATGAACGAGAGCATCTTGCCGTTCCCTTCGATCAGCGGATCGAATCCCAGGGAGAACAGCTCAGGGCGTGTCGTCCGGCCTGGGACCGCTTGTGAATAGCGGGCTTCCGCATCGGAGTAACTGCGAAATGGCGACAGGACTTCAGCTCGTTCGCTGGGCAGCAAACTACCGCAACCCGCGATAGCAACTGCACAGCACAGCAAGCTCCACAGTCGAACCAGGTTACCCATTACACGCTCCCCGTTTAAGTGTCCGCCTATTTGCTATAGCCGATTTCCCGGGACGGCGCTGACGGTTTTTTCAGGGAGAGTGCGGAGGTCGACATGGCCACTACAGAGGCTGCGATTCCCCATTGGCCCAACCAGTAGCTGAGGATGATCAGGTAGCTCGCGCCGCTGAAGGGGGAGACGAAACGGTTGATGCCGATCAGGCTGTCCGACAGCACGAAGAGTGCCGCACCGCTCGCTGCCAGCAGTGCCGATTGGCGGTCGAGATCGTGTCCCAGGCGGGCCAGGGCGCGCCAAAGCATGGCGCTGATGGCCAGCGCGTAGCAGGCGACTGGCACCAGCAGGGCGCCAAGCCCGCCCGAGGCGAGCAGGGCGAAGATGGCAGCGCCGCAGCCGGCGGCCACCAGCAGCGCGAGCGGGGCCAGCCGGCGGGTGTCCAGCAGGTAGGCGCGCAGGTAGGCCAGGTGGGCAAGGAGAAAGGCGCCGAGGCCGAACACGAACAGGTCGGCCGGCCATTCCAGCAGCATGTCGCCGAGCAGGGAGAGCACGAGGCCGATGGCGATCCAGCGGCGATAGGCACCAGCGGGCGCACGACGCAGCCAGATCAACAGCGCGATGACAGGGGTCGGCTTGCTGATGAAGCACAACCAGTCGAGGTCCAGCGCGAGTCCGCTGAGAAAGGCCAGTGCGCCGGCCAGTCCGAAGATCAGGGTTCCCATGAATGCTCCTGCGAGTCCGTCAGGGCATCACTATGGAAAGGTGCCGCTGCGCCCGCCAGGCGGCAGACGCCAACGGCGCAGTCATTTGGCGCTACTTGACGCTGATCTGGCAGTCGAAGCTTTCCGCCGGCGCCACGTCGGTCTCCCAGGGGCGCTGGTAGTCCAGGCGCAAGCGACCTTCGCCGGGCTGGCTGGCCTTGAAGCGCCAGGTGGATTGCCCGGCGCTGCCCACGAGACCGGCATCCTCCGGCGTCGAGTAGACCTCCGGGCCGAGGCTCTGCAGCACGTTGGTGGCGGCATCGCGCATCACCCAGCGGAAGCCGGTGGTGGGATTGCTCGGCAGGGTCAGCACCAGGGGTTGGCCCTGGCTGAGGGACAGCGGGCAATCGTCCTGCTGGTCCTGGACCACAATCGGGCCGGTTTTCTGCTGGGCGCAGGCGGCGAGCAGGGCGAGGCCCAGGGGCAACAGCAGGCGAGGGGAGGGAACGAGGGACATCGGAGGCTCCATCGGTCAAGGGCGGGGTCAGCATAACGGCTGACCCCGCCCTTGCGTAGGGCCTGTCAGTCGAACAGCACCTTCGCCACATCGCTGAAGCGGCGGGCGAAGTGCACCGTCAGGCCTTCCTTGAGGTAGTCCGGCAGCTCTTCGAAGGCTCCCCGATTGGCTTCCGGCAGGATCAGCTCGTGGATCTTCTGTCGGCGCGCGGCGATGACTTTCTCGCGGACCCCGCCAATGGGCAGGACCTTGCCAGTCAGGGTCAGTTCGCCGGTCATGGCCACACCCTTCTTCGGCACCTGGTTACGCGCCAGGGAGAGCAACGCGCTGGCCATGGTGATGCCGGCGCTGGGGCCATCCTTGGGGGTCGCGCCTTCCGGTACGTGGAGGTGGACGAACGCCTGGTCGAAGAAGCCCGCGTCGCCGCCATAGCGCTTGAGGTGCGAGCTGATATAGCTGTAGGCGATCTCGGCGGACTCTTTCATCACGTCGCCCAACTGGCCGGTGAGCTTGAAGCCGCGATTCAGCGTGTGGATGCGCGTCGCCTCGATGGGCAGGGTGGCCCCGCCGAGGCTGGTCCAGGCCAGCCCGGTGATCACGCCGACGCCCGCCAGCAGCTGTTCCTTGCGGAATGGCGCCAGCCCCAGGTAGTGCTCCAGGTCCTTCTGGCCGACCTTGATCTTCGCCTCCGGCTCTTCCAGCAGGCGCACGACGGATTTGCGGATGATCTTGCCCAACTGCTTCTCGAGCTGGCGCACCCCGGCTTCGCGCGCATAGCCTTCGATCACCGAGGTCATCGCACCGTCGGTGATCGACAGGCGTTCCTTCGGCACCCCGGTTCGCTCCAGCAGACGCGGCCAGAGGTGGCGCTTGGCGATGGCGTGCTTCTCTTCGGTGATGTAGCCGGACAGACGAATGGTCTCCATGCGGTCGAGCAGCGGGCCGGGAATGGAGTCCAGGGTGTTGGCGGTGCAGATGAACAGCACCTTGGACAGGTCCAGGCGCAGGTCCAGGTAATGGTCGAGGAATTCGACGTTCTGCTCCGGGTCGAGGGTCTCCAGTAGCGCGGAGGCCGGGTCGCCCTGGTAGCTGGCGCCGAGCTTGTCGATTTCGTCGAGCATGATGACCGGGTTCATCACCTCGACCTCCTTCAGTGCCTGCACCAGCTTGCCGGGCAGGGCGCCGATGTAGGTGCGGCGGTGACCCTTGATTTCGGCTTCGTCGCGCATGCCACCGACGCTGAAGCGATAGAAGGGGCGCCCAAGGGATTCGGCGATGGATTTGCCGATGCTGGTCTTGCCCACGCCGGGCGGGCCCACCAACAGCACGATGGAACCGGAGATTTCCCCCTTGAAGGCACCGACGGCGAGGAACTCGAGAATGCGGTTCTTCACGTCGTCCAGCCCGGCGTGGTGCTTGTCCAGCACCTTGCGGGCGTGCTTGAGGTCGAGCTTGTCGGCGCCGTAGACGCCCCAGGGGACCGAGGTGGCCCAGTCCAGGTAGTTGCGGGTGACCGCGTACTCCGGCGACCCGGTTTCCAGGATCGACAGCTTGTTCATCTCTTCGTCGATGCGCTTCTTCGCCTGGTCGGGCAGCACCTTGCCTTCCAGGCGCTGGGCGAACTGCTCGCTGTCGGCGCTGCGGTCGTCTTTGGTGATGCCCAGTTCCTGCTGGATCAGCTTGAGCTGTTCCTTGAGGAAGAATTCGCGCTGGTGCTGGCCGATCTTGCGGTTCACCTCGGCGGAAAGCTCGCTCTGCAACCGCGCCATTTCCACTTCCTTGCGCAGCAGCGGCAGCACCTTCTCCATGCGCTTGAGGATCGGCACCGTGTCCAGCACCTCCTGCAGTTCCCGGGCGGGCGCAGTGGTCAGGGCGGCGGCGAAGTCGGTCAGCGGCGAGGGATCGTTGGGGCTGAAGCGGTTGAGGTAGTTCTTCAGTTCCTCGCTGTACAGCGGGTTGAGCGGCAGCAACTCCTTGATCGCGTTGATCAGCGCCATGCCATAGGCCTTGACCTCGTCGCGCGGGTCCTGGGGGCTCTGTGGATAATCCACCTCCACCAGGTAGGGCGGACGATGGCGCTTGAGCCAGCCGCGAATGCGCACGCGTGACAGGCCCTGGGCCACGAACTGCAGCTTGCCGCCATCGCGGCTGGCGTGGTGCACGCGCACCAGCGTGCCGTGTTCGGGCAGGGTGCTGGGGTCGAAGTGGCGTGGGTCTTCCGGCGGGTTTTCCATGAAGAACAGTGCCAGGCAGCGATGGTCGGTCTTGGCCACCAGCTCCAGGGTCTCCGCCCAGGGTTCTTCGTTGACGATCACCGGCAGCACCTGGGCCGGGAAGAATGGGCGGTTGTGGATGGGAATGATGTAGACCTTGTCGGGCAGGGTCTGGCCGGGTAACACCAGGCCTGTCCGCTGGCTTGAAGTGGCTTCTTCGACGATGTCGGCGTTGATGTCCTGATCGCTCATGGGGGCACCTGGCAGTTGGCTTACCCAGGCTAGATGGGGCGGGGCGGAAGGCTTTTCAACCGCCCGCCGAGGTGCGCCTCTGCCGGATGGCGCTGTGCAACCCGGGTTGCGACGGCTAGAATGCGCAAATTTTGATCAGGCCGCCCCATGTTCGAAGCTCGTCTCCTGTGCCTGGACGATCAGGCCCACCATCACGCCCATGACCATCACCAACTGGTGATGTCCCTTGCCGGCCGCGCCGAGTTCGAGGTGGATGGCCGTGGCGGCGAGGTTTGCCGGATGCGTGCGTGCCTGGTGCCGGGGGATGCCGGGCACGAATTTGCCGGCGTGGGCGAGAACCGCATGCTGATCCTCGACCTGGATCAGCAGGGCACCTCCGCCGAAGACCAGGAACTGCTCGGCCGCCTGTTCGAGGCGCCGCGCTATCCCGAACTGGACGCCGACTTCCAGAACCTCCTGAGCTACGCCGGTGCTGAACTCGCCCGCTACGGCAGCGACCCGATGCTGGCCCGCTCCCTCGGCGGCATCCTGCTGCGCGCCCTGTATCTGCGCCTGTTTGGCGAGGTGAATCGACGGCCGGTGGGCAGCCTCGATGTCGAACGTCTGGACGGCTACATCCAGGACAACCTGTCGCGCCGGATCAGCGTGGCGGAACTGGCCCAGGTAGCGTGCCTGAGCCCGAGCCACTTCCATGCCCAGTTCAAGGACAGCCTGGGCCTGACGCCCCACCAGTACCTGCTCAAGACCCGCCTCGATCACGCCGCACGCCTGCTGCGGGAAAGCGATCAGCCGCTGGTGCGCATTGCCGAAGAATGTGGTTTCTCCAGCCAGAGCGCGCTGACCACTGCCATGCGCCGCTACCTGGGGCTTACCCCCAAGCGACTGCGCGGCAACGAATAAATCCCCTCGCCAGCCACTTCGGCGGGTCGCCAGGACCGCCGGTCATCCATTTATTGGAGTTGCTGATTGGGTGCAACCGGTTCTTCCATGCTCGGGATGGTTGTACCTGTCAGGCGCAACCGACCTTTATCGATTCACCTGTCTGACTTTGCCGAATGTGCTATTTCAGGCGCTCGGCGCCGGGTTGCACCTTTTGGCGGAAAGTTCCCTTAATCAGAGCTTTCTGCAAATAAATCAGAGAATCTGACAAGAAAGGCGGAGTGCCATATCTCTAAATTCCGCACTCGCCTTCCGGGGTCCAAATGGGAATCGTTCTTGCGAGCCCGGATGGATGTACTAGACCGAGCAATAGCGCGGTTCGCCGGTGTGCCGGGAGCGTCTTGGATTCGTGCGATGGGCCAGGTCCACCGGGGCTGGTCCGTCGTCGCATTGGTGGGGCCGGATGCCCTGCGTCGATTGCCCGATCGGGATTGCATTGGCCCCATGGCCGAGGTGGTCGGGAAGAAAACCGGTGGTCGCCACGAGCGCCCGCCAAATAGCAACCAAGGGAGCGGATTACCCGCCGCCCCCGAATAAAAACAAACGAGCAGGGGAGACCCCCATGAGTATGAGCAACCCGATGCTGATCACCTTCGTGATCTATATCGCGGCCATGGTGCTGATCGGCTTCGCCGCCTATCGCTCCACCAATAACCTTTCCGACTACATCCTGGGTGGCCGCAGCCTCGGTAGCTTCGTTACCGCACTGTCCGCCGGCGCCTCCGACATGAGCGGCTGGCTGCTGATGGGCCTGCCGGGTGCCGTCTACCTCTCTGGTCTCTCCGAAAGCTGGATCGCCATTGGCCTGATCGCCGGTGCCTACCTCAACTGGCTGCTGGTTGCCGGCCGTCTGCGCGTGCAGACCGAGCACAACGGCAACGCCCTGACCCTGCCGGACTACTTCACCAACCGCTTCGAAGACAACAGCCGCATCCTGCGCATCTTCTCCGCCGTGGTGATCCTGGTGTTCTTCACCATCTACTGCGCCTCCGGTGTTGTGGCCGGTGCCCGCCTGTTCGAGAGCACCTTCGGCATTTCCTACGAAACCGCCCTGTGGGCCGGTGCTGCTGCCACCATCTGCTACACCTTCGTCGGTGGCTTCCTGGCCGTTAGCTGGACCGACACTGTCCAGGCCAGCCTGATGATCTTCGCCCTGATCCTCACTCCGATCATCGTGATGATTGCCACCGGCGGCATGGACGCTACCTTCGTCGCCATCGAAATGAAGGACGCCGCCCACTTCGACATGTTCAAGGGTGCCACCTTCGTTGGTGTGATCTCCCTGCTCGCCTGGGGCCTGGGCTACTTCGGCCAGCCGCACATCCTGGCGCGCTTCATGGCTGCCGACTCGGTCAAGTCCATCCCGAATGCCCGCCGCATCTCCATGGCCTGGATGATCTTCTGCCTGGCCGGCGCTGTAGCCGTGGGCTTCTTCGGTATCGCCTACTTCTCCGCTCATCCGGAGCAGGCTGGCGCCGTTGGCGAGAACCACGAGCGCGTGTTCATCGAGCTGGCCAAGATCCTCTTCAACCCGTGGATCGCTGGCGTGCTGCTGTCCGCCATCCTGGCGGCCGTGATGTCCACCCTGAGCTGCCAGCTGCTGGTGTGCTCCAGTGCCCTCACCGAAGACTTCTACAAGGCCTTCTTCCGCAAGAACGCCAGCCAGGCCGAACTGGTCTGGGTCGGTCGCGCCATGGTGCTGCTGGTGGCCGTGATCGCTATCGCCATCGCCGCTGACCCGGAAAGCAAGGTACTGGGCCTGGTGTCCTACGCCTGGGCTGGTTTCGGCGCTGCCTTCGGTCCGGTGGTGATCCTGTCCCTGATCTGGAAGGGCATGACTCGAAACGGTGCCCTGGCCGGCATGATCCTGGGTGCTGTGACCGTTGTCCTGTGGAAGAACTTCTTCGGCTGGACCGGTCTGTACGAAATCGTTCCGGGCTTCATCCTCTGCACCCTCGGCATCCTGATCTTCAGCCGCATCGGCAATGCGCCGTCCGCTGCGATGATCAAGCGCTTCGACGAAGCCGAGAAGGAATACCAGGACGCCCACGTCTGACACTGTGCGGCACGTGGCCGGTCGTCCACGTGCCGTGCTCCGGGTTGATCCCGGGCTCTCACCAACGACCCGATAGTGCTTCACCGGCCCATGTCCCTGGATATGGGCCGGTTTTTTTTGCCCTGTGGATAAGTGAGTGCGTGCCTGTCCGGCGCTACGCGATTTTCGGTGCTTCGACCATAGTCCGGGTTTGGTAAGACCATGGTCGAATGGCCGTGTAGAAGGGTGGGGGATACAAAAGACGTCATACAAAAACAACTACCCACCGAGGTAAGACCCAATGAGTGCTGCTTCTCTGTATCCGGTCCGCCCTGAAGTGGCCGCCCAGTCCCTCACCGACGAAGCGACCTACAAAGCCATGTACCAGCAGTCCGTGATCAACCCAGACGGATTCTGGCGCGAGCAGGCCAAGCGCCTGGACTGGATCAAGCCCTTCACCAAGGTGAAGCAGACCTCCTTCGACGATCACCACGTCGACATCAAGTGGTTCGCCGACGGCAGCCTCAACGTCTCCGCCAACTGCCTGGATCGCCATCTCGCCGAGCGCGGCGACCAGCCTGCGATCATCTGGGAAGGCGATGACCCGGCCGAGCACGAAGTCATCACCTACCGCGACCTCCACGAGCGCGTCTGCAAATTCGCCAACGCCCTGCGCGGCCAGGACGTGCACCGTGGTGACGTGGTGACCATCTACATGCCGATGATCCCGGAAGCCGTGGTCGCCATGCTGGCCTGTACCCGCATTGGCGCGATCCACTCCGTGGTGTTCGGCGGTTTCTCCCCTGAGGCCCTGGCCGGTCGCATCATCGACTGCAAGTCCAAGGTGGTGATCACCTCCGACGAAGGTGTGCGCGGTGGCAAGAAGGTACCGCTCAAGGCCAACGTCGATGACGCCCTGACCAACCCTGAAACCTGCAGCGTGCAGAAGATCGTTGTGGTCAAGCGCACCGGTGCCGACATCAAGTGGAACCAGCATCGCGACGTCTGGTACGAGGACCTGATGAAGGTCGCTTCCAGCCACTGCATTCCGAAGGAAATGGGCGCCGAGGACCCGCTGTTCATCCTCTACACCTCCGGCTCCACCGGTAAGCCCAAGGGTGTGCTGCACACCACTGGCGGCTATCTGGTCTACGCCTCGCTGACCCATGAGCGCGTGTTCGACTACCGCCCGGGCGAAGTCTTCTGGTGCACCGCCGACATCGGCTGGGTGACCGGCCACACCTATCTGGTCTACGGCCCTCTGGCCAATGGCGCCACTACCCTGATGTTCGAAGGCGTGCCGAACTACCCGGATGTCACCCGCGTGGCGAAGATCGTCGACAAGCACAAGGTGAACATCCTCTACACCGCGCCGACCGCCATTCGCGCCATGATGGCCGAGGGCAAGGCCGCGGTCGAAGGTGCCGATGGTTCCAGCCTGCGCCTGCTGGGCTCGGTGGGTGAGCCGATCAATCCGGAAGCCTGGCACTGGTACTATGAGAACGTCGGCCAGGGTCGCTGCCCGATCGTCGACACCTGGTGGCAGACCGAAACCGGCGCCTGCCTGATGACTCCGCTGCCGGGCGCCCATGCGCTGAAACCGGGATCCGCCGCACGTCCCTTCTTCGGCGTGCAGCCGGCGCTGGTGGACAACCTGGGCAACCTCATCGACGGCCCGGCTGAAGGCAACCTGGTGATCATCGACTCCTGGCCGGGTCAGGCCCGTACCCTGTTCGGCGATCACGACCGCTTCGTCGACACCTACTTCAAGACCTTCAAAGGCATGTACTTCACCGGCGACGGCGCCCGTCGCGATGAAGACGGCTACTTCTGGATCACCGGTCGCGTGGATGACGTGCTGAACGTCTCCGGCCACCGCATGGGCACTGCCGAAATCGAGAGCGCCATGGTTGCCCACTCGAAGGTGGCCGAGGCCGCGGTAGTAGGCGTGCCGCACGACATCAAGGGGCAGGGCATCTACGTCTACGTCACCCTGAATGCTGGCGAGGAAGCCTCCGAGCAACTGCGTCAGGAACTCAGGGCTTGGGTGCGCAAGGAGATCGGTCCGATCGCTACCCCGGATGTGATCCAGTGGGCTCCGGGCCTTCCGAAGACCCGCTCGGGCAAGATCATGCGCCGTATCCTGCGCAAGATCGCCGTCGCCGAATACGACGCCCTCGGCGACATCTCCACCCTGGCTGATCCCGGAGTGGTGCAACACCTCATCGATACTCATCGCACCATGCAGGCCGCCTGATCGGAGCCTGCAGCAAAACCCCGCCCCGGCCACAAGCCGCGGCGGGGTTTCGCATTTATGGCTGTCTGAAATTCGTGAGCCGGTTTATCTGCTTTCGATGGCAAATACCGAATTCGTATCGGATTTCGGGTGAGGGAGGAGAGGGCAAGTAACAGTCGTGGTTACAGCGCGCACGGAACTGGTTCCATCGGGAACGAGTCGCGCTCATTCAAGGTGTTTTTTGTGCGCCGAAGAACAAGAGGAAATTCGCCAGGCCGCGAAATAAAAGGCTTAAGGAATTTGTGGTCCGATAATTGCCTTATTAATAGGTTCTGTGCTTGATCTTCCCGGCACTTTTCTCAGTGCCTGTCAATGCTGTTTCTCCCTCTCTCCTGCGCTTCTGTAATTTGTTGTCGCATTGAAGAAATATCGACTTAAGGGGTGTGGCTAGAATGCCGCACACCCAGTCGGAGCCTTTTGCACACGGCCTTCAGCCAGCAAAGACGACGACTCTTTCTACAATTTCGTGGACCGTCTGGGCGAACTCTCACGCTGCCAACAGAAGCCATATCCCTTTGAAGGAGTCATAACATGAAGAAGATTGCACTTCTCGGCGCCATGGCGCTGTCCCTGTTGTCGCCGCTGGCTGCTATCGCTGACGACGCCAAGCCTCTGCGCATTGGTATCGAAGCCGCTTACCCGCCCTTCGCCTTCAAGACCCCGGACGGCAAGATCACTGGCTTCGACTACGACATCGGCAACGCCCTGTGCGAAGAGATGAAGGTCAAGTGCCAGTGGATCGAGCAGGAGTTCGACGGCCTGATCCCGGCCCTGAAAGTACGCAAGTTCGACGCCGTACTTTCGTCCATGACCATTACCGAAGAACGCAAGAAGTCCGTGGACTTCACCGGCAAGTACTACCAGACCCCGGTCAAACTGGCGATGAAGGCCGGCACCGTGATCAACGACCCGCTGGCGGACCTGAAGGGCAAGAAAGTCGGCGTGCAGCGCGCTTCTGTCTACGACCGCTACGCAACCGACGTCTTCGCACCTGCCGGTGTCGAAGTGGTGCGCTACAGCTCGCAGAACGAGATCTTCCTGGACATGACCGCCGGCCGCCTGGACGCCACCCTGGCCGACGCCGTGAACATCGACGACGGCTTCCTCAAGACCGATGCCGGCAAGGGCTTCGCCCTGGTTGGTCCGGACTACACCGAGCAGAAGTACTTCGGTGAAGGCGCCGGTATCGCCGTGCGCAAGGGCGATAAGGCCCTGGCCGACAAAATCACTGCCGCCATTGCCGCCATTCGTGCCAATGGCAAGTACAAGGAAGTACAGGACAAGTACTTCACCTTCGACGTCTACGGCGAGTAATCGCTTTTCCCTGAAAGTGGCACAAACTTCAGATTGCGGTTTGTGCCACTTTTTCGTTGTGGCGGTGCCGCCCGGTGCAACCCGGCGCGCTGCATGAGGATCTGATCATGCTCAACGGCTACGGCTCGACCATTCTCGATGGTGCCTGGCTCACCCTGCTGCTGGCCCTGTCTTCCATATCCCTGGCGGTGGTGCTCGGCCTGGTGGGTGCGGCCTTCCGGCTTTCGCCGATCAAGTGGCTCGCCCTGATGGGCGAGACCTATGCCACCGTGATCCGCGGCATCCCTGACCTGGTGCTGATCCTGCTGATCTTCTACGGCGGCCAGCAATTGGTGAACGTCGTGGCGCCCATGGTCGGCTATGAGGACTACATCGACCTCGACCCGTTCTGGTCCGGTGTCTTCACCCTCGGCTTCATCTTCGGTGCATACCTTTCCGAAACCTTCCGTGGCGCCTTCATGGCGATCCCGAAAGGGCAGGGCGAGGCGGGCCTGGCCTATGGCATGAGCGGGACCAAGGTGTTCTTCCGCATCCTGGTGCCGCAGATGATCCGCCTGGCGATTCCCGGTTTCACCAACAACTGGCTGGTGATGACCAAGGCCACTGCGCTGATCTCGGTGGTCGGTCTGCAGGACATGATGTTCAAGGCCAAGAGTGCAGCGGACGCGACCCGTGAACCCTTCACCTTCTATCTCGCGGTTGCCGCGCTCTACCTGGTGCTGACCAGCATTTCCCTGCTGGCCCTGCGCTTCATGGAGCGGCGCTACTCCGTAGGCATCAAGGCGGCTGAACTATGATCTTCGACTACAACGTGATCTGGGAGAGCCTGCCGCTCTACTTCGGTGGCGTGCTGGTTACCCTCAAGCTCCTGGCGATTTCCCTCGCCCTTGGTCTGGCCTCGGCCGTGCCGCTGGCGCTGATGCGAGTGTCGAAGCAGCCATGGGTGAACTTGCCCGCCTGGCTTTACACCTACGTGATCCGCGGCACTCCGATGCTGGTGCAGCTGTTCCTCATCTACTACGGCCTGGCCCAGTTCGAGTGGGTGCGCGAGAGCGCTTTCTGGCCCTATCTGTCCAACGCGACCTTCTGCGCGTGCCTGGCCTTTGCCATCAACACCAGCGCCTACACCGCAGAAATCCTCGCCGGCAGCATCAAGGCCACGCCCCACGGCGAAATCGAGGCGGCCAAGGCCATGGGCATGTCCCGCGCCAAGCTCTATCGCCGCATCCTGCTGCCGTCGGCCCTGCGTCGCGCGCTGCCGCAGTACAGCAACGAAGTCATCATGATGCTGCACACCACCAGTCTGGCGTCCATCGTCACCCTGATCGACATCACCGGCGCCGCGCGTACCGTGAACTCGCAGTACTACCTGCCGTTCGAGGCCTTCATCACCGCCGGCCTGTTCTACCTCTGCCTGACCTTCATCCTGGTGCGCCTGTTCAAGGCCGCCGAGCGCCGCTACCTGGCCTACCTGGCCCCGCGCAAGGCCTGACTTTCCACGAATCGCACAGAGAGCCCCCACCATGTACAAACTGGAAGTCCAAGACCTGCACAAGCGCTACGGCAGCCACGAAGTGCTCAAGGGCGTGTCCCTGGCGGCCAAGGCCGGTGACGTCATCAGCATCATCGGCTCGAGCGGCTCGGGCAAAAGTACCTTCCTGCGCTGCATCAACATGCTGGAGCAGCCCCACGGCGGCAAGATCCTCCTCAATGGCGAAGAGCTGAAGCTCGTGGCCAACCGCGACGGTGGCCTCAAGGCGTCCGATCCGAAGCAGCTGCAGCGCATGCGTTCGCGGCTGGCGATGGTGTTCCAGCACTTCAACCTGTGGTCGCACATGAGCGCCCTGGAGAACGTGATCGAAGCGCCGGTGCATGTGCTCGGTGTGCCGAAGAAGGAAGCCATCGAAAAGGCCGAGCACTACCTGGCCAAGGTGGGCGTGGCCCATCGCAAGGATGCCTACCCGGCGCACATGTCTGGTGGCGAGCAGCAGCGCGTGGCCATCGCCCGTGCCCTGGCCATGGAGCCGGAGGTGATGCTGTTCGACGAACCCACCTCGGCGCTGGACCCGGAACTGGTGGGAGAGGTGCTCAAGGTCATGCAGGACCTGGCCGTGGAAGGCCGCACCATGGTGGTGGTGACCCACGAGATGGGCTTCGCCCGCGAGGTGTCCAACCA